>DATBEM010000046.1:0-1965 GCA_036276115.1 Trebonia sp.
TACGACTTTCTTTCAGGCCCGCAGATGGTATTGTCCGGCGGGGAGACTGCTACTATCGTGACCTTTTTTTGTGCGTCGTACTCACGCCCGGCCTCCGGCCGCAGCGGATAGCAGAGCCTAGCCGCCGACTATTGTCGGCAAGTAACACTACGTTGCATTCAGGTAAAACGGCCTTTAACTCCCCGGATCAGGCGCTGTGGCTCAGCGGGCCTGGCGGGCGAACTCCAGGGCCTCGAGCGCCAGCGGCCGCCAGGGCAGGCCGGCCTCCGGGCCCAGGCTGAACCATTCCTTCATCGGCGTGCCCTTGTTCGCGTCGAACCGGTCACCGTGGCCGGCCCCGATCAGGTCGTCGACGCGGGAGCGCGGGAGCTTCAGGACCAGCCGGCCGCGGACGAACATGGCGAATATCTTGTTCTCGAACCGGACCGCGCTGCGCCCGAAGCCGCTGCCGCCGCGCGGCGGCGTCACGCCGGCGACGCCGCACAGATCATCGACCAGCGCCTCGAAGCGCTCCTCCGGCCCCTCGGGGTCCCCCGTCTGCGTCCCGCCGCGACCGTGCTCGCTCATGCCGCCCATCTTCCTCCCGGCCGCCGACAAAATGGCCGCCACCGGCCTGGCGGCCTGACCTGCGGCTCACGCGGACGCCCTAAAGTGCTATCTCGTGATCACTGTCATCGGAGAGGCGCTCGTCGATCTGGTCGCGTCGCCGGACTGGTCGTGCCGGGCCACCCCCGGCGGGGCGCCGGCCAACGTCGCCGTGGCCCTGGCCCGGCTGGAGCGGGACGTGTCGCTGAAGGCGCGGATCTCCCGCGACGGCTTCGGGGTGATGCTGCGCCACCACCTGACCGGCAATGGCGTCAGCGCCCGGGACTTCGTCACCGCGGAGGAGCCGACCACGCTGGCGATCGCGACGCTCCAGGAGGGCGGGCAGGCGTCCTACAGCTTCTACCTCAAGGAGACGGCCGACTGGATGTGGCGGCCGGGCGACCTGGACCCGCTGTTCCCGGACGTGACCGCCTTGTACCTGGGATCGCTGGCCATGGCGCTGTCCCCGGGAGCGGCCCGGATCGAGTCCTTCGCCGAGCGGGTCCGGGGTATGGGGCAAATGGTCGTCTTCTACGACCCGAACGTGCGGCCCAGCGCGACCCCCGACGCCCAGGCCGAGCGCGGGCGGGTCGAGCGGCAACTGGGGCTCGCGCACGTGGCCAAGGCGAGTGCCGAGGACATCGAGTGGCTGTACCCGGGCGAGGCGGTCGGTGAGGTGGCCCGGCGCTGGCAGCGGCTCGGCCCGGACCTGGTCGTGGTGACGCTGGGATCGCAGGGGGCGTTCGGGCTCTGCCGGAACGGAACCGAGCTCACCGTCCCCCCGGTGCCGGCAGACGTGCGCGACACGATCGGCGCGGGCGACGCGTTCTCGGCCGGGCTGCTCGACGCGATGGGCGAGGAGTACCTGCTCGGGCCCACGGGGATCACCGGCCTGCCCGATCTGACCGCGGCCCAGCTCGGCCGGCTGCTCACCAGCGCGGGGATCGTAGCCGCCCTGACCTGCGAGCGCAGCGGCGCCGACCCGCCGAGCAAGGCTGAGGTCATCGCGCGGCGGGCCCGGATCACCGGAGCGGCGGGCCGGGGAGCGTTACAGCTCGGGGAACGGATGGCTGAATTTCCGCTCGGACAGCAGCGCGGGCGGGCCGATGATCGCCTCATCCGGGACGCCGACGACCTCGGCGTCCTTACCCGGGTAGTCGAACTGCGACAGCACGTGCCGCATGGCCTCGAGCCGGGCCCGTTTCTTGTCGTTGCTCTTCACCACCGTCCACGGCGCGGCGGGCGTGTCGGTGTAGTGGAACATCGCCTCCTTGGCCTCGGTGTAGTCGTCCCATTTGTCGAGGGACTCGATGTCCATCGGGCTGAGCTTCCACTGCCGGACCGGGTCGACCTGGCGGATGATGAACCGGGTCAGCTGCT
>DATBEM010000047.1:0-17107 GCA_036276115.1 Trebonia sp.
AGCCGTGCCCGTGCCGGCCGCGCCGCCGCGGCCCCGGGATCGGGGCCGCGCCGCCGCGGCGTCGCCTGGCCTGCCGCTCTCCACCGGGTGCGGCGGCCTCAGGCCGGGCGGGGCGAGCCCGCCCCCGGTCGCGCCGCCCCCGAGCCGGTCGTGCCGCCCGCGGCCCGGTGGCCCGCCTCGGAGTAGCCGACCTGGCCCGGCTCCTGCCCCCACGCGCCGCGCTGCGGCATGACGTACTCGCGGAAATCGGCGGGCAGGGTCTCGGTGACCCGCGCCATGAGGCCGCCCTCGGTCGCGGCGGCGAGCGCGTCGGTCACCGCGTGGGCGATCAGTGCCGCCTGCTCCTGCCCCACCCCGGCCCGGTCGGCGATCCGCCCGATGAAGCCGGCGTTGCCGAGCTCATCGTCGGTGTCCGCGCCCGTGCGCCGCAGGTCCTCGCCCAGCGCGGGCGGGAGCTGGGCGGCCAGGTTGTCGGCCAGCGACGCGGGCATCCACTCCCCGAGCGTCTCCAGCGTCGCCCGGCAGGCCCGGACGGCGTCCTCCCGGCCCGCGAGGCCGGCCTGGTCCTGCACCCGTCCGAGGAACTCCTCCTGCTGCATGCCCTGCTCCTTCCAGTGCGGCCCCGGCCCGGCGGCCCGGGGAGTCCGGGGCGATCCAGGGGCATGGTGGCCCCTCCGGTCCGCCTGCCCGCGATGCCGCCCGCCTAACGCCCTCGCTCCCGGTCCCGGTCCCGGTCCCGGTCCCTCCAGCCTCCCCGGCCTCAGCCACGCCAATCGTGCGGTACTGCCACCAGGCGCCGGGGGAATCCGGGGCGATGCGTAACTGGAGGTGTAACTGGTGTGACGTTTACGGGCCGGCGGCCAGGGCAGACGCCAGGGCATGGTCATGCGGAACGACGACCACCTTCAGCCAGTCAGCGGTCCGCTGGCCGGGGAGCCGCGGGAGCGAGCCACGCAGGGGTTGGCCCGGTCCCGCGGTCCCCTCTCCGGGGGAGCGGCCTTTACCTTTGCGGCCTGGTGGGTCCTGCTCATGGGGTTCTGGATGGCCCTCGACGACTCGCTGCGGCCCGATGAGCTGGTGACCGGGGCGCTCGCGTCCGTGCTGGCGGCGCTGCTGGCGACCGTGGTCTCGAGCCAGGCGGGCGAGCCGGTCCGGGCGCGGCTGTCGTGGCTGCGCGGCCGGCCGCTGCGGCGGGCGCTCGCCCTGCCGGGCGACGTCGCCCGCGACACGCTGGTGATCTACGCGGCGCTGGCCCGGCTGCTGGCGCGGGGGACGGTCCCGGGCGGCGGCTACGTCCTGGTCCCGCTCCGCTACGGCGGCTCGGCCCCGCCCGACGCGACCCGCCGGGTGCTGGTGACCTGGACGACCAGCCTCGCCCCCGATACCCTCGCCGTCGCCTTCGACCCCGCGCGCGACGTCCAGGTCGTCCACCGGCTGACCGGCGACCGGCCCCAGCCGGGCGACGCGGGCCCGGGCGGCCCCGTAGCGGGCGGCTCAGAACCGGGGGACTGGTGACGGCCGCGTTCCTGATCGCCGCGACCGTCATGCTCGCGGCGCTGGTGCCCGCCGGCATCGTCATCGCCCGCGGCGAGCCCGCCGACGCGCTGGTCGCCTACCAGTTCGCGACCGCCGTCGTGGTCCTGGTGTTCATGCTGCTGCCGCAGGCGTTCGGCCGGGCCGCCCTGTTCGAGCTGCCGGTGCTGCTGGCGCTGCTCGCCTACGGCGGCGGCCTGGTGTTCGTGCGGGCGCTGGAGCGCTGGATATGACCGTCCGGGACGTGGCCGCCGGCGTCTTCCTGGCCCTGGCGGCCCTCATCGTGGTGGCCAGCGCGATCGGCGTCCTCGTCATGCCCGGGGCCACGCGCAAGCTGCACTACGTCACCCCGGTCGCGGTCGTCGCGCCTGTCTTCGTGGCGCTCGCCGTCCTGGCCGAGGGCGGCCTGGACTACGGGACCGGGCAGGCGTGGCTCACCGTCGCGCTGCTGCTGTTCGCCGGCCCGTTCCTCTCGCACGCCACGATCCGGGCGATCAGGACCAGGCAGGAGGGCGACGCTGATGACGACGGGCGCCCTTGAGGCCCTCCAGGTCGTCGTGCTGCTGCTCGTCGGCGGGGCCGCGACCCTGGTGGTGGCCGTCCCGGGCCGGGTCCGGCCGGTGCTGGCGCTCAGCTTCTACGGCCTCCTGCTCGCCGTCTTGTTCCTGGTCGTCCAGGCCCCCGACGTGACCCTGTCGGAGCTGGTCGTCGGCGCGGTCGCGCTGCCGCTCATCTTGCTGCTCACGATCGCCAAGGTCCGCGACCCGGCCCCGGCTCCGGGCGCGGCCGCTCCCGGGCCGCCGGACCAGGCGCCGCCGGACCAGGCACCGCCGGGCGCGGGGCAGCCGGGCGCGGGGCAGCCGGGCCAGCCGCCGGGCGCGGGTGGCGACGGGGGCCAGGGGTGACCCCCGGGCAGCGGCGGTGGCTGTTCCTGGTCGGGGTGGCCGGGCTGGTGGCGTTCCTGGGCTGGGGCATCGCCGGGCTCCCGGCCTTCGGCTCCTACCCCGGCCCGTACGGCCCGGCGATCACCGCCCGCGTCGTCCAGCAGACCAACGCGACCGGGGTGGTGTCCGCGATCAACTTCGAGTACCGCGGCTTCGACACCGTCGGCGAGGAGTTCATCCTCGTCGCCGCCGTCGCCGGGATGAGCGTGGTGCTCCGCCGGCTGCGGGGCGAGCGCGCGGACGCCGCCCGCGACGACCCGTCCGACCTTGACCCGTCCGCCACTGACCCGTCCGGCGGCCGCCGCCGGGTGCCGGTCACCAGCGGCGCCGTCCGCATGGCGGCGCTGGCGCTGACCGGGCCGACCGTGCTGGCGGGCTGGTGGCTGGCCACTCACGCGCAGACGAGCCCGTCCGGCGGGTTCCAGGGCGGCGTCCTGCTCGCGACCGCGTTCTTCCTCGTCTACCTGTCGGGTGAGTTCATCGCGTTCCGGCGGCTCAGCCCGGTCGACGTGGTGGACGCGGCCGAGGCGATCGGCGCGGGCGGGTTCGCCGCCGTCGGCGTCGCCGCCCTCCCCCTCGGGCTGCCCTACCTGGATAACTACCTGCCGCTGGGCAGCCCCGGCTCGCCCGGCGCGGTCACCTCGTCGGGCACCATCGCGGTGATCAGCCTCCTCGTCGGGGTCGCCGTGGCCGCCGCGTTCATCCAGCTCATCGGCGAGTTCCTGGAGCAGACGCTCCTCATCCAGCGGCGCCCGCCCGCCCGGGGGCACTGATGGCCTGCTTCCCGTTCGCGGTCGCCGCCTGGATCCTCGCCTGCGGCCTGTACGGCCTGGTCACCAGCCGCGACCTCATCCGGACGATCATCTGCCTCATCGTCGTCCAGTCCTCCACTTACGTGATGCTGGTGGCCGTCGGCTACGTGACCGGCGGCATCGCCCCCTACTTCTCCGACGTGGCCGGGCACCCCAAGACGGTCGACCCGGTCGTGCAGGCCCTCGCCCTGACCGACGTGGTGGTGGAGGCGGCCGTCACCGCCCTGCTGGCCTCGTTCGCGATCCAGGCCCACAAGCGCTTCGGCACGCTCGACCCGCACGACCTGGCCGAGTTCAAGGGCTGACGGCGTGCCCGCCCTGTTCCCCCTCGTCGTGGTGGTCCCGCTGCTGACGGCGGCGGCCCTGCTCGCCGCCCGCCCGCTGCTGGCCCGGCGGCGCGCGCTCCTGGACCTGGTCGCGGTCGCCGCCGCCGCCAGCGTCGCGGTCATGCTCGGCTTCCTGCTCGCCGCCGCGATCAGGCATGACTCGGTCTACTGGTTCGCGGGCTTCCGCCCCGCGGGCGGGGTCGCGCTCGGCATCGACTTCGTCGCCGACCCGTTCGCGTGCGGGCTGGCCCTGGTCGGCGCGGTCCTCATGACCGCCGCGATGGTGTTCTCCTGGCGCTACTTCGAGCGGGTCGGGTCGTACTTCCACGCGCTGATGCTCGTCTTCCTGGCCGGGCTGACCGGGTTCTGCCTCGCCGGGGACGTGTTCGACCTGTTCGTCTGGTTCGAGCTGATGGGCGTGGCCGCCTACGCGCTGACCGCCTACCGGCCCGAGGAGCGCGGCCCGATCCAGGGCGCGCTCACGTTCGCGATCACCAACAGCGTCGGCGCGTACTTCACGCTGACCGGCATCGCCTTGATCTACGGCCGGACCGGGGCGCTCAACATGGCCCAGATCGCCCGCAGCCTCGACGGCCGCCCGCCCGGCGGCCTCGTGGTGGTGGCGTTCCTCTTCATCATCACCGGGCTGCTGGTCAAGGCGGCCGTCGTGCCGTTCCACTTCTGGCTGGCCGACGCCCACGCGGTCGCCCCGACGCCGGTCTGCGTGCTGTTCTCCGGCGTGATGGTCGAGCTGGGCCTGTACGGGATCGCCCGGGTGTACTGGTCGGTGTTCGGGGCCGCGATCGGCCAGCGGGGCGCGATCAGCGACGTCTTCCTGTTCCTGGGAGCGCTCACGGCGATCACCGGCGCCCTGTTCTGCCTGCGCGAGCGGCACCTCAAGCGGCTGCTCGCGTTCTCCACGATCAGCCACGCGGGCATGTTCCTGGCCGGGTTCGGGCTGCTCACGCCGCTGGGGCTGGCGGGCGCGGCCCTCTACGTGGCCGGCCACGCGATGGTGAAGGCGGCCCTGTTCCTGTGCGCGGGCATCACCTTGCACCGGCTGCACTCGGTCAACGAGACCTGGCTGCATGGCCGGGGCCGGCGGCTCCCGGTGACCGGGGCGGTGTTCACCCTCGCCGCCCTCGGCCTGGCGGGCCTCCCGCCGTTCGCGACGTTCCTGGGCAAGGGCTGGATCGAGGACAGCGCCGGTCCCGGCTGGCTCGACGTGATGTTCACGCTCTGCTCGATGCTCGCCGCCGGCGCCGTGCTGCGGGTGGCCGGGGGCGTGTTCTACGGCCTCGGCGACCCGCCGGCGGAGGACCCGCAGATGGCCGCCGAGGCCAACGAGGAGGAAGGCGAGACCGAGTCGGGCCGGCGCCGGACCCCGCTGACGATGATCGTCCCGCCCGCCGTCCTGGTCGCCGGCGGCCTCGCGCTCGGCTGCCTCGCCCTGGTTCCCCGCGTCGGCGCCGCCTTCGAGGCGGCCGCCCTCCGCTTCGAGGACCAGGCCGCCTACGGCGCCCTGGTCCTCGGCGGCCCGGCCCCGCCGGGACACCCGGCCCCGGGCGTCCCGTACCCGCCCGCGGCGGCCGACGTCACCCTCACCTCGGTCGTCATCGCCCTTATCACCGTCGCCGGCGCGCTGGCGGTGGCGGGCGCGGCCCTGTACTGGCGGCGGCTGCCCCTGCTGCGCCGCGGCCGCGGGCCCGGTGCCGGCCTGACCGTGGTCATCCGCCGGTTCCAGAGCGGCGTCGTCAACGACTACATCACCTGGCTGGTCCTCGGCCTCGCCGCCCTCGGCGGCGTCCTCACCGTGATCATCAGCCGCCACCCCTAGCGACAGCTCCCGGCCCCACCCTGATAACAGCAAGAAGCTCCGCGTTCCGGGCGCAAGTGCCGTCGATTCGGCTCACCTGTGCGTCTAATCGACGGCAGTTCGCGGCCCGGTCCTGCCCGGGTGTGGCCGCCTGGTGCGCTCCGGCTGGCGGTCGCCGTTGGCCGCGCTCGCCCGCGGCTGGGAGCGGCGGCCGTCCCATGCCCGCTTGATAACAGCAAGACACGTGCGCCTCGACCGCCGGACTGCCGTTGGCTTGGCTCAAATATGCGTCCAATCGACGGCAGTTCCGAATCCGGAGCTGATAACAGCAAGAGGCGGCCGACCGCCAAGGGGACGGCCGACCGCCAAGGGGACGGCCGGGCCGCCGGGGGACAGGCAGGCCGCAGGGAGACAGGCAGGCCGCAGGGAGACGGCCGGGCCGCCGGAGACGGCCGGAACGTCAAGGGACGGCCGGAACGTCAAGGGACGGCCGGAACGCCAAGAGGCGGCCGACCGCCAAGGGGACGGCCGGAACGTCAAGGGACGGGCGGGGCGCGTGCCTCCCCAGTTACGGCAAGCGCCCCGCCCGCCCGGCTCTTGGGCGCCGCGTCCGATGCGGCTGGCCCGGGCGCGCCCGGCGTCCCCTTCCCGCCGGGTGCGCGCTCAGGGGACTAGCGGACCCAGCGGCGGAGCTTCGGGCGGGACGCCTGCTTCCAGGCCTTGATGCCCGCGCGCTGGGCATCGCGCGCCCGGCCGGACGACCGCTCGGTCAGCAGCCCGAACGTGAACGCGTTCTCGCCCGCCAGGTGGGCCGCGATGCCGATCTCGCGCGCGGTCGCGCGGGCCGTGACGGCGTCCTGGAGGTCGCCGAGGGCCGACTGGACCGCCTTCAGGCCGGTGGCCAGCCGCCGGGCGCGGCCGCCCACGGCCGGGCGGGCGGCCTCGGCCGCGTACCGGGCGCGCTTGACCGCCTTGCGGGCGCTGTGCAGCATCGTGTCGCGGGCCGGGCCCTGGCGCATCCGCCGCGCCCGCCGCATCCGCCGCCGCGCCCGCCGGTAGGCCTTCCCGATCGCCCGCGGCAGCAGCTCTGCCGCCGGGGCGGCTGCCGTCGTCGCCAGCGGCGGGTCGGCCAGCAGGCCGTCCAGCTCGTCGAGGAGGGCGAAGTAGCGGGCCGAGTCCAGCGCGTCGGCCATCGCCGCGCGGGCGGCGGCCTCGCGCCGGGCGAAGTGGGCGCTGACCCGCGCCCGGACCGGGCCGACGACCATCTCGTCGGGGGTCGCGTCCAGCTCGGCCGCGAAGTGCTCGCTGAGCACCTCGATGTCCCGGGCGGTGCCCAGTACCCGGCCGAGCCAGCGCAGCTCCTCGTTCAGCCGGGCGGTGGCCGGGCCGGGCAGCACCATCGGGAACGCCTGCAAGGCGGCCCGCAGCCGCCGGGTCGTCACCCGCATCTGGTGGACGGCATCGGTCTCGTCGCGGCGGACGGCCGGGTCGAGGTCCTTGATCCGGGCTACCTGGGCCCGCAGGTAGGCGAGGATCACGTCGCCCGCGGGGGAGCGGGCCGACAGGCGCTGCGCGGGCGGGCTCCCGGTGGTGGCACCGGGGTCCACCGACAGCGCCCGGGCCAGCTTGGCCGAGCGCGCGGCCGGGCTCAGCCCGGCTGCCCGCAGCCGCTCGGTGACCGCCCGCAGCAGCCGGTGCGAGCCTTCGGCCGGCTCGACCTCCACCTCGTTCCAGCGGGACTGGCTCGTGGCGGCGCCGACGGTCTGGGCCGCCACGTCATCGCTGAGGATCTCAACCAGCGCCGTGCCCGCCGCGTCGCGCAAGGTGGTGCGGTAGCGGCGCGTCTCGATGCGGGCCACCGGCCGCAGCGCGCCGCCGCGGGTGTGCACCCGGACCAGCCGCTCCAGCTCCACCGGCACGTGCTCGGTCACCCCGGCCGCGCTCAGGTCCAGCCGCCCCCGGCCGGGCGACAGCCACAGCTCGCCCGTCGCCTCGGTCGCGCCGGCGGCGGTGACGTCAGCGGCCGCCCCCCAGATCTCGGCCGCGTGGGCGGGCAGCTTGAGGTGCCAGCCCTCGCCCGGCCCGCCCCGCCGTCGGCGCAGCTTGACCCCCGCCAGCAGCAGGCGCAGGTCGTCCGTGTCGTAGTAGTCGGCGACGAGCGTCTCGGGCACCGGCTCGGACACCGTCGCCACTCCCGGCAGGTCGCTCATCGGGGGCAAGGCGACGGCGGCCCCGCCCCCGTTCCTCTGCTCGGTCTCGCGTAGCTCGGTAGTCATGGGCTGCGGCTACCCGGTGATCATCCGACGTAACGTCATACTTTGCGTTTTGCCCGCTGGTGGCCGGACGTCTTGTCCGGCCACCAGCGGGCGGCCCTGCCTGCCGACCGCGCTGGCCGCGGTTGACGGGACGTCGCGGACCGCGCGGGCGGCGTGGCCGCGAGCAGCCGGGCCCGTGCAGAAAACGTTGCCCGCTAGTCAGGCCCGCCGCAGGATCAGCACGCCGCGGGCGGGGACGGGCACCTTCCCGCTCGCCCGGTGCGGGCGCCGCCGGGCGGCGCCGGACGCGGGCGCGCCGGGCGCGCCCGCGGTGGGCCAGAGGGCGGCGGCGGCCGGGGCCATGGCCGTGGTCGAGTCGATCTCGGTCACCCACTGCCGGCCCCATGCGCGGGTGGGCAGCGTGAACGTGATGTCCTCGTGCCCGGCGTTGAACAGCAGCAGGAACGAGTCGTCCCTGACCGGCTGGCCGCGCCGGTCAGGATCGGGCAGCGCGTCGCCGTTGAGGAAGACGGCCACCGACCGGGCGAAGTCCAGGTCCCAGTCGTCCGGCTCCATCTCCTTGCCGTCCGGCCGGAACCACGCGATGTCGGAGTCGGCCTGCCGGGTCCCGGTGATGGGGCGGCCCTGGAAGAAGCGCCGCCGCCGGAACACCGCGTGCTGGCGCCGGAACGCGATCAGCTCGGCGCAAAAGCGCAGGAAGTCGGTGTCGGCGTGCTCCCAGTCGAGCCAGGACGTCTCGTTGTCCTGGCAGTAGGCGTTGTTGTTGCCGTGCTGGGTGTGGCCCATCTCGTCGCCGTGCCGGATCATGGGCACGCCCTGGCTGACCAGCAGCGTGGTCATCAGCGCGCGGCGGCGGCGATCGCGGATCCCCAGGACGTCGGGGTCGTCGGTCGGCCCCTCGGCCCCGCTGTTCCAGGAGCGGTTGTCGTCGGTGCCGTCCCGGTTGTCCTCGCCGTTGGCGTCGTTGTGCTTGTGGTCGTAGGAGACCAGGTCAGTCAGGGTGAACCCGTCGTGGGCGGTAACGAAGTTGACGCTGGCGTAGGGGTGGCGCCCGGTCTGGCCGTACAGGTCCGAGCTGCCGGTGAGCCGGTAGCCGAAGTCGGCCAGGGTGCTCTCGGCCCCCCGCCAGTAGTCGCGCACGGTGTCGCGGTAGCGGCCGTTCCACTCCGACCACAGGGTCGGGAAGTTGCCGACCTGGTAGCCCCCCTCGCCGAGGTCCCACGGCTCGGCGATCAGCTTCGCCTGGCTGACGACCGGGTCCACCTGGATCAGGTCGAAGAACGCCGACAGGCGGTCCACCTCGTGGAACTGGCGGGCGAGGCTGGCCGCGAGGTCGAACCGGAAGCCGTCGACGTGCATCTCGCTCACCCAGTAGCGCAGCGAGTCGATGATCAGCTGCAGCACGTGCGGGTGCCGCATGTTGAGGGTGTTGCCGGTGCCGGTGGTGTCGAAGTAGTACCGGTACTCCTCCGAGAGCCGGTAGTAGGCGGCGTTGTCGATGCCCTTGAACGACAGCATCGGCCCCATGTGGTTGCCCTCGGCGGTGTGGTTGTAGACCACGTCGAGGATCACCTCGATGCCCGCCTGGTGCATCGTCTTGACCATGTAGCGGAACTCCGACGTCAGCTGCTCCACGCCCCAGGCCGAGTAGCCGGCGTCGGGGGCGAAGAAGCCGATCGAGTTGTAGCCCCAGTAGTTCCGCTTGCCCTGGTCGGTGAGGTAGTGGTCGTGCAGGAAGTGGTGCACCGGCATCAGCTCGATCGCCGTCACCCCCAGGCGGGTCAGGTGCTCGATCACGGCCGGGTGCGCGAGGCCGGCGTAGGTGCCGCGCAGTGCGTCGGGCACCTCCGGGTGCCGCATCGTCAGGCCCTTGACGTGCGCCTCGTACAGGACGGTCTCGTGCCAGGGGGTCCGCAGCGGGCGGTCGTCGCCCCACTCGAACCACGGGTTGGCGACCACCGACTTGGGGATGAACGGGGCGCTGTCGTCGTCGTTGCGCTTGCGGTCGTCGTCGCCCAGCGGGTAGGGGTAGACCGCCTGGTCCCACCGGACCTGGCCGTCGATCGCCTTGGCGTACGGGTCGATCAGCAGCTTGCTCGGGTTGCAGCGCAGCCCCGCCTCGGGGTCATGCGGCCCGTGCACCCGGTAGCCGTACCGCTGCCCGGGGCCGATGCCGGGCAGGAAGCAGTGCCAGACGTACCCGTCGACCTCACTGACGTTGACCCGCTCCTCGGTCCCGCCCGCGTCGTCGAACAGGCACAGCTCGACCCGCTCGCCCACCTCGGAGAACAGGGTGAAGTTCGTGCCGACGCCGTCGTAGCTCGCGCCGAGCGGATACGGTTCGCCGGGCCACACCTCGCGATTCATGACCCTCCAAATGCCCAGATATTCCCGGAAATACCGTGACCGGCCCGTGGGAGTCGTCTCACTGCCAGCCGCGGCCGGCCGCTACCGGGCCGACGGCCCGCCGGACGGAGGATAGCGGACATCCGGGGGCCGCCGCAGGCCGCCCGCTTGCGCGCGGGCCGCGATCCGGGTAACGATAGCGGCCGGCCGCGCGCGCACGGGCAGCGGAGCCCGGGCCGGCGCCCACGAGCGGACGGAAGGCCCGGCATGAGCCACGAGTACACCCTGATCGTCTACACCAGCCCGGTGCAGGGGCGGGAGGAGGAGTTCAACGCCTGGTACGACGAGGTGCACCTGGCCGAGTTCAGTGCCCTGCCGGGCGTCCTGTCCGGCCGCCGGTTCCAGGTCATCCCGGCCAAGGGGGCCGGCGCCGGGCCGTCCTACGCCGCCCTCTACGAGCTGAGCGGCGAGCCCCGGGCCACGCTGTCGGCCATGAACGCGGCCGTCAAGGACGGCACCATGCACATGAGCGACGCCCTCGACCCCGCCTCGGTCACGATGACCACCCTCAAGGCCCGCTAAGCCTCATGGACCGCTAGGTCGGCCCGCGCCGCCCCCGCCCGCCCGGTGCGGT
Organism: Trebonia sp.; assembly: GCA_036276115.1. Taxonomy (GTDB): domain Bacteria; phylum Actinomycetota; class Actinomycetes; order Streptosporangiales; family Streptosporangiaceae; genus Trebonia. The sequence continues at coordinate 10,688 of DATBEM010000047.1, forward strand.
GCGGTGGCGGGGCCGGGCGGCTTACTGCAGCGCCCGGTACGGCACCGGCTCGGCCAGCAGCCCGGCGATGGCGTCCAGGGTCGCGAACGACTCCCGGTGCAGCCGGGCCACGTCCAGGCCCTCGTCCCCGACCAGGACGAGCACCGCCTTGGCGCCGATGGCGTAGATCACCACGTACCCGCCGGCGCTGCGGGTCATGGCCTCGCGCAGCGCGCCCTGCCCCGCCTCGCGGGTCAGGCGCTGCGCCAGGGCGAGCCACGTCGCCGACAGCGCCGCGAGGTTGTCCGGGTCGACCCCTCCAGTGTCCCCCCGGAGGATCAGCCCGTCCCGGCTCGCGACGGCGGTGCCGGTAACGCCCGGCACCCGGTCTTGCAGGTCTCGCATCTGCGCGAGCAAGGCGTCCTCGGCCACCCTGCACCCCCCCTTTTTTCGTGTACTGGCCCGCAACCGGGCCCGGCTGCTGCTGGTTGTCCGTCAGCGTCGTCTAGTGCCCCTCGGCGCGGGGGCGGAGCAGGCGCAGGACGGCGGGCAGCGGCCGGCTGTTCGGGTCGCCGCTGCGCTGTGGCTGGGGGAGGCGCTCCTTGTGGCGGCGCGGCAGCGCCGACACCGCCCCGGCGTCGGCGCTCGGCGACGCCTGCCGGTAGGTGCGCGGGTCGGGCTCGGCGGCGCCCTGCGCGGCGGGCGCGAGCAGCCCCTCGGCGCGCATCCGGGCGATGGTGAGCAGCGTCGTGTACAGGCCGTGCCCGAGCGCGAAGGCCAGGTCGCGGGCCGTGCGGCGGCCGTCGGCGAGGGCCAGGATCTCATCTCGGCCCCCGCCGCGCATGGTCGCCGCCCGCAGCGCTCCCGGCACCGCCATGACCCGCTCCCGCGCGCCCAGCGGCGGGTCGGGGAAGGCCGCCAGGACCTGCATCCGCCGGCGTGCCTCGGCCACCAGCCAGGCCGCGTCGGCGGCCGGCTCCAGCGCGAGCACGTGCTCCAGCGTCGTCGCCTCGGCCCGGCACGTGTCCACGAAGCCGGCCGCGAGCGCGAACATCGCGTCGGCCAGCGTGCTCCGCAGCATCGCCTCCAGCTCGCCCGCGCCGATCAGCGAGCGGCTGAGCAGCTCGCTGCGCATGTGGCCGCGCGCCACCGCCGCCGCCGCGTAGGCCGCCTCCCAGTCGGGCTCGCGGATGCGCCCGGAGCGCAGCAGCATGACCTCCGCGCTCGGCGACCACGGCGTCTCGATCGCCGCGACCCCGCCCTGGGCGAAGTAGATGGTCCCGCCGGGCGCGCCGATCACGTGCAGCACGCCCGAGAACCCGGCCGTCGCGCAGTCGGCCAGGGCGGTGCCCAGCGGCCCGGCCGGCCCCGCCGTCGGCCCCCAGCTCCGCGCGTTCACGCGAGCACGGCCGGGGCGAGCTGGCCGACCTGCTTGGACGCGAGCGCGACGTTGACCCGCGCCCGGTCCATGTCGACGAACAACAGGTACCCCTCCTCCGGCTTGTCCTGCAAGACCTTGGCGAGGTGCAGCCGGGTCCCGGTGACCACGGCGATCTCCTCCAGCTCCCCGGCCGGGAGGCCCGGCCCGAGCACGAGCCGCGCGGCCCGGGCCTCGTCGGCCACGCTGGCCGCCGCGGCCGGGAACCCGGGATCCAGCTCGCCCGCGGACCGGACGACCATGCCGGAGGCGATGTCGATGAGCGCGACCGTCGTGACGCCATCCATGTCCAGGACCCGCTGGAGCGCTGCCTGAAGGCTAGACTCCAAACCCCTCAACCCCCCAGATGACAACATTTGCTAAGAAAGGTGCGTACTGAACGAGCATGTTAAAACCAATATTTTGTGGAATTATGTTGTATTCATCAACCCCGGATGACCTCCCGGCCCGCGGGCCGGACCGCCGGGCCCTCGAATGTAACAACACGCCACATAGCACAATATATCGGTTTTATCAGTAGACGGGATGGCAATTGGCTAGTCTCTGGTCAGTTGATGCCAGTGCAGCGTGTACTGGCGCTCGGGAGGGACGCACGATGAATATCGAGACCGCGCTCAAGGAAGCGATGACGATCGAGGGCGCTGTCGGCGTCGCGCTCGTGGACTACGAGAGCGGCATGACGCTCGGCACCCTCGGCGGCGGCAAGTACCTCGACCTCGAGCTCGCGGCCGCGGGGAACACCGAGGTCATCAAGGCCAAGCTCCGCACCACGGAGTCGCTGCGCCTCAACGACACGATCGAGGACATCCTTATCACCCTGGGTGCCCAGTATCACCTGATCCGCCTGCTCAAGGGCGGCACGAGCAACGGCGGCCTGTTCCTCTACCTGGTCCTCGACCGCTCGAAGGCCAACCTCGCGCTGGCCCGCCACCACCTCAAGCGGATCGAGAACGAGCTCACCATCTGATCTCTCGGTCAGTAGCCGCCACTTCACGCTGGCGGCATTTTCTCGCCGAGAGTGACGGAGTCCTTGCTAAAGAATTCCCTAATGAAAGGGAAGGCTTTAGCGAAGCAAATAGTCGTCCCGGAATTACCCTGGGTGACTTCGACGGGGCATGGGTGTCACGGGTGGGCAGGCATTGCCCGGGGAACAGTGACACCCATGCACGCGGTACTGCACGCCCTGTCGGTCACGGGCTCCATGGCATGGGAGATCCTGTGGGCTTTGATCCTCGGCTTCGCGCTGTCGGCCGGCCTCCAGGCCGTCGTGCGCCGCTCCACCGTCACCCGGCTGCTGGGCAACGCCCGCCCGGGGGCCCTCGCGGTGGCGGCCGGGCTGGGAGCGGCCTCCTCGTCCTGCTCTTACGCGGCCGTGGCGCTCGCCCGGGCGCTGCTGCGCCAGGGAGCCGGCTTCACCGCCGCGATGGCGTTCGAGATCGCCTCGACCAACCTCGTCATCGAGCTCGTCTTCGGCGGCCTCGGCCTGGTCCCGGCCCGGGCCGCCGCCCGCATCCCCGCCGACGGCGTCCGCTGGGACTACACGACCTGGCTCAACATCGCCTTCCTGCTGCTGGCGGCGGTCCTGGTCGCCCGGTTCGCCCGGACGGGCGGCCGCATGATGCTGACGATGATGGGCGGGGCGCCCCCGCCGGGCGGCCACGATCACGCCCCGGCCGGCCCGGGGGGCCCAGCCGGCCCGGCGAGCCCGGCCAGCGAGGACTAAGGGATTCCCGCCGCCCTCGCCCGTTCACCCCTGCCGTCACCGTGCTGCCAATGGCATCATTAGATGTCAAAATGGCTGCTGGCGTTGATAGTGCGCATTTTTGTCGGCGCCGCCTATTCGCTAAACGGAAAACAGCAGGCAGGGCGGTTGTAGCATTCCTTGTGTTACCGCGTGCCTTTTTAATGTCACCTAGACGCTGCGCCACCGGGGCTGTTACTGTGTCGGTACAGCATTTACTGCAATCTCAGCCGCAAGTGCAAGTCGCTCTGACCTGCGCAAACGGTCAACTCATGCTGCCGGGAGGTCATCGTCGGACCCGCGTGCGCTATGCGGTTCCTCATCATGCCGGCGGTGCTCCCAGGCTGCCCGGTAATCACCCGTCGAGGCCTCGTGTCATAGCTGGCTGAACGCGGTAGCGATTCGTTCTGCCAGCCGCAATTCCAATGCAGGAACGAGCAAGGAGGGGCTATCCATCATGGCCGATGACAGCCTAGCAGGCACGATTTTCCAGCTCACCAGCGAGAATCGCGCGACCCTGGACGCGATCCGCGAAGCCATGCTCGACCCGTCGCCGCGCCGGATCGGCCGGCTGGACCAGTGGGGCCTGGCCGACGAGTACGAGGTGTTCTCCGAAGTAGGCGTGTACCGAGAGGCAAAGATCCCCGTGAGCGACGGGACGCTGATCGACGCGGCCCTGAGCATGCCGCAGGGCATCGCGGCGGGGCAGGCGTGCCCGGTGATCGTCATGCCCGCGCCGCTGATCGCCGTCGGCTGGCAGGCGTACCAGGCCACCTTCGCGAAATGGGCCCTGGGCGGCTACGCGTGCCTGGCCTACAGCCAGCGCGGCCTGTCCGGGTCCACCGGCGAGATCCAGGTCGCCGGCCCGCTCGACTGGTCGGACGGCACCGAGGTCATCGACTGGGTGACTCAGCTCGACGGGGTGGACGCCGACCGGATCGGCTGCTTCGGCGCGTCCTACGGCGCGGGCACGAGCATGCTGATCGCCGCCCATGACCAGCGGGTCAAGGCGGTCGTCGGCTGCAGTGCGTGGACGGACCTGTTCCGGTCCCTGTTCGAGAACGACACCCGGCACATGGCGGCGTTCGAGGCGCTGGTGACGTTGTTCATCGAGGACCGCTGCTCACCGGAATTCCGCGGCGTCATCGAGAAGGTCCGCGCCAACGCCGAGCCCGACGACGAGGTCAAGGAGTTCGCGGTCACGCGGTCGCCCCGGACCTACCTGGGCACCTACAACGACAACGCCCTGCCCATGCTGCTGGGCACGTACTGGCACGAGACGATCTTCTCATCGGCCGCCGTGGTGGAGTTCTTCAACGACCTGACCTCGCCCAAGTCCCTGCTCATCCAGGTCGGCGACCACGGCAACGGCGAGATGGTGGGCTTCCAGGGCCTGGCGGCCAAGCCAACCGACATGGGCTACCGCTGGATGGACCACTTCCTCGGCGGGGCGGCCGGCAACGGGGAGGCTCCGCGCTTCGACATCCGGTCGGAGACCATGTTCAACGCGGGCTCGGACCTGCGCCACGCCACCTGGGCCGACTACGCCCGGCCGGGGGTGGAGTTCTGCCTCACCGGCGCCGACGATGGTGGCGACGGGCGCCTGGTCGAGGGCACCCCGGAGACCGGCTGGACCACCTCGCGCACCGCCGGCGAGAGCACCCAGGCGATCGTGGCCCCGGCGCTCGTGCTGACCGGCGTGCAGGAGCGGCTCGGCCTGCCCCACTCGTACGCCACCGCCCAGGTCGACCGGGCCAAGGCCTGGGTGTGGAACTCCGCCGCCCTCACCCAGGCGAGGCGGATCCAGGGCGAGCTGAACCTGCGGATCACGGTGACCCCGTCGGCCTCGGCCGCCACCATCGTCGCCTACCTGTTCGAGTACAACCCCAACGTGCTCATCAGGCGAGCCAACATCATCACCAGCGCGCCGTACACCATCCTCGACGCCACCCCGGGCGAGCCGGTGACCATCGAATTCGGCCTCGCGCCGGCCGACTACCCGGTCCAGCGAGGCCGCCAGCTCCAGCTCGTCATCGACTGCGCCGACCCGTTCTTCGCCGGCGCCACCGACGGCGCCGACGGCGTCACCCTCGAGGCGTCCTCCCCGGAGGGCGCGTACTCCTACATCAGCATCCCGCTGGTCCCGCAGTCCTAGCGAGCGTCCGCGATCGTGGCGACGGCCCGGCCGGGGCTTCCCCCGGCCGGGCCGTCCCCCGAGCCCAGCCCACCCCGAGTCCCCTCCCGGCCCGGCCATTTCTGATAACAGCAAGAAGCGCGTGTGCCGGAGCGGCCTGCCCGGGGGAGCCTGGCTAACGTGGAGAGTTCTGGCGCTGCGGAAGATATTTGACGCATATGACAAATATTCTCCATGAAGCGAAAACTCTCCCGGTTAATTTGTCTTGCCTGGGAGTTTTGGGGCGTGAGTCTCGGGCATGGCGGGCGGGGTGGTGCCGGTCTCCGGGTTGGGCGAAGGTTGGGCGCCCGGTTCGCCTTGCCTGCGGGGCCTCGCCGGGAAGGGCATGGCCGAGCTGAAGGTCGGCCGGACACTGCCTGGCCGCGTGGACGGAGCGCGGGCCCGGTAGGCGCGCCCGGGTCCCGGCCGACGTCAGCCGCCGCCTGAGTCTCGCCGGGCGTCAGCCGCTGCCCGGGTCCTGGCCGGCGGGCGTCAGCCGCTGCGCTCTCCCCGGCCGGGGCCGCCCGCTATGGTGCGGTGCCCTCGGCCGCGTAGGACAGCAGGCGCTGCGCCGTCACCCGGATCCAGGCGCTGGCCCAGTCGCCGGTCACGGCCGCGCGCACGTCGGCCGGCACGCCGGCTGGCGCGACGACCTCGGCTGGCCCCTCGATCAGGACCGCGATGTGCTCGTCCCGGTCCCCTTCCGCGACGACCAGGGTGAGCCAGGGCGTGCCCCGCAGGTTCCGCTCCCGGACCGAGCCGGCCACGGTTGGCAGCCAGAACGTGGCCTCGCGGCGGACGTAACTCGACATCGCCGCGTGCGGCCGCCCGTCCGCTCGCCCGGTGCCCACGACGGCGAAGGCGCGCCGGTCCAGGTAGGCCGCCAGCTGCACGGCGCTCAGCCGCCGCTGCGGCGGATAGGACTCAGCGGTGGCGGCCGTCGCCCGCGCGAAGCTCCGCTCTTGCAGTTCCGCTAGCAGCTCGTCCGCTAGCAGTTCGTCGCCTGGTAGCTCGCTCATGCGCCAGTAGTACTCTCCTCTCCTTAAAGGGCGGCCCGCCGTGCTCGACCGCTTCCGTGCCCGGTCGGTG
>DATBEM010000048.1:0-2758 GCA_036276115.1 Trebonia sp.
GATCCTGGTGATGATGGCGACCAACCTGCCAGAAGCCCTGGACGAGGCGCTGTTGCGGCCCGGCCGCATCGACCGGATCTACAAGGTCGGCTACCCGTCCAAGGCGGGCCGGATCCGGACCTACGAGGGCTACCTGGCCAAGGTCCGCCACGAGCTGACCCCGGAGCAGGTCGACAAGCTCGCCACCATCACGCCCTACGCCACCGGCGCGACGATCAAGGACCTGGTCAACGAGGCGCTCATTACCGCCATCCGGGCCGGCCGCGACGTCATCACCTGGCGGGACATTACCCGGGCCAAGCAGCTCAAGGAACTCGGGCCGCCCGACGACGTCGAGTACATCGAGCGGGAGCGGCACGCTGTCGCCGTCCACGAGGCCTGTCACGCCCTGGTCGCCTACCGGACCCGCCAGCACATGGACATCGACATCGCCACCATCGAGAAGGGCAGCGACTACCTCGGCATGGTGGCCAGCATCCCGCCCGAGGACCAGTTCACCCGCTGGCGCAGCGAGTACGAGACCGACATCCTGGTCGCGCTGGCCTCGCTGGCCGGCGAGCGGATGTTCTTCGGCGACGACAGCTCCTCGGGCGTGTCCGGGGACCTGGAGTCGGCCACCACGGTGGCGTCGTTCATGGAGGGCTTCTGGGGCATGGGCTCCACGGTGTCCTCGTACTCCAGCGCCAAGCGCCTGGAGGTCGGCTCGCCCGGCGGCGGTGCCGGCGGGCGGCACAAGAAGGGCCAGGACCCCGAGGTCGAGCTGCGCCGCGCGCTGGCCGACCGGATCGAGGACCGGCTGAACGTCCTGCTGCACCGGGTCGAGGACATCCTGGTCGAGCACCGCAGCGGGGTGCTGACCCTGGCCCACGCCCTGGAGACGCACAAGACCCTCAGCGGCGACGACGTGATCGCCGTGCTCGAGCACCGCGAGGGCCCGTTCGTTGACGGCCGCGTGTACGCCGACCCGGCACTGGTCCAGGAGCTGGAGGAGTACCACGCGGGCGCGGCGACGGCCCATATCGAGCACGGCCCGGTGAAGGTCGCGCTCCCGGCGGCCACCCGCCGGGTGCTGGTCCCGCAGGCCGTCGCCACCACGGCCAACGGCAGCGGCATCAGCGTCGGCGGCATCAACGGCATCGGCGGCAATGGCAACGGCGTGAACGGCAACGGCGTCAGCGACACGGTCACGACGGCCGAGCCCGACCCGCTGGCCGGATCCTGACGCCCGTGCGCGCCTCGCACCAGGCCCGGCAGGCGGTGAATCTGCTCAACGGGTCCACCGCCGCCGGGATCCTGGTCGCGGCGGCGGGCCGGGCGCGGCTGTCCCGGGCACCCGCCGGCCTGCTGATCGGGGCTGGCTACCGGCTGCCCGTCCCGGTCGCGCCGGCCTTCACCGTGGGGAACGTGGTCCTGACCCGGATGGACGCTGACGCCCTGATCGCCGTCGAGCCGCTGCTGCGGCACGAGGCCCGGCACGCCACCCAGTACGCCTGCTGCGGCGGCCTGCCCATGATCCCGGCCTACCTGCTGGCCGCCGCCTGGTCGTGGGCGCTGACCGGCGACTTCGGAACCCGTAATGTCTTCGAGCGCCGCGCCGGGCTGGCCGACGGGGGATACTCGGAGCGACCCGTCCGGCCCGTCCTGGCCCGCTGGCGGGCGCGGCTCGCCGCCGCGCCGCCCCCGCTGCCGGGCCGCCGCGCGGCCTAGCTCGCTCCCGGAGCCAGCTCCGGACTCCCACCCCCGGAGGTACAGCGCCGTGCCGCCCCCCGCCGTCCCGGCCCTGCGCCAGATCAAGGTGCTGTCCCGGCTCCCGCATCCCGCCCGGGGCTTCACCCAGGGCCTGATCGCCGCGGGCGGCACCGTCTGGGAGAGCACCGGGCAGTACGGGAAGTCGGCCCTGCGCCGGTACCGGCTCGGCGCCGAGCAGGAAGACGAGTGCGCCCCGGTGCCGCCGGAGTTCTTCGCCGAGGGCATCTGCTGGGTGGATGGCCACATCTGGCAGCTGACCTGGCGCGAGCGGGTCGCGCTGCGCTGGCGGCCCGACCCGCTGACCCTGGTGCAGACCGTGCCCTTCAACCGGGAGGGCTGGGGCATCTGCCTGGCGGGCGAGGACGTCCTGACCAGCGACGGCAGCAGCGAGCTGGTCCGCCGCGACCCGCGCACCCTGCAGCCGGCCGAGGTCGTCGTGGTCCGCTGCCTCGGGCACCGCATTACCGGGCTCAACGACCTGGCCTGGTCGGGCGGGCTGGTCTGGGCCAATGTGCTGGCCCGCCCGTTCCTGGCCGGGATCGACCCGGCCAGCGGCGAGGTCGTCGAGATCGCCGATGCCCGCAAGGCCGACGAGCGGCACTGGGGCGACCCGCAGGCCGTCATGAACGGGATCGCGGCCATGCCCGGCGCGGGCGAGTTCCTGCTCACCGGCAAGGGCTGGCGGCACAGCTATCACGTCCGCCTCACGCCGGGCCGCCCGCACCGGGATCCGGTCCGCCTGCTCACCGGCTGAGCCCGGGCCGCGTTCGCGTTTAACGCGCCTCACGCGGGCAGGTGAGAGCCGACATTGACATTAAGGAGTGATGCAGCATGGTGCTTATCCTCGGCGTTCTGCTTCTCGCCCTGATCCTCGGCGGCCTCGGCTTCGCGATCCACGTCCTGTGGTGGATCGCCCTGGTGGTGCTGGTGATCTGGCTACTGGGCTTCCTGCTCCGCGCGGCCGAGGGCACCGGCGGGCGGGCCCGCGGCCGCTGGTACCGCTGGTAGC
>DATBEM010000049.1:0-5191 GCA_036276115.1 Trebonia sp.
GTGTAGCCGTTGCCGCCGAGCACCTGGATGGCCTGCTCGGTTACCCGGACGGCGGTCTCCCCCGCCACCAGCTTGGACATCGACCCCTCGGCGTGGGTGAACGGGGCGCCCTGGCGGGCCATCCAGGCAGCGCGCCAGCACAGCAGCCGGGCGGCGTCGACCGCCGCGTGCATGTCAGCGAGCTGGAACGCCAGCCCCTGGTTCTGGCCGATCGGGCGGCTGAACTGCTCCCGGGTCCGCGCGTACTCGGTGGCGTACTCGACCGCGGCGCGGGCGACGCCAACGGCCATCGCGGCGACCGCCGGGCGGGACGCCTCGAATGTCTTCATCGCGGCCTGCTCGCCGCCCCGGCCGCCCGCGCGGACCTTCGCCAGCCGCGCGTCGAGCTTGTCCTTGCCGCCGACCAGGCAGTGGCCCGGCACCCGGACGTCCTCCAGGACGACCTCGGCGGTGTGCGAGGCCCGGACGCCGTGCTTCCGGAACTTCTGCCCCTGAGCCAGGCCGGGCGTGCCCGGCGGGACGATGAACGTGGCCTGCCCGCGCGAGCCGAGGGTGGCGTCAACCGACGCGACGACGACGTGGACGGCCGCGATCCCTCCGTTGGTCACCCACGTCTTGACGCCGTTGATGACCCACTCGTCCTTCGCCTCGTCGTAGACGGCGCGGGTCTTGATCGCGCCGACGTCGCTGCCCGCGCCCGGCTCGGAGGAGCAGAACGCGCCGAGCTTCACGTCCCCGGGGGCGCCGAACATCTGCGGGCACCACTCCCCGACCTGCTCGGGCGTGCCGCTGGCGACGACCGCGACGGCGGCCAGGGTGGATCCCACCAGCGACAGCCCGATGCCGGCGTCGCCCCAGAACAGTTCCTCGACCGCGGTCACGAAGCCGAGCCCGGAGTCCTCGAAGAACTGGGTCGCGAAGAAGTCCAGCGAGTACAGCCCGATCTTGGCCGCCTCTTCCAGGATGGGCCACGGGGTCTGCTCCCGCTCGTCCCACTCGGACGCGGCGGGGCGGATGACCGCCCCCGCGAATTCGTGGACCCAGTCGCGCATCTCGCGCACGTCGCTGCTTAGTTCCAGGGAGAACCCCGGCGTGCCGTCCGTCATATTACTGGAGAGTAACATGACCGGGCGGCGGCCGGGTCCCGGCGGCCCAGCCGGGGCGCGATTCTTTTACAGCATTCCGAACGGGCCCGGCCGGCTCCCCTGACCGGATGGCCCTCGGCCCTGGCGCCGCGCGCCGCCGAATCCGCGCAGCGCGCGGCCGATCCCGGCGATGGCGTCCGCGCCGGGCTCGGTGCCGCACCACTCCCGGGAGTCCGCGACCCGCGGCCGCCCGCCACGGCCGCTCCAGTCGCGCTCGCCCCCGTGGTCGCCGCCGCCGAACAGCAGCCTGACGATGTCGCTCATGGCGTACCGCCTCCTCGTCTCGCATACACGATATAACGCGACGGGCGGCCACGCCAGGCCCCCGATGCCCCTCGTCAGTCCCCGGCGTACTCCGGGGCGCCCTCCGCCGGGGCCACCACCTGCGCGCGGGTCCCGCGGCCGAGCCACCAGAACAAGACCCCGCACCCGGCGAAGAGCAGTACCGGCAGCACCTCGGTCAGCAGGTAGACCCACTTCTGCGAGGGGTCCCACCCGTCGGGCGCGTAGTCGCTGCTGAACCAGCTGTCGCCGAGGCCGGGGGCCATGAGCTGGATGGTGGCGACCACGATCAGCAGGAGGAGGACAACGGTCAGGAACGGCGCCCACGGCATCCGGAACGGCCGCTCGACGTGCGGGTGGCTGCGGCGCAGCTTCAGCACCGCCGGGAAGATGCCGAGGTAGCTGATGAGGGTGGTGGAGATGGTGACGCCGAGGACGGCCCCGAAGTACTTCGCCGCGTCGCCGGCGGTGATGACGTTGCCGAGCACCACGATGAGGGTGGCGACGACGCCGCTGAGGACGTTGACCCGGACCGGGGTGCCGAACCGGGCGCTGATGACGCCGAGGGAGCGCGGCCCGGCGCCGTCGTAGCAGGAGACGGCGAGCGCCCGGTCCGATCCCATGATCCAGGTCACCCCGGAGGTGAGCAGGCAGACGATGAACAAGACGGCGCAGATGCCCCCGAGCGCGGCGCCGGCCCCGCTGAGCGCGGGCGTCCCGTCCTTGGCGATGCTGCCGCCGTAGACGGTGAACACCTGCTGCAGGGCGGAGGCGAAGCCGCTGAAGTTGGTCACGGCCGACGACGGGAGGACGACCAGGATCCCGAGCACCGGCAGCGCGTACAGCACGACGCTGCCGATGGCCGAGCGGGCGATGCCGAACGGCACGTCGCGCCTGGGGTTCTTCATCTCCTCGCCGGCGCTGCTGGGCAGCTCGAAGCCGACGTAGTTGAACAGCAGGACGCCCACGAGGGCGACGAACCCGGTCTTGGACGGCCGGTAGCTGCCGGCCCCGAGCCCGTGGACGCCGTGCCGGGCGGCGTAGATGGCGACCGTGATGGTGAACAGCCCGAGCAGCGCGATGCGGGCGAACGCGCCGGCTGTCGGCAGCCACTTGGCCTTGTCGAACGACAAGATGGCGGCGACTACCGACAGCCACACGAAGGCGAGCGACACGACGTAGAGGACCGGCGTGGGCACGGCCTTGCCGCCGTTGAAGAAGACCTCGATCGCGCCGATGCACGAGACCGCGAGGGTCCCGCCGATCCAGACCGGGTTCGTGATCCAGTACAGGAAGTTGTTGACCGCGCCGGCCAGGCGCCCGAACGCCAGCCTGGTCCAGTAGTACGGGCCGCCCTCCTGCGGGAAGGCGGTGCCGAGCTCGGCGAACAGCAGCGCCTGGGGGACGAAGAAGATCACCGCGAGGACCAGCATCCAGGTGAAGGCCTCTCCCCCGCCGCTGGCGACGCTGGCGATCGTGTCCACGCCGACGATCGTGCAGATGAGGAAGAAGAGGATGTCGAAGCGGCCGAAGTGACGGCGCAGCTTCTGGCTCTCGACCGATGCCGCGACGGTCACGGTGTCCAGGGTTGATTGCGACATGGGACGGCTCCTACGCAGCGGTAACAATGCCCCACATCCTCACCGAGGGACATTTCGGTCACATCATCGGCGATTGCGGCGCCGTTACGATAAATGGCCCGCGACATCCTGCCACTGAGCTTGACACCATTCATACTACCAGTGGTAGCATGTGGGCATGGCCTCAACGAACGATGACCCCGGGGCGCGCGGCCCACGGGAGAGCGCCCTTGAGCAGGCGCTGGAAGCAGCAGTACGGGACGCGCTCGGAGGGCTGCCCGCCGAGCGGGTCATTGACGTGATCACCCGGACTTTCCCTAAGCCCGCCGTGGACGTGGACCCGGAGCCGTTCCACGGGCGCGTCCAAAAGGTGAGCGTGTCAATGCCCGAGCCGCTCACGACCGCGATCCGCGACCGCACCGGCCCCGGCGGGTTCAGCCGGTTCGTGGCCGAGGCGGCCGAGAAGCGCCTGCGCCACGAGCTGCTCGGCGAGTACCTCGACGAGCTGGACGGGCTCCACGGCCCGGTTCCCCCCCAGACCACGAGGCAGGTGAACCGCGAATGGCGCGAAGCGCTCGGCGAGGAGTAGGCCCGACCGTCGTCCTCGACGCGCGGGGGCTGGTCCGGCTCGCCGCCGGCGACCCTATCGTTCGCGAGTACGTCCGCCAGGCGCACGCCCGCGATGGCGAGGTCGTCACCGCGGCGTCCACCCTGGCCGAGGTGCTGCGCGGCGGGCCCGGGGACGCTTCCGTCCACCAGGCGCTCAAGCACGTCACGGTCGTGCCGATCGACTACCATCTCGCCCGCCAGGCCGGGGCCCTGCTCGCCCCGGCCAGCGACCGAGACGCCGCCCCCGCAGCCGGCGGCCGCGCCGACGCCGGTCACTCAGCCGCCGGCCACTCAGCCGCGGGGCACGCGGGCACGCAGGGCTCACTGCTCGCGGCGGTCGCCTTGCGGCAGCCACGACCGGTCGTCCTGCTCACGGCCGACCAGGGAAGCATGATGCGGCTCACCGGCGAGCCGCACCGCCGCGAGGCGGACCGCGTGGTCGTCATCGGCATCTAGGGCCAATCAACCTTCAGCTGGCGCCGAACGTCTTACATGTGCAAGCTCCCGCATGGGGCATGAGCATCGCGGGATCCCCCGATTCACGTTCGGCGTCAGCCGGAAGGAGACAAGGCCAGGTCATGGAGAGAACTCGCCGGCGCCGGCTGGCGCTGACCCTTCTGTTCGCGTCCGTCCCGGTGCAGGCCGCGATGACGGCCGGCGCGCTGACGGTGGCGCTGCACGCCGAGGCGGGCGCGCACGGGCAGCCGGCCACGGTCCAGGTTAAGCCCGTCCCGCCCGGGTCAGTTGACACTGGGCGGTTCGGCCTCCCGGTCAGCTGCCCGTCCGGAGATTTCGCCGTCCTCTCCCCGGGGACCTCGCCTGCTGGTGCCAGCGTGTATGAGGCGGCGCCGCGCGACGCCAGCGGGAACGTGCAGTGGTACCTGGACACTGGGGCCGAGCCCGCGAGTGACGCTGCTGCCGCCAACTTGCCCGCGACGTACCGCGCCGCGTACGGGCTGGCCGAGCCGGGGAAGGGCGGCCAGCTGCAGTCCGTCATCTTCTCCTGCCTCGCGCCGTCGGGGCACTGACGGCGCGGCGGCTGCCTTTCTGAGGGAACTATGCGCGATTGCCCCTCGACATCGGGGGGCAATCCACGATCTCATAGAGGAGAGCTACCGCCGGGGCACGAGTCCTCGCGCGGGTCACTGGCCCGAAGGAGCAATGGCTAGGTCATGGACAGCATCCGTCGCCGTCGGCTCACGCTGACGCTCATCTTCGCGTCAGTCCCGGTCCAGGCCGCGATGACGGCCGGGGCATTCGCCCTGGCCCTGCACGACAGCTCGGCCCCGGCCGGGCAGGTCGTCTATTCAGTGCCGGCGCAGGATGTGGCGCCGCCGCCCGCCGCGATCAACCCGCCTTCGGCCGAGAATAACTGCCCGGCCAACACGGTGGGATTCACGCAGATCGCCAACAACTTCAACCCGGGCGACGCCCCGGCCGGGACCTCGTACGCGATCGTGGAGGCACCCCTGACCGGCGCTGACGGGAAGGCCACCTGGGTGCGTTACCTCTGCACCACGGTCACGCCGCCCTGACCAGCCGCGCGGCGAGCAAGCCAAGGCACGACGGTGGTGG
>DATBEM010000050.1:0-14942 GCA_036276115.1 Trebonia sp.
CCTCAGCGCTCCCGTCGACGAGGCCCCCGAGCCCGTCCCGGAGGAGACGGCCGGCGGTGCCCCGGCCGGGCCGGAGGCGCCCGCGAGCGTCATCGTCGCGGGCACCGTCGCCGCCGTCCTCGACTGGGGCCAGCACGCCGCGGCCCGGCTGGCCGAGCTCGACGGCGACGACGACGCCATCACGGAGCTGGCGGCCGAGGAGGCGAGCCTGTGGGGGGAGGTCGCTGCCCTCGCCCAGCGGCTGTCGGAGCTGCGGGCCGAGGCGGGGACGCGGTTCGCGGGCGACGTGACGACCGAGCTGGCCGCCCTCGCGATGCCGCACGCCCGCATCGCCGCGGTGCTCACGCCGCTGGACGAGCCCGGGCCCCACGGGTCCGACGACGTCGAGCTGCGGCTCGCCTCCAACCCCGGCGCCCCCTACCTGCCGCTGAACAAGGGCGCGTCCGGCGGTGAGCTGTCGCGGGTCATGCTGGCGATCGAGGTCGTGTTCGCCGGGGCGGACCCGGTCCCCACGTTCGTGTTCGATGAGGTGGACGCGGGCGTCGGCGGGAAGGCGGCGGTCGAGATCGGCCGCCGGCTGGCCAAGCTCGCCCGGATGGCGCAGGTCATCGTCGTGACCCATTTGCCCCAGGTCGCCGCGTTCGCCGACAATCACCTGGTCGTCGCGAAGGCCAGCGACGGCCGGATCACCTCCAGCGGCGTCATCCGCCTGGACCACAACGGCCGGGTCCGGGAGCTATCGCGGATGCTGGCGGGGCTGGAGGAGTCGGAGTTCGGCCAGGCCCACGCGGCCGAGCTGCTGGCCCTGGCGGCCGAGCAGTCCGCCCGGGCCTGACCTCAGGGGAACAGCCTGAAGGCAGCTGAAACCGTCCCATCTGTCACGTCAGTACCACTGGTTTACCCGCTCGTTGGCATCGGGTATTGAACGCTGAGCAAGCGCAAAAGTGCGGCGTTCTGGGCGGCGGCCTGGTAACTGGGGCCAACCGGGCGCCGCGCTCTATTCCCGGGCGCGATGGCCCGGACACGGGGGGAACCGTGGTAGCTGCCTACCTGCTGGTTAACCTGCTGCTGATCGTCCCGGTGCTCGCCAGCGTCGTCCGGGCACAGTCGCCCCTGGAGGCGGACAGCTCCGGGACCAGGTTTTCCGGGCCGAATTCGGGCTGGGAGATCTACACCTTCACCGGCTACGTGACCAAGTCCCAGTCCCATTTCGACGCCTACGGGTACGGTCCCTACGGAGACGGGATGTTCTCGCGGGTAACCGACATCCTGCGGCTCACCGACGGCACGATGGAGTACGCGGTATCCGTCGACGACTTCGACGTGTGGCTGCACCCGGGGCAGGTCGCGACCGTCTGCCAGGCCGTCAACGGGCACCGGTCGGAGTACATCGCGGTGATCAACGACTCGACCGGCGAGCAGTTCTACAACGAGCGGGCCTTGTGGCGCATCGCCGCGCCCGGCTTCGACCGCCT
Source organism: Trebonia sp. (assembly GCA_036276115.1). Lineage (GTDB taxonomy): Bacteria > Actinomycetota > Actinomycetes > Streptosporangiales > Streptosporangiaceae > Trebonia. The sequence continues at coordinate 1,476 of DATBEM010000050.1, forward strand.
GCTCATCGCCCTGTTCGCGGGCCTGTTCTTCTGGCTGCTGCTGGTCGCCGTGATCGCCTGGGCCATCGTCGTCCGCTCGCAGGTGCGCCGCTTCCAGTACATCGGGGTCGGCCCGATCCTGCGCCGCGCCAACTCCGAGGCCGCCCTCCTGCGCAGCCGGCCCTGGGCGGCCTAGCGCCCGGGCTGGCCGGTGCTGAAGAGCGCTAGTCCAGGGCGAGCGTCCGGAACGTGTTGTCCTCGGTGCCCGGGTAGCCGCCGAACGGCCCGCAGGGCACGAAGCCCGCGCTCGCGTACAGCGCCCGGGCGGGGGCGAAGCCCGCCGTCGTCCCGGTCTCCAGGTACAGCTGGGTCAGCCCGCGCTCGCGGGCCGCCGCGATGATGTGCCGGGCGATGGCCCGCCCGACGCCCCGGCCGCGCGCCCCGGCCGCGGTGTGCATCGACTTCAGCTCGCCCGCGCCGTCCCCGAGCAGCTTCAGCGCGCCGATGCCGAGCAGCTGGCCGTCCTCGGCCCGGAAGCTGAAGAACGTGATCGCCGGGTCCGCCAGGCCGCCGGCGTCGAGCGCGAACGAGTGCTCGGGCGGGGTCTGCGACGACGAGAACGCCAGGTGCCGCTCCAGCAGCGCGATCACGTCGGCCCGGCGGGGATCGTCGACCCCGATCGCGCCCCCGGCCCGGGGCCGGATCACTTCGCTAGTCACCCGGGGATCCTACGGGATGGGGGTTACGCTGGCGTTTCGCTAGTCGCGGCCCCCGCCGCCGAAGATGCGCAGGAAGAACCAGAACACGTTCAGCGCGTCCAGGAAGATCGACGCCGCCAGCACCGGGGCCGAGCTCAGCCCCTGCGAGCGCCGCAGCCGCTGGAAGTCCAGCATCGTCAGCCCCGCGAACACCACGAGGCCGAGGGCCGAGTACACGAGCGACCCGTGCGGGATGTGCACGAAGATGAGGGCGATGCCGAGCGCGAACAGCGCCAGCAGCGCGAAGAACGACGCCCGCGCCAGCCACGACAGGTCCCGCCGGGTCGCGTAGCCGGCCGCCCCGAACACGCCCACGAACAGCGCCGTCGCCCCGCCCGCCTGCCACAGGACCTGCGGGTCGGCCGTCGAGTAGTACACCAGCGCCGGCGCCGACGCCACCCCCAGCAGCACCCCGAACGCCAGCAGCAAGATCGTCGCCGCCACCGCCGACCGCCGCGCGGCGAACTGCATGACCAGCAGGACCACGAACGCCCCGATGAAGCAGGCGATCCCCGCCCCCCACGACAAGTGCCGGCCGCCGTAGGCCCCCGCCGCGAACACCGCCGCCGTGAGCGCGACCAGCCCCATCGTCTGCCCGAACAGCGTCCGCGTCCGCTCCCGCGCCCCCGCATAGGGCGCGTACGCCACCGAACCGTACATGACAGCAACCTTTCCTTCTTGGTCGTCTTCTTTCCTCAACGTAACCGGCCGCTCGCCCGATCCCGCCCGCGGTTAAGAAGTTCCTCCGCTACTGAGATCACCTCAGTGGCGCTCCCCGGCTGGCTGCTCTAGTAGCGTGGCCGAAGGGATGGGCCGTGATGAAAAAGCATCTGGTAATTCCCGTGTGCGCCGTGGTGATCGCCCTGTGCGCTGGCTGCGCGTCTTCTGCGGTCTCGGCGCCTTCCGCCGGATCGGGGGCCGGGCCGGCGATGACGGCGTCAGCGGCCCCGTCGCCCACGGCCGCCGCGGTGGCGGCGCTACGGGCGGCGGTGGCGGCGCAGGCGCCAGCCGTCCAGCAGTGGGCGGCGACGGTAGCGCCCGGGCAGGCGGCGGATGCGCGGGGAAGTGCGATACCACTGCCGTCCTGGCTTGCCAATGAGATCAATTCCTGGGTGGCGAAGCTGAAGAACATGGGGTTTACCCTCCAGGGCGCCACCAGCTTCATCCTGAATCAGGTACAGCCGCCAACCACCCTTCAAGGGTTCATCCAGGAAGCGATCAAGGAGTTCATAAAAGGCGCCTGGGAGGCCGAGTTACCCCAGCCTGCCCGTGATGACCCTGTCGGCAGCCAGCCAGCCAGTCGGCAGGCAGCAGGGTTCGCCGCGTGTAACAATGGCTGTGATTCAGGACCGACCTCGGGAGGGTGGCGGATGGACCCGATCACGCTGATCGTGACGGCCCTCGCGGCGGGGGCCGCGTCGGCGGTGCAAGACGAGGCCAAGGGTGCCGTCAAGGTCGCGGTCGCGCGGCTGCGGGCGCTGGCCCGAAAGCGCCTGGCCGGGCGCTCCAGCGGCGAGTTCGTGCTGACCCAGCACGAGCAGGCGCCCGACATCTACGAGAAGCCGCTGGAGCATGAGCTCAGGGAGTCCGGCGCGGCCGCCGACCAGGGCCTGCTCGACGCCGCCCAGGAGCTCATGCTGCTGCTGGACGCCCGCGGCGCCCAGGCCGGCAAGTACGTCATCAACGCGACGAACGTCCAGGGCGCCCAGTTCGGCGACCACAACACCCAGACGAACCACTTCGGCCCCATCCAGAACATCAACGCCGGCCACAACGCCTACGTCTCCGCCGACGACATTAACATCAACCGCTAGCCCTCGTAACATTATTCACTTCCCGGCCCGTGCATTACCGCATGAATCACCGCCAATAACCCTCACGGCATCAAGTCCGGCCGGGACGGCGGGAACGTGCCAGGCGTTCGAGCGGGTCTTTTTCCGGTCATCCAGGCATGGCGCTCACGCCCTGGCGGGCGGCAGGTATAGCAAGTACGGGAGCCTGGACTACACAGCGGGATGGCTCGGTTTCCCGATCTCGGACTGCGTACCTGATGGCCCGCACTTGGTTATTCGCTTCGAGGGCGGGGCGATCTCCTCCTCTCCGGGGGAACGTTCGCGGTGCGCGGCTCCCTGGGCGGACAGTTGCTCAAGGGCGAGGCACCCGTCGCGGACGAGGTTCAGTTCAGCTCACCCGGGGCCAGGCGGGAGCGACACAGGCGTTCACCGACGCGGCGGGATGGTTGTTCCTGCTCTGCTCGGTGACTGCCGCGGGCGAGTCGCGCGAGTTCTGGCAGCGAATCCCCGCGCCGCAGGTCGTGAGCACGCCCGGCATCATGCAGGACTTTACGTGGGGGCCTCCGGCTACGGGCACGTGCCTGGCCCTGGCAAGGACGGCCATAGCCCGTTCAGGTACACCGGCCAGCAAGACGACTAGGGTGAGACCATGAGCGGTCAGCGGGTCTTGTTCATTGGCGGTAGCGGTGTCATCTCGTCGGCGTGCGCGCGGGTCGCGGTCGCGGCCGGGCTTGACCTGACGGTGGTGAACCGGGGGCAGACGGCCGAGCGGCCGCTGCCGACCGGCGTTACCGAGATCCGGGCGGATGTGCGAGCGCCCGGGTCCCTGATGGAAGCCCTCGGCGACCGTGAATTTGACTCAGTCGTCAACTGGGTCGCCTTCACCCCCGAGCACGTCCAGGCCGACATCGACGCCTTCCGCGGGCGGACCGGGCAGTACGTGTTCATCTCGACCGCCTCGGCTTACCAGACGCCGCCGTCGCGGCTGCCGGTGACGGAGTCCACCCCCCTGCGCAACCCGTTCTGGCAGTACTCGCGGGACAAGATCGCGTGCGAGGACCTGCTGGTCGCCCAGTACCGCGAGGCCGGCTTCCCGGCCACGATCGTCCGTCCCTCGCACACCTACGACGGCTCCAAGACGGTGCTGTCGGGCGGCTGGACCACGCTGGCGCGGATGCTGGCGGGCAAGCCAGTGATCGTGCACGGCGACGGGACCTCACTATGGACGGTGACCTGGAACGAGGACTTCGCCCGTGCCTTCGTGCCGCTGCTGGCCAACCCGCGCACGCTCGGGGAGGCGTTCCACATCACCTCCGACGACGTGCTGACCTGGGACCAGATCACGCGCGCGCTGGCGGCCGCCCTCGGCGTGGCGCCCACGATCGTGCACGTGCCCTCGGACGCGATCAACGCGGTCGACCCGGACTGGGGCGCCGGCCTGCTCGGCGACAAGACCCACTCGATGATCTTCGACAACGCCAAGATCCGGTCCATCGTGCCCGGCTGGCACGCCACCGTCCCGTTCGAGGAAGGCGCCCGCCGCATCGTCGCCTGGCACCGGTCCGACCCCGGCCGCCAGGTGACCGACCCCGAGATGGACGCGCTGATGGACAAGCTGGCCGCAAGGTACGACGTGGGCGCCGCCTAGCGCGACCCGCGCTGCGGGCGCTCAGTGCGGGCTTGCTATACCCTCTGAGTAAGTGCTGAGGGGGAGAATGCGCGAGCGAGGACGGTGGACGGTCCATGACCTGCGCCGGGATAACCGCTCGATGCTGCTGTCGTCGCTGTTCTTCGACCACCCGCGCAGCCGGCTCGAACTGAGCGAGGCGACCGGGCTGAGCCCGGCGTCGGTCAGCAACGTCATGCGCGGCCTGATTGACGAGGGGATCGTGGTCGAGGCCGACGCGGTCGAGTCCGATGGCGGTCGCCCGCGCGTGCTGCTGCGGGTCAGCCCGGAGTACGGCTACGTCATCGGAATCGACGCGAGCCGAGCCCGGGCCCGGGTCCGGCTCTACGACCTGACGATGGCCGAGCAGGCCCGGGCGGAGTACCCGCTCGATCCCCGCCAGCATGGCGCCGGGCTGATCGTGGAGGCGGTCCTGGCCGGGATCGCGGCGGTGCTGGACGGCGGCGCCATCGACCCGGCCGCGGTCCTCGGCGTCGGGGTCGCGATCCCCGGCATCGTCGAGAACGGCCCCGATGGCCTCGTGCACGGCCAGGCCTACGGCCGGGACTCGGTCCCGCTCGGCCGCCTGCTGCGGTCGAGGACGAGCCTGCCGCTGTACATCGACAACGACGCCAAGGCCCTGGGCCAGGCCGAGCTGTGGTTCGGCGCCGGCCGCGATGCCCGCAGCATGATCTCCTGCCTGATCGGCTCCGGCGTGGGCGCCAGCATCATCACCGGCGGGGAGGCGCTGCCGGGGGCCACCTCGAGCGCGGGCGAGTGGGGCCATACGACCGTCGTGGTGGGCGGCCGGGCCTGCCGGTGCGGGTCATCGGGCTGCCTTGAGGCCTACGCCGGGGCCGCGGCGATCCTCGACCGGTGGGACCGCCCGCGCCCCGGCGGCGACCTGGGGGCCGCCCTCACGGCCCTGATCGGGCAGGCCGCCACGTCGGTCGAGGCGGCGCAGGTCCTGAACGAGACCGCGCTGTACCTGGGCGCCGGCATCGCGGACCTGATCAACTTGTTCAACCCCGAGCGGATCATCATCGGCGGGTGGGCCGGGCTGCTCCTGGGGCGGTCCATGCTCCCGGCCATCCGCGCGGCGGCGGGCGAGCATGCCCTGCGCCACCTGTTCGCCCGGACGTCGATCGAGCTGGGCCGCCTCGGCCCGGACGCCGTCGCCCTCGGCGCGGCCACCCTGCCCGTCCGGGCCTTCCTCAGCGGGAGCGCGGGCGCGGCCAGTTCCCCGGCCGCGCGCGGAGCCGCCCGGGCCGGGTAGGCGGCGCCGGCGATCACGATGCCAGGCGGGCCGCCGCCGGGCAAGCCCTTGACAGTCAGTGCTGTCCGGCTTACAACATCGTTTAAGCCTTAAATTAAGGTCTGTAGGACCGTCGAGGCCGTCCCTTCCGAACGAGCGCGCCGAGGCGAGGCCGCCCCCCAGGCGGCCCGGCTCGCGGCGTTCACCCGTCACCCAGCCGGGCCGTCACTGGCCAGGACCGCGCGGCCTGGGCGAGGTTTCCAGCCGTCAATGTCGATGGACTGCTTGGAGTTCACGTGAGCAAGGCATTTCGCCGCCTGGCGCCAGTGGCCGGCGCGGTACTGGTCTTCACCGCCTTCGGGATCGGGGCCACCGCGGCCCACGCGCAGCCGCAGGCGCCCCTGGCCCCGGCGGCGGCCGCCGTCAGCGTTCCCGTCACCCCGCCGTGCGAGGAGCTAACCGCGGGCGCCGACTCGTCGATCACCATCACCTTGTGCGCCAGCCCGGGCGCCACCAGCTACAACGTCTACCGGAGCACCACCGCCGGCGGCGAGGGGGCCACGCCGGTCGCGACCACCACGTCCCTGACCTACACCGACAAGAACCTCAGTCCCACGCCCGTCTACTTCTACGAGTTCAGCGCGGTGAACTCGGCCGGCGAGTCGGCCCGGACGGCCGAGGACGCCTCCAAGACGCCGCCGCCGGTCGGGACCGGCGGCACGACGCCCGGCGTGGCCTCCGGCTCCAGCATGATCTACTACGGCGAGAACGCCCTGCTCGGGGGGTTCGACTGGTTCCAGACGCTGACCGGCTGGTTTCCCCAGGTGCTCGGCTCCTCGGGCTCAGCGTCCCCCGGCCAGAAGGTCGTGGACATGGCCTACGCCAGCGACGGCAGCATGACGTTCAACAACGTCGTCGTGCCGGCCAGCGGCCTGTACACGCTCGACTGGCGCTACGCCTTCGAGAGCGGCCTGTTCCCGGGCGTCACCAACCGGCAGATGGGAGTCATGGTCAACGGCACCGTGCTCACCACGACCGAGCGCTTCCCGGTCACCGGCAGCTTCGAGACCTACCAGGACTCGTCCCTCCAGGCTCACCTGAACGCGGGCAAGAACTCCGTCGCCCTGCTCGCCGAGAGCGACCACGGCGTCTCCCGGGTTGACCAGCTCATCGTCACCCCGGCGACCGCGTCGGTCCCGAGCGGCCCGACCGGCCTGGCGGTCACCCCCGGCGCCGCCACCGCCGCCCTGTCCTGGACGGCCAGCGCCAGCGGCAGCCCGACCTCCTACAGCATCTACCGGGGGACCAAGTCCGACGGCGAGGCCACCACGCCCATCGCCACCGTCAGCGGCACCACGACGACGTTCAGCGATTCCGGCCTGTCCAACGGGAAGACGTACTTCTACAACGTCGCCGCCAACAACGGCGTCGGGGTATCGCCCGACTCCAGCGAAGTGTCGGCGACGCCCGCGGCGGCCGCCACCATCCCGGCCGCCCCGACCGGCCTGACCGCCCTCGCCCAGAACGGCTCGGTCGCGCTGACCTGGAACACCAGCGCCGGGGCGACCAGCTACAACGTCTACCGCGGCACCACCGCGGGCGGCGAGGGCGCCACCGCGATCGGCACCAGCACTACCGGCAGCTTCAGCGACGCCGGCCTCGCCAACGGCACCACCTATTACTACAAGGTCGCCGCCGTCAACGCGGCGGGCACGTCCGCGAAGTCGGGCGAGGCGCAGGCGACCCCGGCCGCCTCGGGCGGATCGGGCACGCTGCTGTCCCAGGGCCAGCCCGCCACGGCGTCCTCGCTGGAGGGCGCGGCCTACCCGGCTTCCAACGCGGTGGACGGCAACACGACCACCCGCTGGTCCAGCGCGTTCGCCGACCCGCAGTGGCTCCAGGTTGACCTCGGCGCCCAGCGCACCATCCACCAGGTGCTGCTGAACTGGGAATCCGCCTATGCCACGGCCTTCCAGGTCCAGACGTCGACCGACGGCACGACGTGGACGACGATCTATACCGCGACCGCCGCCAAGGGCGGCGTCCAGTCCATCCCCGTCACCGGCTCCGGCCGCTACGTCCGGATGTACGGGACGGCCCGGGCGACCGGCTACGGCTACTCGCTGTACGAGTTCCAGGTCTACGGCAGCTGACCGAGGTAACTGCTCGCGCATGACCTGTCCGGCGCCCGGCTCCGCCAGCCCGGGCGCCGGCCGGGTTGGCGGGGACCGCGAGGTCGCCGTCACCGGCGGGCGGTGGCGGTCCTGGCCCGCCCGTCGTCGAGGAACAGCTCCACCGGCAAGGTGGCGGCGCCGAGGGTGGCCGCCTCCGGGCCGAGCTGGCTGAGCACGATTGAGGCGGCGGCGAAGGGCTGCCCGAGCGAGCGGCTGCGGGCTGCCTCCCGGATCGCGGGCAGCCGGGTCCCGAGCAGCAGGCCGGCCCACCCGCCGAGCACGATCCGCTCCGGGTTGACCAGGCTGACCAGGTTGGCGAGGCCAGCCCCGAGGTAGACCGCCGTCTCGTCGAGTACCGCGGCCGCCCGGGCGGACGTGCGGGCCGCCTCAACCAGCGCGGCGAGGGCTGATTCCTCGTCATCCCCGCCCGGCCGCTCGCCGTAGCGCTCCAGGATCGCCTGCGCGCCGACGTAGGCCTCCAGGCACCCGCGCGCGCCGCACCGGCACGTCCGGCCGCCCACCATGACCCGGGTGTGCCCCCACTCGCCCGCGCTCGACATGGCGCCCCGGTAGGCGGACCCGCCGGAGATCAGCGCCGCGCCCACGCCCGTGCCGATGAGGGCCACGACGGCGTGCTGGGCGCCGCGGCCCGCGCCGAACCACAGCTCGGCTTGCCCCATGGTCTTCGCGCAGTTCTCCAGGCGCAGGGGCAGGCTCGTGCGGGACCGCAGCAGCCGCTCCAGCGGCACCGCGTCCCAGCCGTAGGCCTGGCAGTGCACCAGCGCCTCCGGCCCTTCCTCGACGATCCCCGGCACCCCGACGCCGGCCCCGAGCACGGCCGTGGCCGCCACCCCGCTATCGGCCAGGACGGCGTCCAGCCCGGCCGCGATCCGCTCAACGACGACGCCCGGCGCGCGCTCGCCCGGATCGAGCCGGGCCACTGCCCGCGCCCGCACCGCCATCGCCAGGTCGAATAGCTTGACCTCGACCCGGGTCTCGCCGATGTCGACCCCGATGACGTACCCGTAGTCGGGGGCTATCCGCAACAGCGCCCGCCGCCGGCCTCCCGCCGGGCCGGACGGCTCGGCCTCGGTGAGGATGCCCTCGTCCAGCAGCTCCCGGACCACGTTGGTGACTGAGGCCGGGCTCAGCCCGGTCCGCTCGCTCAGCTCGTGCCGGCCGCACGGGCGGCCGAGGTACAGCGCCCGCAGCGCGACTGAGCGGGTCTCGCGCCGCAGGTCCCGGACGGTCCCGCGCTTCCTGGCGACCATGACCGCTCCTAGGGCTCAGCCCTTTTGTACACGCTAGCCGGGACCCGGCGTAAGGCCCCCGCGTCAGCCTCGCGTCGTGACCCGGAAGATCGGGTAGCCGGGGGCGGCCGCCCGCAGTTCCTCGTCGCTGGACCTGGCGGTCAGGCCGTTGAAGAACACCCCGGTCTCCCAGGCCCACTTGCGCAGGTAAGCGCGCAGCAGCTCCGGCTTGACGTCGTCGTCGACCTCGATCGCGGTGATCGGCTCGGCCTTGCGCCCGAGCCGCAGCTCGGCCGCGCCGTCCGCCGCCCGGACGTTGCGCACCCACTGGGTGACCCCGCGCGGGGCTACCAGGTACCGCTCGCCCTGGTAGGGCAGCGGGTTGACGGGCTGGCTGCGCAGCTCGCCCGACTTGCGGCCGCGCACGTACAGGACCCGCGAGCCGTAGATGCTGATGCCCATCCGGGTGAGGCGGGCGACCGCGCCGTTGAAGGCGCTGGCCGACTTGGCGGGCCGGATGTAACGGTCGGTGGGGGCGGTCATCGGGGTCTCCTGTCCGAGTTCTTCGAGAGCAGTGCTCTCTGTTAAGGCCAGTGAACACCCGCGAAGATCGCCTGTCAAGAGCAGTGCTCTCGTTTCGTTCGCGTGCTCTGGCTAGCGGTCAAGTTTCCCCAACCATCACGCCAATGACACTTGGCGTCTATTTGCCAATGAGGAAGCGGCGTATATTCCTGTGCTGAAGGTCCAGGGAACTGTCTATGAGCGGTGGCCTGACCGTGGTTCGCTGGCCTGCTTCCGTGCCCGCGCGACAGTGAGGACTGAACTTTGGCCATTGAGGTAAGCCGCCGCCAGCTCATGGCGGCGGGCGGCGGGATCGTCCTGGGCTCCTTCGCCCTCCCGCTCAGCCTGCGTAACCTCCTGGACGGCAAGACGCCGGCCCAGCTCGCCGCCAAGCGCGGCCCGCTCTCCGACATCGAGCACGTGGTCATCCTCATGCAGGAGAACCGCAGCTTCGACCACTACTTCGGCGCCATGCCGGGCGTGCGCGGCTTCGCCGACCCCACGGCCGACCGCAGCGTGTTCTACCAGAGTGACCCGGGCAACCCGAGCAAGTACCTGCTGCCGTTCCACGCCGACACGCTGTCCACCAACGCCGAGCAGATCCCCTCCAGCAGCCACAGCTGGGGGCCGCTGCACGACTGCTGGAACAACGGCAAGATGGACAGCTTCGTCACCACCCAGACCGGCATCTCCTACCAGGGCGAGGCCGGCCAGTACACGATGGCCTACTTCCAGCGCGACGACATCCCGTTCCACTGGGCGCTGGCCGACGCGTTCACCATCTGCGACGGATACCACGCCTCGATGATGGGCCCGACCTGGCCGAACCGGCTGTACCTGATGACCGGCCAGGTCGACCCGGCCGGCGCGCACGGCGGCCCGGTCTACAGCAACGAGGTGCCGTCGGAGGGCTTCTCCTGGGAGACCTACCCCGAGATGCTCACCAAGGCCGGCGTCTCCTGGAAGATCTACCAGGAGAACGACAACTACGGCATGAACGTCATGGAGTACTTCGACCAGTACCAGGCGGCCTCGCCGTCGTCGGAGCTCTACCAAAACGCCATGCGGTTCTACCAGGCCGGCCAGTTCGAGCACGACGCGAAGAACGACAAGCTGCCGGCGGTCTCCTGGATCATCCCGACCTCCTACCAGTCCGAGCACCCGGACTACATGCCGGCCGCCGGCGCGGACTACGTCGCCAGCAAGGTCGCCGCGATCGCGGAGAACCCCGAGGTCTTCGCCAAGACCGTCTTCATCGTGATCTACGACGAGAACGACGGCTTCTTCGACCACGTCGCCCCGCCCGTCGCCCCGGCCGGGACGCCGGGGGAGTTCATCACCGTCAGCGGCGTGTCCGACCCGATCGGCCTGGGCTTCCGGGTGCCGTGCATCATCGTCTCGCCCTGGACGGTCGGCGGCTACGTCTGCCACGACACGTTCGACCACACCTCCGTCCTGCAGTTCCTGGAGCTGGTGACCGGCGTGGTGAACCCGAACATCACCCCCTGGCGGCGCAAGACCTCCGGCAACCTCGCCAGCGCCCTCGGCGCGGTCCGGGGCCGCCGGTTCCCGCGCCTGCCCGGCACCTACAACGACCTGGTGCGGGCCGAGAAGCACGCGGCCTTCCCGCTGCCGGCCATCCCCGGCGCCAAGCAGAAGTTCCCCCAGGTCGGGCCCGGCCATAAGCCGGTCCGCAGTTCCAAGCCCGTCACGAGCGCGGCGGAGGCCTGACGTCATGAAGCGCACCGTCAAGATCTCCGCCATCGCCGGCGGCTCGGCCGTCATCCTCGGCGCGGCGACCGTCGCCGCCGTTGCCCTGTCTCACTCCTCCGGCGCCAGCGCGGCCAGCGGCACCGCGAGCAGCGTCAACTCCAGCGCGGCCAGGGCCCGGCTGACCGACGCGACGTGCAGCGGCCCGGCCGGCGCGGCCTACGTGGCCGACGCCGGCTGGGACGGCTTCACCGCCATCAACACCGCCAACTGCGCCGTCATCACCACCTACAACGTGGGCGACGGCTACACCCCGGGCTTCCCCGACGACCAGAGCTACGACTCCACCGCCGAGACGATCGCCGTCCACGGCAGCACGCTCTACTTCGCCGACACCGGGAACTCGCGGGTCTCGGTGATCGACACCACGACGCTGGACCCGAAGGACTACAACCCGGCCGAGACCGACATCAACGTCGGGATGTTCCCCGAGGCCCTCGCCGTCACCCCCGACGGCAGCCAGCTCTGGGTGGCCAACACCGGCCCGCGCACGTCCCCGTCCGAGCCGACCAGCGTCTCGGTCATCGCCACGGCGACGAACAAGGTCATCGCCACCTTGCCGCTGAAGGGCGCGCCCAGCCAGGTCGCGTTCTCGCCCGACGGCTCCCGCGCCTACGTGGTCACCGCTAACGGCCTGTTCACCTACTCCGTCCGCAGCCGCCACGTTATCTGCGAGACCACCGGCCTCGGCGACCCGCGCAGCGCCGCCGTCGCCCCGGGCGGCCGCAGCGTCTACGTCACCGACACCCAGGACAACGCGATCAAGGTCGTGAGCACGTCCAGCGGCCGGGTCACGGCGACGATCCGGGTCGGCCTGCTGCCCTGGGCGGACGTGGTCTCGGCCGACGGCCGGACCCTGTACGTGGCCAACCCCGACTCCGACCAGGTGTCGGTCATCAGCACCGCCCGGAACAAGGTCGCCAAGGAGATCCCGGTCACCGGCGACCCCGACACCCTGGCCCTGACGGCTGACGGCAGCCAGCTCTGGGTCGGCCAGAAGACCCTCGCCTACGTCGACGTGATCGACACCGCCACCGGCACCGAGGTCAGCGACCTCAACCTGGCCGGGACGGGCACCGGCAACCTCAACTACGCCGACGGCTACGGCCCGACCGGGATCGCGCTGCTGCCGGTCCCGGCCCCGGGCTCCTAGCGCCAGCGGGTACAAAGCGGCCGGGCAGGCGGGAAGCCTGCCCGGCCGCTGCGCTGCCCGAGGCTGGTGATTACTGGCGTGATGAGGGGGAACTAGTGATCCTGGCGGCTACTTTTCGCGTCCTGTTGATTACGAAAGGTGGCTGCTGGCAGTTCCCAAGACAAACCCAACGGGGGGAACACGTGGGCATCCAGGACATCATCAACCAGTTTGGCGGCCAGCAGGCGGCCATGGAGCAGATCCATCGGCTGTTCGGCGGCCAGGGCATGCCGGGAGTCGTGTCCAAGCTCACCCAGTCGGGCATGGGCAAGCAGGTCCAGTCGTGGATCGGGATGGGCGAGAACGAGTCCGTCTCCGGCCAGCAGATGAAGCAGGCGATGGACCCGGGCGCGCTCCAGGACATGGCGCAGAAGACCGGCATGAGCCCGGACCAGATCAGCGACCACGTCGCCCAGGTGCTCCCGCACCTCCTGGACCAGGCCACCCCTGAGGGCACGATGCCCGAGGGCGGCAGCGCCATGACCAAGGGCATGAACGCCCTCAAGGGCATGTTCAACCGCTAGCGGCCCGCGCCACCGCGCGAAAGGCCGGCCGGCCCGCCCCACCGGGCCCGGTCGGCCTTCGCCGCGGGCGTTGCCGGTAACAGGGTCAGGTGGGCAGCAGGCCCAGCCGCCAGGCTCCGAGCTCCGCTTCGAAGTCATCCCTCGTCACGAAGTTGGCCCGGCTCATGTCTACCTTGGCCACGCCGTTGAAGAGATCCTCGACGTGCCCGTTCCCGATCTTCCAGACACCGGTCAGGCTGGACATTCCCGCTAGTCCCATGAACGCCGAGTAACCCGATAACAGCAAGAAGCGCCCCGCTTGGGGGCACTCCCGCGCCAAGCCCGGTGCGCGTCCCGACCCTCGCCGGCCGTCCTGGCACCAGCCCCGAGCACGTGGTCACCGGGCGATGGCACCAGCATGCCAAGCACCACCACCCTCCCGTGCCTCCCGTGCCTCCCGTGCCTCCCGTGCCTCCCGTGCCTCCCGTGCCTCCCGTGCCTCCCGTGCCTCCCGTGCCTCCCGTGCCTCCCGTGCCTCCCGTGCCTCCCTTGCCTCCCGTGCCTCC
>DATBEM010000051.1:0-2422 GCA_036276115.1 Trebonia sp.
CACCGGGCGCCTCGACTCCTACCTTATCGAGATCACGGCCGAGGTCCTCAAGCACACCGACAGCGAGACCGGCCAGCCGTTCGTGGACATCGTGCTCGACCAGGCGGAGCAGAAGGGCACCGGCCGCTGGACCGTCCAGGACGCCCTTGACCTGGGCACCCCGGTCAGCGGGATCGCCGAGGCGGTGTTCGCCCGGAGCCTGTCGGGCCACGGCGACCTGCGGGAGGCCGCCCGCGAGTTCCCCGGCCCGAAGGCAGCCGGCCACGAGGCGCAGGACGCGGCCGCGTTCGCCGACAAGGTCGAGCAGGCGCTGTACGCCTCCAAGATCGTGTCCTACGCCCAGGGCTGGAACATGATCGCCGCGGGCAGCGAGGAGTTCGGCTGGGACGTCGACCTGGGCGGGACGGCCGTCATCTGGCGCGGCGGCTGCATCATCCGGGCCAAGTTCCTGGACCGGATCCGGTCCGCCTACGCGGCCAACCCGCAGCTCCCGACCCTGCTGGCCGACCCCGAGTTCAGCAAGGAGATCGCCGGCGCGCAGGCCGCCTGGCGGGACGTCGTGTCGACCGCCGTCGGCCTCGGCGTGCCGGTCCCCGGCTTCTCAGCCGCGCTGGCCTACTACGACGCCCTGCGGGCCGGGCGCCTCCCGGCGGCCCTGGTCCAGGGCCTGCGCGACTTCTTCGGCGCGCACACCTACCGCCGCACCGACCGCGACGGCTCGTTCCACACCCTGTGGGCCGACGACCAGTCTGAGGTCACCCGCTAGCCCGGCCTCGCTTTCCAGGCAAGACGGTAATTTAACGGCCCCGCTCCCGGCCGCCAACGCAGCCCCGCGGCCGGGGCGGCCATGCCCGCCCTCGATCGGGTCCCGCGAGGCCGAGCGCAGCGGGCCAGGTCGCCGCGCGGCTATTTCCCCACCTGCCTCAGATGCCCCGGAGAATTTTGGCTTGCGGTTAATTATTTGCCTTATGCGAAATTATTACCAGATAATTCTTTCGGCCAGCGTATAGCCCCCGCCACCCGGGTTCCAGACTGGATTGAAGCGGCCCGAGTCCCCGCGTATGGTTCGTGGAGTGAGTGAGGTTGCCGATGGCGCGGGTGTGGATGGCAGTGCGGGGACAGCTGACAGTGCGGGGATAGCTGGCGCCGCCGGGGAGGGAGCCGTCCCGGCCTGGTGCGAGCACGGCCCCGGGGCGCACGACGGGGGAGTGCTGGGGCCCGCGAGCGCGCCCGTCGCTGCCCGCGCCTGGCTGCTGATCGAGCATCCCGGCCCGTGGGGGCACTCCGCCGTCGAGACGGACCTCCCGGCCCCGCTGGCCGACCTCGCGGCCGAGGCGGACGCCCTCGGCATCCGCGTGCAGCTGATCCGCCGCCCCCGCCCGGCGGCGGACGCCCCGCTCCCTGCCGCGGGCCCGTCAGGTCCGGGCGAGCCCGTCGTGTACGCGGCGTGGACCGGGGAGCCGAGGGCGTGGGGGGCGCGGATCGGCGGCCCGGTGCCGCGCGAGAAGGGCGTTGACCTGGCCGCGCTGGCGGCGGGGAGCGTCCCGGCCGGGGCGACCGCTGACGCCGTCCCGCTGTACCTGGTGTGCGCCCACGCGCGGCGCGACCGGTGCTGCGGCCGGTTCGGCGGGGCGCTCGCGCGGGTCCTGGCGGTGCGGTATCCCGGGCGGGTCTGGGAAACGACGCACCTCGGCGGGCACAAGCACGCGGCCAACCTGGCCCTGCTGCCGCACGGGCTCTACTACGGCCCGGCTGACCTGCCCGCCGCGACGGAGGCGATCGAGGCCTACGAGCGGGGCGAGGTCGTCGCCCGTCGCTACCGGGGCCAGGCCGGGCGCAACCCGGGCCAGCAGCAGGCCGCCCACGCGCGCCTGCTCGCAGGCGGCGGCCGCGGCAGCCTGTAGCCACTGGCCGGCCAGTGCCGGGGCGCGCCTGCTCGCGGGCGACGGCAGGGACCGCCCGGGCCGCCAGTGCCCGGCCCGGGCCGGCGCTTGGTTGTCGAGGCGGCCGGGACTGCCTATGGTGTCACTGGCGGCCAGGGGCAGGGTGCGCCTTCTCGCGGGGGGCGGGCGGGACCGCATGCGGCGCCAGTAGGCGGGGCGGGCGCTCGGCTGTCGAGGCGGCTGGGACTTGCGTATGGCTACTGGCGGCTAGGGCCTGCTGAATAAGTGCCGAATCTGGCCGTCGCCGCCCGCAAGGCCCCAGTTCAGAGGGTCGGCTTGTGGCGAGGAGGAGGGTTTTTCAGCACTCTCCTGGAGCGTGTCCTGTCGATCTTCGCCCTGGCCCTTGTCCCGCCCAGGCCCCGGGCAAGGCCGCGCCCCCACGGGCCGCCAGCGTCGGCCATCGCGGCGCACGCGTTCCCCGCACCCAGCAGCCGCCCTTTTCCGGTAAGAAATTACGGTTGGGAAGGGTTTTCCACGCT
>DATBEM010000052.1:0-19524 GCA_036276115.1 Trebonia sp.
GGGGCCGCCGCCCGCTCCCGCATAACAAGCGGGCGGCGGTCAACACATGACGCTCCCCGCGTCGTCTACCGTGAGGCAGCAAGAGTGCTTTTTGCCTCCGGAAGGAAGGCTGTTGACGTTCGAGGAGTTCGTCCGGGCCGAGATGGGCGGGCTGGCCAGGTTCTCCGGTGCTCTCACGGGTGACCGGTTCCTGGCTGAGGACATGCTGTCCGACGCCCTGGTCAAGGTGGCCAAGCGCTGGCGGCGGATCTCGTCGCTGGACGACCCGGCCGCCTACGTCCGGCGCGTGGTGCTGACCACGTACCTGGACGACCGGCGCAAGGCCCAGCGGCGGCGGACCGCGCCGACCGGCGACCTGGCGGTCCTTGACGCCGGCGGCTCCCTGGTCCCGGGCGGCTCTTATCCCCGGGACGCGGCTGACGTGGTCATCGACCGGGCCGAGGTCGCCCGGCTGCTGGCCGTGCTGCCGACGCAGCAGAAGGCGGCGGTCGTGCTGCGCTACCTGATGGACGAGTCCGACGAGCAGATCGCCGAGGCACTCGGCTGCTCCACCGGAACGGTCCGCTCGCACCTATCGCGGGCGCGGGCCACGCTACGGCTCGCCGCGGCCGATGGAGAGGGGGTATCGGCGTGAACCTCGACCAGCTACTGGGCTCGCTGAACGAGAACGACCCGGACCCGGGCAGCGTGCTGGCGCGGGTGGCGGGCAAGCAGCGGGCCGCCCGCAACCGCCGCTACACCGCCCTCGGCGCCATGGCCGTCGCGGTCCTCGCGATCATCGGCGGCGTGGTCGCCAGCGGCGCCCTGTCCGGGCCGGGCTCGGGCCCGTCCTCGACGGCGGCCGGCGCCCCGGCCGTCTCCAGCGCGGCAGCGGGCAGCTCCAGCGGGCCCTCCGTCACGCGCCCCAACGCGCAGCCGGCGTACGGGAGCAGCGGCTCCAGCGCCAGCGGGGGCGGCAGCAGCGGGAGCTGCGCCGCCGTGCCGCTGCGGGACGCCGTCGCCCAGGCGGTCGGCGGCGGCGCGTCGGTCATCATCGGCGACGCGACCCCGACCGGCGGGGCCCGCACGGTCGGCGCCCCTGGCCAGACGTACTACGCGGTCAGGCTAACGTCGGTGCAGATGCTGGCTGGGCGGGCTGTCACCACCGGCAGCACCGCGTGGATCCCCGCCGCATCCGGCGACGGCACGCCCGGGACGGAGGGCCAGGCACTGTGGGCGGACGGCGGCGAGCTGTTCGCGATCGTGACGCCGGCCACGGCCGACGGCCCCGGCGGCCCGGTCCTGCGGGCCGCCCCCGTCACCGGCGGCGACGTGATCTTCAGCCCCTACGGCTGCTGGGACCCCGCAGGCCTGCCGGCCACCCCCTACCACGGCGGCGGCGTCACCGTCTTCGGCCCCGCCCAGGTCCCCGGCCCCGCCCACCAGCCGACGGCCTCCACGCCGCCGGCCTCGGCCGGGGCGACCCCGGCCGAGTACGCGGTCCCCGTCACCACCGTGAAGCAGGCAGTACAGCAGGCAGCGCACCCGGCCGGGCAGCAGACCGGGCAATCGGGGACGCCCGCCCGGTAGCCGGCCCGGCTGGGGAGACTGTGGTCAGCCTGCCGCCGGGCGGGCGCGTATGGGATGCTCGGACCGAGCCTGCCCCCGATACTCGCCGCGAGGTGCCGCGTGCCCCAGTCGTCCCCGCCCAGTGTCGCCCCGGACAGTGCCGCCCAGCCCAGTGCCGCCCAGCCCGGCGGAGCCGAGCCGAGCGCGGCCCCGGCGGCCGCGACCAGACCGGGGGCGCCTGCGGCGCTGGCCGACCTGCTGGTGACGGGTGCGCGGCTGGTGGCGACGTGCGACGGCGAGGGGCGGGAGCTGGCTGGCGGCTGGGTCGCGATCACCGGCGGGCTGGTGTCCGGCGTCGGGGCGGGGGCCGACCCCGCTCCCCCGGCCCGCGAGACCCTCGACGCGGCCGGCTGCCTGGTGACGCCGGGCCTGGTCAACACCCACCACCACATGTACCAGAACCTCACCCGCTCCTACGCCCCGGCGATCAACGGGTCGCTGTTCTCGTGGCTGACGGTGCTGTACCCGCTGTGGGCGGGGCTGGACGAGGAGTCGGCCTACCTGTCGGCCTGGGTCGGCCTGGCCGAGCTGGCGCTGGGCGGCTGCACGACCACCACCGACCACCTGTACGTGGCCCCGGCCGGCGGCGGGGACCTGTGGACGGCCGAGATCACCGCCGCCCGCGAGGTGGGCCTGCGGTTCCATCCCACGCGCGGCTCGATGACCCTGTCGCAGAAGGACGGCGGGCTGCCGCCCGACTCCGTCGTCCAGGACGATGATGAGGTCCTGGCCGACAGCGAGCGGCTGGTCCAGCTCCACCATGACCCGTCCTGGGGCGCCATGACGCGGGTGGCGCTCGCGCCGTGCTCCCCGTTCTCCGTGTCGCCGGAGCTGATGAAGCGGACGGCCGAGCTGGCCGAGCGGCTCGACGTGCGGCTGCACACCCACCTGGCCGAGGACCCGGACGAGGACGCGTTCTGCCTGGAGCGGTTCGGGCGGCGCCCGGTCGAGCAGTTCGAGGAGGTCGGCTGGCTAACCTCCCGCGCCTGGGTGGCGCACTGCATCTACCCGGACGAGGCCGAGGTCGCCCGGCTGGGCGCGGCCGGGGTCGGGGTGGCGCACTGCCCGAGCTCGAACATGCTGATCGGCGGGGGCGGCTTCGCCCCGGTGCGGGAGTTCCGGGCGGCCGGGGTCCCGGTCGGCCTCGGCTGCGACGGCTCGGCCTCGGTCGACAGCGCCTCGCTGTGGCTGGAGTCGCGGGCGGCGCTGCTGCTGGGCCGCCAGCGCAAGGGCCCAACCGGGATGACGGCGCGGGAGGTGCTCGACATCGCGACCCGGGGCGGCGCCGCCTGCCTGGGGCGCACGGGCGAGATCGGCGAGCTGTCGGTCGGCGCGGCGGGCGACCTGGCCTGCTGGCCCCAGGAGGGCATCCAGTACGCGGGCGCCCTGTCCGACCCGGTCGAGGCGTGGCTGCGCTGCGGCCCGGTCGCCGCCCGCCACACGGTAGTGAACGGCCGCCTGGTCGTCCGCGACGGCGCCCTCACCGTCCCGGGCACGGCCGGCATCCTCACCCGCCACGCGACCGCCGCCGCCCGCATCCAGGGCGCCAACTCGTAGGCAGCCAAGCCTGCGGGTGGCTACCGCGCCTGGAGGTCGCTGGCGAAGGAGAGCCAGGCGCGGGCGGGCACGCTCACGGTAACGCCGCTGCGGTTGGTGGTGTCGCGGACCAGCACCAGCGATGGGCGGGCGGCGCACTCTGCGCAACTACCCCCGGTCGCGTTGCTGCAGGAAGACTTGCGCCAGTCCATGTCTCGCCTAGCCTCTCGATCATCGCCAGGGGCTCAGACACCCTGCAGCACTCACCCCGCAGGCTATCGAACATCCGCGTGAGGGTAGAAACCGTTTCCTCGGGTCCGGGCGGTGATCACGTCAAGCGCGACGTCCGGCAGCGTGGCCAGCAGCTCACTCGCATAATCCTCCGTTTGCAGCAGGCCGTGGACCACCGACGGCGCCCAGGCCAGCAAGCGGGCGGCGCCACGCTCCAGGCCGGCCCAGTCCTTGAACGACGCGGGAACCTCGGCGGCAGACGCGGGACATGGGGTTCGCCGCCTTCACGGCCAGGCGCATCCGCGACGACCTGCCGCCTGACCTCGCGGCCGCGCTCGACGCCTGGGTCGCCGCCCTCCACGCCCAGGTTCCCGGCCGCATCCCGCCCCGCCCGGCTGCCCCCGCCCTGGCGGGCCGCCCGCCCGCGCCATCACCGCCGGTCGGCCTTAACGCCACCAGCGAGAGGAGTCCGGCCAATCACGGTGCCCGGCTAGTCCATCCCTGCGAATAAATAGCGGGAAGGATTTTCCGGTCCGGAAGGATTTACCACGTTATCACCGTATTTTCTTTACACAACCGGAGAATCTTACCCTCAATAAACTGGCGCAAGTGGCTAGGGAGCAATAGGCGCCAGGTGAGGTGGCCGAGGATTACCCAGGGATGCGGATTACTCAGGGGTAAGGGCTGGCTGGCGCCCTCGCCTTGATGCCGGCGGCTGGGCCTGCCGGGCAGCCCCCTTGGCGCGACTGGGCATTACCGGGACACCCCCCGCCGCTGGCATCCCGTTGGCAGGGCCGAGGAGGGCACGGGCTGGGCGGGCACGGGCCGCGCGGCGGCGGCTCGCGAGGCGGCGGGCCCGTGAAAAAGCGGGTCCTACGGGAGGGTGAGGATGACCGGGCCGTTGGCGGTGACGGCGATGGTGTGCTCCACATGGGCGGCGCGGCTGCCATCGCCGGTGCGGATCGTCCAGCCGTCGTCGTCGGCGTAGCACTCGTCGTCGCCGCCGGCCATGAACCATGGCTCGATCGCGATGACCAGGCCGGGCTGGAGCTTGAGGCCCTTGCGGGCGCGGCCCTCGTTGGGGATGTGCGGGTCCTCGTGCATCGTCCGCCCCACCCCGTGCCCGCCGAGCTGGGTGGAGATGCCGTAGCCGTCCTTGCGGCCGACGGCGCCGATGGCGGCCGAGATGTCGCCCAGGCGGCCGCCCGGGACCGCGGCGGCGATGCCCGCCCGCAGCGCGTTCTCGCAGCTGGCGATGAGCCGGGTGTCGGCCGCGGACCCGTCCCCGATGGTGAAGGAGATCGCCGCGTCGGCCACCCAGCCGTCCAGGGTCGCCCCGGCGTCGACCGACAGCAGGTCGCCGGACGCGAGCTGGTAGTCGCCGGGGATGCCGTGCAGGGCCGCGTCGTTGACCGAGGCGCAGATGACGGCCGGGTACGGGACCGGCGCGAACGGCGGCTTGTAGTCCAGGAACGGCGAGATGGCCCCGGCCTTGCGCAGCACCTCGCGGGCGGCCTCATCCAGCTCCCGCAAGGTGATCCCGGCGGCGGCCGTCGCGCGGGCGGTGGCCAGCACCTCCGCGACCACCTGGCCGGCGGCCCGGATGGCCTCGACCTCACCGTGCGTCTTCAGCTCGACCACGCCGCGTCTCCCCTCGTTTTCGTCCCGCCAACTATAGCCCCGCTCAGGCCGCCCGCAGCCGGCGGAATACTTAGCCAGGCTTATCGCTTGCCCCTGGCGGCCCCGTCCCCCCGAACCGCCCCTGGAGTGACCATGTGCGCAGCGTGCGGCGTGCCCACGCACGTCCCCGGCATGGACGCCGGGGCGCCCCCGCCCGGGCCCGCCGGGCAGCCGGGCCAGCCGGCCAAGTTCGCCGCCCTCCGCAACCCGTCCTGCCGGGTCTACCTGGGTGGCGGGATGCTGGCGATGATGGCCGACAACATCGAGCACGTCATCACGTACTGGGTGCTGTGGCAGCGGTTCCACTCCCCCGCGCTGACCGGCTTTGAGGTCATCAGCCACTGGCTGCCGTTCCTGCTGCTGTCGCCGTACTTCGGCGCGCTGGCCGACCGGCACGACTGCCGCAAGCTCATCCAGGGCGCGCAGCTGCTGTTCATGACCGTCTCGCTGTGCTGGGGGCTGCTGTTCCTGACCGGCACCCTCCAGGTCTGGCAAGCCTGCGTCCTGCTGGTCCTGCACGGGACGGCGGGGGCGGTCTGGTCCCCGGCCGAGCAGCTGATGCTGGAGGACTTCGTCGGCCCGGCCGAGCTGCCCAGCGCGATCAGGCTGAACTCCACCGCCCGCTCGCTGGGCATCTTGCTCGGCCCGGTCGTGGGGTCGGCGCTGCTGCTGGGGCTGGGGCCGACCGGCGGGATCTTCGCCAACATCGCGATCTACCTCCCGCTGACCGCCTTGATGATGGTCACCAAGTTCACCGGGCACACCCGCGACGGCGTCATGGCCAGGACGCGGATCGGCGCGCTGGGCGCGTTCAAGGTGCTGCGCGAGGTCGGCCGGGACCAGGTCCTGGTCGCGATGATCGTCTTGGCCGGGCTCGGGTCGTTCTTCATCGGGACCGCGATGCAGACGGCGATGCCGGAGATCGCCGACACCGTCGGCGGCATCTCCCCGACGACCGCCTACAGCGTGCTGCTGTTCGCCAACGGCCTGGGCGGGGTGCTCGGCGGGATCTTGCTGGAGGGCACCGGGAAGATCAAGCTGTCGGTCAAGGCAGCCGTCTGGTCCACCGCGATCTACGGCCTCACCTCGGCCGCGTTCGCCTTCACGCACCAGTACCTGCTCGCCTCCCTGCTGCTGGTCGTCGGCGGGGTGGCGAACCTGGCGGCCCTGTCGATCACCCAGACGGTGGTGCAGCTGCGGGCCCCGCGCGAGAAGCGCGGCCAGGTGGTCGGCGTGTTCGGCATGTCCGCCAACGGGCTGCGGATCGGCAGCGGCTTCACCGTCGGCATCCTCGGGGCGGCACTCGGCCTGCGGACGTCGCTTGGCGTCAGCTCGCTGGCGATGTGCGCCTGCACCGCCGCCGTGGCCGTCTACCTGGCGGCCGGCGCCCGCCGCCGGGCGGGCGCCGCCGCTGCCTCCGCCGCTGCCCTGGGTGCGGGCGGCCGGGCGGACGGGGCGCAGGCCGATGCCGTCCTTCCCTAGCCAGCACCGCCCTTCCCCAGCCAGCACCGCCCTTCCCTAGCCAGCACCGCCCTGACCGGCGGCTTGCCCCGCGCCTGACCCGGGCCTAGCCGTCAGCGGGAGTTGTAGCCGCCCAGGCGGGTGATGCCGCCCTGCTCCTGGAACTGCCGCCAGACCTCGGTGACCAGGGCCGCACCGGTCACCTTGATGCTGGCGCCGTTGGGCCAGGTGATCTCCATGGAGTCCGGCGCAGACTGCCGGGTGGCGCCGAACTTAAGCGGGCCGAGGGCGACCTCGTAGCTGACCTGCGTTTGCGTCACGCCGGCCACCGCCCGGCCCGGCACGGGCCGGGCGGGCGGGCTCCACGCAGGCCCGGCCAGCGGCTTCCGGGCCGGCCGGGCAGGCGGACCCGGCACGGGCCGGGCGGGCGGGAAGACCGCGGCAGGCGTCACCACGAGCGGCCGCACCGCGCTCGCGCGCGGCGCCGTGGAATCCACCCGGGCTGGCCAGCGCCCGCCGGAAGTCCGGCTTTTCACGCACGCCGCACATGTGCAGCGAGAAGAGTTATATGCCACCAGAGTTCTCCTCCCCGGGTTCCGGTAGCGCCCCGTACGTGACTGATAACGACGGTACCGGGGAGGTCGTTCCCTGTTCCGCCCGTGCGCGCGGGCCATTTTCACGGCAGGCAGGCGGGTGGCTCTGGAATGTCATACCCCGGTGGCAAAGTGCCGGTCATGCAGACCCCTCATGGCATCCTCGCCGGCCAGCTGCCAACCCGGCCCGTCCGGACCGATGAGGACGTGCTCGCCCGCGTCGCGGAGGTCCTCGGCCCGGAGGCCCGGCTGGTGCCGGCCCTGTGGCTGTTCTTCCTCGACCCGGCCGGCGTCCAGTCCAGCCTCATCATGCCGATCGACGACATCCCGCAGTACCCCGACGAGGAAGACGGGGAGTCGCTGTTCGCGATGCTGTCGCGCATCTTCGGGCCGGGCGGGCCGGATTACTCGGTGGTGATCACCCTCGGCCGCGACGGGCCGGCCGCCCTGACCGGCAGCGACCGCTGCTGGCTGGAGCTGCTCCAGCGGGGCATCGAGGAGTACGCCATCCCGGCCCGGATGCTGTGCCTGGCCGCTCCCGGCGGCGTCCGCGAGCTCGGCCCGGTCGCCCCGGCGAACGAGGTGCCGCCGCCTGCCGCCGAGCGACCTGACAGCCCGCTGGCCGTCCGGCCGCCAGTGGGCGGCCAGGGCCGCCTCTTGCTGTTATCAGATAACGCGAAGTCCCGCCCGCCACTACGATCAAGGCGCCGCGCTGCGCCATCCGGTCGGCGCGGGAAGCCACGCAATATGCCAGAAATGCCCGGTTCGGCGCGTGCCATGGCGACGGCAGCGCATGTATGTTTGGCTTTTCCGGGACTATGGTCCCGGAAAAGCCAAACATATGAGGAGAGATCGCCGCTTCTTGCTGTTATCAGCGGGCGATGCCGAGCTCGCGCAGGGCGGCCCGGGCGGCGCGGCCGCCGCTGACGAGGGCGCCCTGCAGCGACGGGGTGTCGCGGTGGTCGCCGGCCACGAGGAGGCCGTCGCCGAACCGGACGGGCTGGCGGAGCCGGCCCTGCGGCGGGGGCGCCGCGACCAGGCCGGGGTCGGCCCGGACGGTCGCGATGTGCTCCCAGTCGCCGGTGGGGGCGCCGTACAGGGCCGCCAGGTGCCGCCGGAGGGCGCCCTCGCCCAGGCCGGCCGACTCCGGGGCGGTGGTCGCGATCAGGTGGCGGCCGGGCGGCGCGTAGCCGGGAGCGGCGAGGGTGAGGGTGATGCTGTTGGCGATGCCGGAGCGTCCGGTGCCGTCCAGCAGCAGCGCCGGGCGGCGGGCGGGCGCCTCGGCCGCGGCGTGGTAGGTCGTGACGAGGATCCGCTGGGCCGGGGCGGTGAGGCCCGGCACCAGCCGGGCGGCGGTGGCGGGGTCGGTCGCCACGATCACCGCCCGGGCGCGGACGGTCCCCGCCTCGGTGCGGACCGGCCAGGCGCCGGCCGCCCGGTCGCCGAGGGCGGTGACCGGGGTGGACAGGCGGACGCAGCCGGCCGGGAGCGGGGCGGCGAGCGCCTGCGGGAGCCGGGCCATGCCGGCCGCGGGCACGCCGATGCGGCCCCGGACGAACGACCGCCAGATCATCGCGGTCACGTGGCTGGAGGTGGCGAGCGCCTGCTCGCCGAAGACGCCGGTGAGGAATGGCTCGACCAGGGTGGTGATGGTCCGCTCGTCCAGGCGGCGGCCCAGGTAGCTGGCCGTGCTGGCCTCCGGCTCGGCCAGCAGGGACGCCGGGCGGGCATAGCCCAGGCGGGCCGACAGCAGCGCCAAGCGGGCCAGGCCCGCCGCCGGCACGGGCGCGGACCGCGGATCGAGCGCCCGCCACAGGGCGCGCGCGCCCGGGTGGCGGCGCGGGTCGGCCAGCAGCCGCGGGCCGCCGCCGCTGGCACCGTCGCCGCCGAGGAGCACCGCGTGGTCGAAGTAGCGCAGGTCAAGGCTGGCCAGGTCGACCAGGCGGGGCAGGGCGGGATAGGCGGTGTTGATGACCTGGAAGCCGCGGTCGAGGCGGAAGCCGTCGACGTCGTCGGTGACGATCCGGCCGCCGAGGCGCCCGGCCGCCTCCAGCAGCAGCACCTCGGCCCCGGCGGCGGCCAGGTGGCGGGCCGCGGCCAGCCCGGCCGCCCCGCCGCCGATGACGATGGCATCGCACCGCTCCGGCAGGCTCTGGGCGCTCATCGCGGGCCCTCCCCGTCGGGGTCGATCAGCGGCGGCGGGTAGCCCTTGGGCGGGCGGGCGAGCCGCCAGGGGGCGTGCACCTCGCCGCCGGGGACGCCGGCCAGCTCAGGGACGTAGCGCCGGACGTACTCGCCGCCGGGGTCGAATCGCTCGGCCTGGCGCCGCAGGCTGAACCGGCGCCCGGGCCGGGTGTCGTTGCCGGTGCCGGCGACCCACTGCCAGTTGCCGCCGTTGTTGGCGATGTCCCCGTCCACGAGCAGGTCGAAGAAGTGCCGGGCGCCGGCGGTCCAGTGGATGTTGAGCTGCTTGGTCAGGAACGAGGCGACGAGCAGCCGGGCCCGGTTGTGCATGAAGCCCTCGGCGGCGAGCTGCCGCATTCCGGCGTCCACGACCGGGTAGCCGGTCTGCCCGGCCTTCCAGGCCGCGAGCGCGCCGGGGTCCTCGCGCCAGTCGTCGCGGCGCGGCCGGTAGTCGCGCCGGGCAAGGTCGCCGAAGGCCGAGGCGACCTGGGCGTGGAAGTCGCGCCAGCACAGCTGGCGCACGTAGGCGTCGCCGCCCTCGCCGCCGGCCTTGCCCGCCCGGACCGCCAGCTCCAGCGGCGACAGGCAGCCGAAGTGCAAGTCGGCCGACAGCCGCGAGGTCGCGTCGCCGGGCAGGTCGTCGTGGCGCTCGGCGTAGCGGGCGAGGCCGCCCGCCAGCCAGGCCTCCATTCGCCCCCGGGCGGCGCTCTCCCCGCCGGGCGGCAGCTGGCCGCTGGCGCCGTCGGCGCCCATGGCGGCGGCCCCCGGCAGGGGGCCGGGCGCGATCCCGGGCGGCAGGCTGATCGTGGCCGGAGGGTGCACCCCGGGCCGCCATTCGTGCCCGGACCAGGCCCGCCAGTAGGGGGTGAACACCTTGAAGTGGTCGCCGCCGGCCGGGGTGACGGCGCCGGGCGGGACGACGGTCACCGAGTCGGCCCCGCGCAGCGCGATCCGGGCCCGCGCGCAGCCCTCTTCCAGCCGCTGCCAGCGGCGGCGCGCGTAGGCGCTCACGTCCCGGGCGAGGATGACGCCGTCGGCGCCGGCCTCCCCGGCCAGCCGGAGCACCTCGGTGACCGGGTCGCCGCGCCGGATCACCAGGTCACCGCCGCGCTCGCGCAGGGCCGCGCGCAGGTCGGCCAGGCAGTCGTGCAGGAAGCGGACCCGGTTGGGCACCGCGAAGCCGAGCCCGTCGTGCACGACGAACAACGGGATCACGTGCTCGGCCGACCGGAAGGCCAGGTCGAGGGCCGGGTTGTCGTGCACCCGCAGGTCCCTGGTGAACAACGCGATGGCGGTGCGCAGGCGCGGGCCGGGCGGCTTCGCGGTCATCACTCACATCCCCCGAGATGAATCGACGCACAAACGACGCAACTTGTGTCCGTGGCCCAGCGTAGCGGCCGGCGGGCCGTGACAGGGCCTCGGCCGCCGGGCTGGCGGCCCCCTTCAGGCCGGCCGGCCGCCGCGGTCCAGGACCGGGCCGCCGGCCATGGCCGCCGCCGGGGTCACCCGGACCGAGCCGTCGCGGGCGAGGACCGAGCGGCGCACGTGCAGCAAGGCGGTCGCCGTGCCGACCGCGACGGCGACCGCCGCCATCACGGCGATGAGGCCCGGGGCCGACAGCGGCGGCTCGATGCCCCAGCCCAGGCCGATCGCCGATCCCTGGGCGTTGATCAGCCAGTAGGCCGCGACCAGGCCCGCGGCCGTCCCGGCGAGCACGCCGATGACCGCCAGGGCGGCGATGGAGACCACGAGGGTGGCGGTGACCTGGGCGGGGGTCAGCCCGATGGCGGCGAGCACGCCCACGTCGGGCAGCCGGTCGCGCAGGGTGACCTGGGTCATGGTGAGCAGGTTGGCCAGGCCGATCGCGGCGAGGATGACGACGGAGATCACGATCACCGCCCGCACCAGCCCGAGGGCGTCGGCCGGGCTGGCCACTGGCCGCACGTCGAGGTGGCCGCCGCTGGCCGCCCGCAGCGCGTCGGCGGCCGCCGACGGGCCCTGGCCGGGCCGCAGCACGAGGCTGAGGAACTGCGGCGCCGCCGGCCCGGTGGCCGCGAGGGCGTCCATCGGGAAGTCCAGCACGTCACCGTCGCCCGTGGGGTCGATGACCTGGCCCACGACCTGGAAGATCATCGGCGACGAGCCGACCGTGACCGCCACGTAGCCGCCCACGCCGAGCCGCAGCTGGCCCAGCAGCCGCTGGCTGGCGACGGCCTCGCCGGGGGCGGCGAACATGCGCCCGCGGGTGACCCGGAACGGGTACGGGTCCCGCACCGTCCCCATCGCGCGGGCGGTGAACGTGCCCGCCTGACCGGGCAGTTCCGCCTCGAACTGCGCCCCCGGGTAGGCGGCCAGCACCTGGTGGTCGCCGGCCACCTGCGCCTGGGCGGCGGCCGCGCCCTCCCCGTCGGGGTAGGCGGTCAGCGCGGCCGACAGGCTGATCCGGCCCGGGTCGGTGGTGAACCCGTCGATGGTGGCCCAGCAGGCCAGCGCGACCGTGATGAGCGCCATCGGGATCGCGACCCCGGCGATCGTCAGGCCGGCCGGCACCCGCCGGGCGAAGGCGTCGCGGGCGCCGAGGACGAGCGGGGCGGGGCACCGCGCGGCGAGGCTGACCCGGGCCAGCCGGGCCGGGCGCCCCCGGGGCGGGGCGCCGGCGACGACGGCGACCGGGGAGACCCGCCCCGCCCGCCACGCCTGGACCCCGGTCGCGATGGCGACCGCGCCGACGGTGCCGCCGGCGATCACGGCGACCACGCCGCCCGGCAGCGGCGCGAAGGTGACCGGCAGGCCGCCGGGGGTCCGGGTGACGGTGGGCAGCACCCAGGCCAGCGCGCGGGCCGCGAGCAGCCCCGCGGCGGTGCCCGCCAGCGCCAGGAGCAGGCCCTCGGCCAGCAGCGCGCGGGCGACCTGGCCGCGGGTGAACCCGATCACCTGCAGCATCGCCAGCGACTGGCGCTGGGCCAGCGCCCGGGCGGCGGTGACGTTCGCGATCGCGCAGCCCGCCGCGGCCAGCGCGATGACCCCGAACACCAGGAGCAGCTCCCCGAGCAGCCAGCCGCTGGCGGCCATCGACTGGCTGACCGACTGCCAGCTGACCGACCGCTGCACTGGCGTCCCGAGCGCGCTCGACACCTCGTCGACGGCGCTGGCCACGCAGGTGGCGCAGCGGCGGGCCAGGCGCAGCCCGACGACCTCCGACGACTGCCCGAGGCCGGGGTCGGCCCGGCCCGCCAGCGCGGGCGTCACCCAGATGAGGCCGGGCGACCAGTCCGGGTAGGGACCCTGGTCGGCGGTCTGGGCAATGCCGGCCACCCGGGCGGCGATGGTGGCCTTGCCTGGCCCGGCGATGACGATCGCCGACCCGGGCCGCAGGCGGGTGGCGGCGGCGAGGGACGCCTCCACGACCACCCCGTCGGGCTGGGCGGAGCTCAGCCAGGAGCCGGCGATGACGACCGGGGCGGACATCGCGGGCTCGGTGTCCGGCTCGGCGCGCAGCTCGACCGGGGACCGGATCGCGCCCTGGTCCATCGTGGCGGCGATCGCCGGGGCGGGCGCCGAGGCCTGCTCGATGCCGGGCAGGGTGGACAGGCCCGCGACCGGCGTCCCCGGGGGGAGGTACAGCAGCACGTCGGCGCCCCGGGTCCGCGCGTGCAGGGCGGCCCAGGGGCTGTTAGCCCCTTCGAGCAGCATCGCCGCCAGCAGCAGCCAGGCCACGACGGCGGCGACGATGCCGGCCGTCAGGGCCGCCTGCCCGGTGTGGGCGCGCCAGTCCGCCCGGATCCACCGGGCGGTGGCCGAGGCCGGCACCGCTAGTCCCAGACGGGGGACGGGCCGGGAACGGGCAGCCGGCCGGGCGGGGCGATCGGGGCGTCGTCGCAGACCATGCCGTCGAAGAGGTTGACGATGCGGTCGGCGTGGCTCGCCACCCGGCCGTCGTGGGTCACCATGACGATCGCCTGCCCGTCGGCGTGCGCGTGCCGCAGCAGCTTGAGCACCTCGGTCGTGCTGGTGCTGTCGAGGTTGCCGGTGGGCTCATCGGCCAGCAGCAGCCTCGGCCGGTTGACCACTGCCCGGGCGAGGGCGGCCTTCTGCTGCTGGCCGCCGGACAGCAGGGCGGGCAGCAGGCCGGCCTTGTCCGCCAGGCCCAGCTCCTCCAGCAGTTCCGCCCGCCGGGCGCGGGCCTGGCGGGCGCTGGCGCCCGCGATGACGGCCGGCAGCTCCACGTTCTCGCCGATCGTCATGGTCGACACGAGGTTGGCGACCTGGGACTGGAACACCACCCCGACGCCGCGCCGCCGCAGCCGCGCCCAGTCGCCCGGCGAGAGGTTGTCCGCTCGCGCCCCGCCCAGCCAGAACCGGCCGCTGGTGGCCCGCTCGAGCCCGCCCAGGACCTTCAGCAGCGTCGACTTCCCGGACCCGGACGGCCCCATGATCGCGATGAACTCGCCCTGGCCGACGTCGAGGCTCACCTCGCGCACGGCCCGCACCAGGCCTCCGTTGGCGGGATACTCCTTCACGAGGTCCCTGGTCCGCAGGAGGACCCCGTCATCCCCTGCGGTGCCCCCAAGGGCGGCCGGCGCTGGCGATCTCATCTCACAAGAGCTCCTCCTGGCATCTCTGCAGCCAGTCGAGGTCTGCCTGCAGGTGCCGGACCTGGCCGTCAATCAGCAGCAGGGCCGTGACGTCGTGGCTGTCGGTGTCGTCCGCTAGGTCGTTCAGGTGGCGCAGCTGGGCGTAGTAGTGCCGCCGCTGCCGGTTGATCAGCTCCATGCGATCGGCCAGGCCCGCCCGTGGCGCCAGCACCAGCTTAATGAAGAAGTCATCGCGGATCCGCGGGCCGTCGCTCGGCTCGTCCACCCAGGCGGCCACCGCGTCGCGCCCGGCCGGGGTGAGGTCGTAGACCTTCTTGTTGGGCCTGCTGTCCTGGGCGACGTCCTCGCCGCGGACGAGGCCGTCGGCCTCCAGCCGCTTGAGGGTGACGTAGATCTGGCCGATGTTCGGCGACGGGTACGCCGCGCCGAAGGTCTGCTCGAGGGCGAGCTTGAGCTCATACCCATGGGCCGGCTCCTTTGCCAGCAATGCCAGCAGGTGCTGCCGCATGTCCGCTGCCCAACTTCCACGTCCGCGCCCCACCGGGGGCACCGGCCCCGCGTGGCGCCGTCCTCGTCCATCCTACCGTCACGCATACCTAACATCTAGGCAGGAAAACGTTGACAAGTAAATAACGTGCGTGCATAACATGAATGTACACAAGCGACCCGTCAGCGCCGACTGGAGAACCGATGCCCGCACGCAGCGCCCGCGCCCTCGCGGTCCTCGCCGCGGGCGCCGCCCTGCTGGCGGGCTGCGGGCTGCTGCCCGCCGCCCCGGGGACGCTGGCGGCGGCCGACGGCCCCTGCGGTACCGCCGCGAGCACCAGTACCTCCACGAGCACTGCGGCCGCCGGCGGGCGGCCGGGCCCGGCCGCGCTGACCAACGCGCCGGGCCAGCTCACGTTCGCGATCGGCTCCGACGACAGCAGCTGGCTGCAGCCGCTGGTCACGACGTGGAACCGCCAGCACCCGGCCGAGCAGGTGCTGCCGCAGTACCTGCTGCCGTCGGCCAACGACCAGCTCGCCCAGCTCAGCGCCAGCCTCCAGGCCCGCAGCTGCTTCTATGACGTGATCGACATGGACGTCGTGTGGACCGCGCAGTTCGCGAGCAACGGCTGGATCGTGCCGCTGCCGGCCGGCCAGGTCCCCACGGCGGGCTACCTCGCCCCCGCCGTCGACACCGCCCGCTACCAGGGCCGCCTGTACGCGGTGCCCGACTACACCAACGCCGACCTGCTCTACTACCGCTCGGACCTGGTCGCCACCCCGCCGGCGACCTGGGCGCAGCTCGCGGCGGACGCGCAGAAGCTGGCGCGGCCGGGCAGCGGGCGGTCCGGCTACGCCGCCACCCTCGCCCCGTACGAGGGCCTGACGGTCAGCTTCGCCGAGGCGGTCCAGTCGGCGGGCGGCTCCATCCTCGGCCCCGGGCCCCGCGTCACCGTCGACTCCCGGCAGGCCCAGGCCGGGCTGGGCGACCTGGTCAACGGCGTGGTCGAGGGCTGGATCCCGCAGGCTGACCTGGGTTATGAGGAGACGCAGGCCCAGCAGGCGTTCGAGTCCGGCCACTTCCTGTTCATGAGCAACTGGCCCGACTCCTACGCGGCCATGCAGTCCGACCGCGGCAGCCAGGTCGCCGGCCGGTTCTCGGTCGCCGCGCTGCCGTCGCTGGCCCCCGGCGTCCCCGGGTCCAGTTCGCTCGGCGGCGCCAACCTGGCGATCAGCGCCTACTCCCGCCACCAGCAGGCGGCGCTGGCGTTCATCAAGTACCTGACCGACGCGGCCAGCGAGCGGGCGATGTTCACCACCGGCGGCTTCCCGCCCGCCCTGGCCAGCTTGTACGACGATCCCGGCCTGCGGGCCGCCTATCCCTACCTCGCGGTCCTCAAGCAGTCCATCGAGACCGCGCGGCCCCGGCCCGCCATCACCAACTACGACCAGGCGAGCCTGGCGATCGCGAGCGCGGTGCACGCGGCCCTCGCGGGCCAGGAGCTTCCCCAGCAGGCCCTGCATGACCTGCAGGCCCAGCTCACCCAGATCGTGGCGGCGGGGGGCGGCGGCTTACCCCGGGCCCGGTCCCCGGGCGCCTGACCTCTCACGTCCGTCACTCCTGCCATGTCCGTCGCGGGCTGGCCGAACAGGGGCCGGCCAGCCCGCGCGTGGCTACGCGCTGACCTTTTCCGGTTACTGAAAATAATGACACATCATAGGAAGGCACCTTTCGTGAGACCAGCAATCCGCAGGCGAGCGGGCACCGCGCTCGGCGTCTGCGTCGTGACGATCCTGGCGGCCGGCGCGGCCGCCTGCTCCAGCGGGGGCGGGAGCGGCGGTTCCGGCGTCTCCGCCAGCAGCAAGCAGACGATCGTGTTCGCGGAGTCGGGCCTGGGGACCGAGGGCCAGCAGACCCAGAAGGCGATCACCGCCTTCGAGAAGGCCAACCCGAACATCAAGGTCACCATCCAGGTGCTGTCGTCGGACTCCACCACCTACCTGTCGCAGCTGGAGCACGACTTCATCTCCGGCTCGTCGACGCCGGACGTGTTCGAGTCCGACGTGACCTACCCGGCGAAGTTCGCGCAGGCCGGGTGGGTGAAGCCGCTGACCTCGTTCAACCTGGACACCAGCCAGTTCTTCCCGACCGAGGTGGCGGCGGGCACGTTCAGCAACGCCCTCTACGCGGTGCCGTGGTTCGACAACCCCGAGGGCCTGTTCTACCGGACCGACCTGGTCCCGACCCCGCCGACCAGCCCCGCCCAGGTCGTGGCGGACGCCAAGGCCGCCATGAGCAAGGACAAGCAGCTCAAGGAGGGCCTGGCGTTCGAGGCGGACAAGTACGAGGGCGCGATCACCGCCTTCCTCACGGTCGACTCGGCGTTCGGGGGCAAGCTCGACCCGGCCAGCATCAACACGCCCGGCAACGTCGCGGCGCTGCAGTGGCTGCACGACGCCATCTACGTCAACCACATCACCCCGACCGCGGCGACCGGCTGGGAGGAGGGCCAGGTCGAGCAGGAGTTCGTCTCCGGCTACACGCCCTTCGCGATCGACTACCCGTTCGTGGCCTCGCTGGCGACCTCCGGGCCGGCCAAGGGCCACGTCGGCTACATCCCCTTCCCGGCCGGGCCGGGCGGGACCCCCGGCGCCGCGCTCGGCGGTGAGATGCTGGCCATCAACGCCAAGACGGCGCACTCCGCCGCCGCCTACAAGCTGATCCAGTACCTGACCAGCCCGCAGGTGGAGACGGCGCGCGCGATCGCGACCGGCGACCCGCCGTCGCTGCCCAGCGCCTACACCCCGGCCCTGTACCAGGCGGCACCGTACTTCGCCCAGGTCAAGACCCTCAACGGCTACGCCGCGCCGCGGCCGGTGAGCCCGAACTACCTGGTGGTGTCGGCCGACCTGCAGACGCTGTTCTCCTCCGTCTACGCGTCGCCGTCCTCGACGGCCGCCCAGCAGGCGTTCTCGGCGGGCGCGGCGTCCATCAAGACGGCCGCTAGCGCCACTCCCGGCTCGTAGGACGCGAGAGGCGCGACGAAGCCGATGCCAGGCAACAAAGCGCGCCGCGGCGGCGACCGGTACCTGGGCTACCTGCTGGTGGCCCCGGTGCTGGTCGCCCTGCTGGCCATCACCGCATACCCGCTCGTCTACAACATCTGGAACTCGTTCCACTTCGACAACCTGTCCTACGGCGGGCTGCCGCACAAGTTCACCGGCGTGCAGGACTACAAGCACGTGCTCACCAACTCCGAGTGGATCTCGGCCCTGGAGCGCACGCTCGTGTTCACGGCGGTCTCGATCGTGTTCGACCTCCTGGTCGCGCTCGCCCTGGCGCTGATGCTGCACCGCCAGTTCCGCGGGCGGGGCTTCCTGCGCGCGGCCGTCCTGGTGCCGTGGGCGGTGCCGACGGTCGTCTCGGCGATGCTGTGGAAGACGATGTTCGACCCGCGGGCCGGGTTCGTGGACTACTTCCTCGCCGCGTTCCACCCGGCCTGGTCGAGCCTGTCGTGGCTCGGCGCGAACACGATGCGCTCCTGGGTGGCGATCTTCGTCGCCGACTCATGGAAGAACATCCCGTTCGTCGCGATCTTGCTGCTCGCGGGCCTCCAGGTCATCCCCAGGGACGTCTACGAGGCGGCCCGGGTGGATGGCGCGAGCTGGTGGCAGTCGTTCCGGCGGATCACCCTGCCGCTGCTGAAGCCCGCCCTGTCCACCGCGCTGATCTTCCGCACGCTGCAGGCCCTGCTGGTCTTCGACGTCATCTACATCATGACCGGCGGCGGGCCCGGCAACTCGACCGAGACGCTGTCGTTCCTCAGCTACAACACGTTCATCGTGAATACCGACTTCGGCACCGGCGGGGCGATGTCGCTCCTGCTCGTGGTCCTGGCCCTCGTCGTCTCCGCGATCTACGTGCGCGCCTTCCGGGCGGAGCCGGCGTGACCGCGCGCAAGGTGATCGGGGAGACGGCGTTCTACATCGCGGTCGTGATCGTGGTCCTCATCGCGCTGTTCCCGTTCTACTGGATCCTGCGCACCTCGCTGGAGTCCAATAGCCAGGTCGCCGCGGGCGTGGGCGGCAGCAACGGAGTCATCCCCGGCAGCCTGTCGGGGGCGGCGTTCAAGAACGTGTTCACGGAGGCACAGTTCCTCACCCCGCTGCGCAACAGCCTCATCGTGGCGCTCGCGACGACCGCCGTCACCGTCGTGGTGGCATCGCTCGCCGGCTACGCGCTCGCGCGGCTGGAGGTCAGGGGCACGAGCGCCATCCTCGCGTTCATCCTGCTCGCGGGCTTCTTCCCGGTGCTGGCCATGATCGGGCCGCTCTTCCTGCTGCTGCGATCGATCGGGGCGCTGGACACCATCTGGCCGCTGATCATCGTCTACCTCGTCTACACCCTGCCGATCTCGACGTGGCTGCTGAAGAACTTCTTCGAGCAGATTCCGCGCGACCTGGAGGACGCCGCCCAGATCGACGGCGCGACGCGACTGCAGACGCTACGCAAGGTGATCATCCCGGTCGCCGTCCCGGGCGTGTTCACCGCCGGCATCTTGTCGTTCATCCTCGCCTGGAACGACTTCGCGTTCGCGGTGTCGTTCCTGTCCAGCACCAGTAACTTCACCGCCCCGCTGGCCATTACCACCTTCGGCCAGAGCGGGTTCCAGACCTACTACAACCTCATCGACGCGGCCGTGGTGATCATTTCCATCCCGATCGCGCTAATCGTCCTCTTCGCCCAGCGGCGCATCGTGTCCGGCCTGACCGCGGGCTCCTTCCGGTAGCGCCCGTCCCCGGGCCCGAGGGCCGCTCCCGCCGCTGGCGGGGGCGGCCCTCGTGCGCGCGCCAATGCAAACAGGACCAGAGGGCGGCAAAAGCCAGCCGGCGCGACATCGATGAATTTCCTTCCCCATACGATGAATTTCCTTGCCCATACGTGGACACCAGCTAAGACGGCAGGAAAGGGAACTGCGGCTGCGTTAGAGTTTTCAATCACGCCTCGTAGTTTGTTGATTACTGTTCGAAGTTGTCGGGTACCCATAAGCCGTGCGCCGGCCAAGGGGGGCACGCGCCAATTACGCGGTCAGCGGCCCCGCATGGTCCGGCGGAACACGAACTTCACGGCTCGCACGGGGGAGGGCGAC
>DATBEM010000053.1:0-14833 GCA_036276115.1 Trebonia sp.
GGCCGAGCATGGCCGCCTCGGCCTCGATGCCGCCGACGCCCCAGCCGAGGATGCCGAGGCCGTTCTCCATCGTCGTGTGGCTGTCGGTGCCGACGCAGGTGTCGGGGTAGGCCTGGTTCTGCTGGTTGGTCATCACGACCCGGGCGAGGTGCTCGATGTTCACCTGGTGGACGATGCCGGTGCCGGGCGGGACGACGCGGAAGCCGTCGAACGCGTTCTGGCCCCAGCGCAGGAACTGGAAGCGCTCGCGGTTGCGCTGGAACTCGAGCGCCACGTTCTTCTCGAAGGCGTCCGGGCTGCCGAACACGTCGGCCACGACCGAGTGGTCGATGACGAGCTCGGCCGGGATCAGCGGGTTGATCTTCTTGGCGTCGCCGCCCAGGGTTTGCATGGCCTCGCGCATGGCGGCCAGGTCGACGACGGCCGGCACGCCGGTCAGGTCCTGCAGGATCACCCGGGCGGGGGTGAACTGGATCTCGGTGTCCGGCTGGGCGCCGGAATCCCAGTTGGCGAGCGCGGTGATGTGCTCCTTGGTGATGTTCTTGCCGTCTTCGTTGCGGAGCAGGTTCTCGAGCAGGACCTTCAGGCTGTACGGGAGGGTCTCGCTGCCCGGGACCGCGTCCAGGCGGTAGATCTCGTGCGTCGCGCCGCCTGCCTCAAGCGTCGCGCGGCTGCCGAAGCTGTTCGCAGTCATCGTTGGTTGAGCCTCCTCGCCCAGTCATGGTTCTGTTTTACTTCTTGCTTCTGCGTCGTGTTTCTAACGTCTTGCTCGTGCTCGTGTTCGCGCATCTGCCACGGCCCCCGGGTGCTTAACCTACAGTATCTCGACATCAAGGTACTTCGCGCGGGGTGCGGGGAATGGTGCTCGTCGGGCTTTGCGCGCTTCTTGCTGTTATCTCGACGTCCGACGGGGACGGCGAAGAAAATGGACCGTTGTGTACAGCCGGATGTAGACAACGGTCCACTATCTTGCGGCAGATCCATGTGGCCGGGGTGCGTCTTGCTGTTATCTGCCGGTCAGGCGGTTTTCCTCGGCTGCCAGGCGCTCGTGCAGGGCGCGACTGGCGTCGGCCATGATGGGCTCGACGCCCAGGTCGGTGAGCATCTCGGCGGCGGCCGCCATCTCGTGACCGCGGCGGACGGCGTGCTGCCGGGTGCCGGTGACGATCCGCTCGACCGTCGAGGCATCGGCCTTGGCCAGGTCCTCGGCGATGTGCGGGCGGAGCCAGTCCTCGAGGCCGGCCGCCCGCGCCGCTTCCAGGGCCTCGACGATCGACGCGGCCATGCCCTTGTAGAAGACGCTGCGCAGCAGCTTGCGGGTCGCGGCCAGCCCGGCCGGGCCGTCGAGCACCTCGACGTTGGCGCCGTAGCCGCTCAGCGTGGCCGCGACCGTCCCGGCGGCGTCGCCGCTGGCCAGCATCGGGACGCGCAGGCCGTTGCCGGGGACCGGCGCCATCATGGCGATGTCGGTGACCGGGATCGCGCGTTCGCGGCCGAGCGCGGCCAGCCGCTGCTTGACGGCCGGGGACGCGGTGTTGAGATCGGCCCAGATCGCGGTGCGGGCCAGCGCGTCGATGGATGCGGTGAACGCCGCGACCGCCTCGCTGGCGCTGTTGACGCTGAGCACGAGGTCGGCGCCGGCCACCGCGTCGGCGTCGCTGACGGCAGCGGTGACGCCGGGCGGGGCAGGCACTCGGGGATCGAAGCCGCGCACGTCGGCGCCGGCCGCCACCAGGTCACGGGCGATCAGCGACCCGGCCTCGCCGAAGCCGAGGACCGCGATGACGCCGCTCACCGCGAGCCCAGGAAGTCACCGCCGAAGCCGACCAGGCGGTCGTCACCGGGGCCGTCGGTTGCCGCCGGCGGCGCCTCGGCCTCGCTGATGTACTCGCTGATCAGTCTCCGCTGCCGTTCGAGGAGCTGGTCGAAGTGCGCGTCGAGGCTCTGCGGGGCGACCGCGGCGGCGGTGCGGTGCAGTTCCTTGAGCCGGTCAAGCGCGGCAGCGGCCGATCCGGCGGGCTCGTCGTCGTCGAGCCCGGGGAATTCGTACGGCCGGCCTTCGGGGTCGGTCGCGGGATGGTCCGCTGACAGCGAGGCTGCGGCCGCGGTCTGGCGGTCGTGCTCGACCAGCGGCTCGAACGGGCCGCGAACGGGGGCTTGGTCGGTGCTGACCGGGCGTGGCGTGGCCGGCTGCTCCGGCTCGGGTTGCCCGGGCGCGGCCGGCTCTGATCCAGGCCGCTCGGGCCTGGGCTGCTCGGGCGCGGGCTGCTCAGCGAGGAGCGGCTGCGCGTGGGGCGGCTGCGCGTGCGGCGACTCAAGAGTTACCGGCTCGGCCGTGATC
This sequence comes from Trebonia sp., assembly GCA_036276115.1. Lineage (GTDB taxonomy): Bacteria > Actinomycetota > Actinomycetes > Streptosporangiales > Streptosporangiaceae > Trebonia. Next base: position 2,342 of record DATBEM010000053.1, read on the forward strand.
GGCTCGGCCGTGGCCGACGCCCCGGCGCGCTCGGCTGCGCCGGCGGGCTCGGCTCGGCCCGGCTGCCCCGCGCCGTGCACGTCTGCGGGCGGGCGATCCTGATAGGACCAACCGGGTTCTGGGGGGCCGTAGGCGGGATCGTCGGGACCGTAGGCGCTGCTCGGGTTGGCGTTCGCCGGCGAATTGGCGGGGGCAGGCGGCCTGGCGGGCGCGGGTGAGTTGGCGTTCCCCGGCTGGTTGGGTTGCGCGGGCGCGTTGGCGGCCGGGGCTGCGATGGGTATGCCCGCGGTGATCGAGCGGGTGGCGCCGGTCGGCCTCGCCTGCATGCGTTCTTCCCGCGTCCGACGCCGGGGCTCGGCGACGGGCGGCTGCTGCGGACCGCGCGGTGGGGCCGGGCGCGCACCGCGCGGGCCGTGGTCGCTGATCACGTAGGCGTATTCGCCTCCGTTGACGCTCTGGCCGTATTGGTCCTGGCCGGGGTACCCGTAGTCGGGGTACCCGTTCTGGGGCGGGCCGCCGGCGGACTGCCAGCCCGGAACGCCACGTCCCGGGTCGCCATTCCAGCCCGGGGCGCTAGCGGGAGCGCCGGGACCGCCGGAACCATTGGGACCGCCGGGGCCGCCGAATCCGTCCGGCCTCGGGTAGCCGGCCGGGCTGTGCTGGCCGTAGGACGGCGGGTAGTCGGCCGGGATTGGCGTGCCAGCGACAGGACCGCCCTGCGGATGCTGGCCTGGTGATCCGTACGGGCCGACTTGGGGCTGCTGTCCATAAGGACCTGGCTGGCCCGGCGAGCCGAACTGACCAGGCTGGCCTTGACCGTCATAGGGACTGCGCGGGCCCTGCATGCCGTATGGACCCGGCTGGCCTTGCTGATCATAGGGACCAGGCTGGCCCTGCATGTTGAACTGGGCGGGCTGCCCTTGGACGCCGAACTGAGCTGGTTGACCCTGATGAGCGTCATAGGGACCCGGCTGGCCCGGCCTGCCAAACTGGCCGGCCTGCCCTTGAGTGGCGAACGGACCCGGCTGACCTTGCATGGCGTACGGATCGGACTGGCCTTGGGCGCCGACCGGGCCGGACTGCCCCTGCGGGCCGAAATTGCCTGGCCCGGTGGGCGTGCCGGGCGCGGCGTACCCGGGTGGCGACGGGTATCCGGGCAAGCCGCTGTGCCGGGGGTCGCCGATAAAACCGTTGGCTGGCACCTGCGCGTAGCCGGGCGCGGGACCGTTGCCTGGTGCCTGCGCGTACCCGGGCGCGGGGGCGTTGCCGGGGACGGGGCCGCCAACGGGACCAGGCCGCTGAAATCCGGCCGGCGCGGATTGGCCTGGTCCCGGACCGCCGGGCCCGGGGAATCCGCCGGGACCGGCGAATCCGGCCTGGCCCGCCACCGGACCGGCACCGGGGAACGACCCGCCGGCCTGGGCGCCTGAGTGACCTTGGAAGCCGCCATCGGCGGTCGGGAACCCCTGACCCGGGAACGGTCCCTGGGCGGCGTAAGGGTCCTGCGTCGGTCCCGGGCCGTGACCGTACGGCGCGCCGTATCCGGGGCTGCCATATTCGGGCCCGTTGTGTCCAGGGACGCTGTATCCGGGGCTGCCGTATCCGGGTCCGTTGTGTCCAGGGACGCCGTACCCGGGGCCGACGGGGCCTGCGTCGGTGGGCTGGCCGGGCGTGGCAGGGCCTCCCGGCGGATTGTTTTCGCCGCCCTCGGGCGTGACGATCAGGCTGCCCGGCGCGTAGATGGTCGTCGGGGTGAGGACCCGTTCCCCATCGGCGTCGACCTGGTGACTAGGGCGCGCCCGGGCGTCCGGCCCGTGCGGGCCGGCGAGCCCACCCTGGTCCTGGTACTGGGCGGCCGGGCCCTGGGCCGGACCGACGTCGCGTCCGGGCCACGTGGGACCCGATCCGGCCGGTCCCGGTCCCGCCGACCCGGGCGGGAACCCGCCCGGCGGGAACGGCCCCGGTTCCGCCCAGTGCACTGGAGGCTGGCCGCCGCCCGCACCGAAGCCGGCTGGCGATCCGTACTGACCGGGCAGTCCGTACTGACCGGGCGCCCCGTAGGGAGCCGACGGGCCGTACTGGGACGCGCCGAACTGGCCGCCCGGCATCGGCTCACCAGGCAGGCTACCCTGAGCGAACTGCCCGGGCTGGGCTGCCTGTCCCGTCGGAGCGAAACCGCCCGGCGAAGCGAAACCGCCCGGCGCGTAGGGCACGCCCGGGCCCGGCATGAACTGGCCCGGAGGTATCGAGCCGGGTGGAACTGGACCAGGTCCGCTCTGCTGCTGCCCGAACGGCACCGGTCCGCCGGGGCCTGCGTATCCGGGCGGAAACTGGCCCTGCGCGGGCATACCGGACGGCATCGGGCCGCCTGAGAACTGACCCGGCTGCGGGGAGGGGTAGCCGTTCGGGACGCCGTGCGCGACTCCCGGCCCATACATCCCTGGCGCTGCTTGACCGCTGGGGCCGACCGGCCAGGGAGCCTGACCGGAGCCAGGAAGGCCGCCGCCGTTCTGGCCGCCCGTGAACGGCCCTGGTCCTTGCTGACCCGGCCCTTGTTGACCCGGCCCTTGCTGACCCGGAGGCTGTCCGGGGAACGGCTGACCTGGAGACTGCTGCCCGGCGAACTGCTGTCCGGGGTACTGCGGCCCCGTGTACTGCGGCCCGGCGTACTGCGGCCCGGGGAATTGAGGTCCGGGAGAATGGGAGCCGGGGGCGAACGCTCCGGGCTGTGGCTGCTCAGTGAAAGGCGCGCCATTTGGACGCCCGCCGTTTGGTCCGCCACCGTAGGGCGGAGCCGCCTGCTGGCCGCCCGGCTGCGGACTGCCCGGCCTGCCACCGCCCTGGCGCCCATCGCCCTGGGGCGGGTTGCCCTGCGCCCCGCCATCAGGAAATTGGCCTGGGTGGTGCATGCCCGGCTGGTGCGCGCCCGGTTGCTGAGCCCCGTGCGGCCCGGCGGGCGGTGCGCCCTGCGGGCCGCCCGTGGCCGGGCCTTGCATCCACGGGCCGGCTGGCGGCATGCCCTGCCCGCCTGGTCCGTGGCCATCGGCGCGACCGTCGCCCGGCCGCGGCCGCGCGGCCGGCTCCCCGGCGAAACCCGGCCCGCGGACGAAACCGGGATCTCCGGGCGCGACGGGACCGCCGCTCACGCGGTCGTAACCTGGTCCCCCGGCAAACCCCGAACCCCGATACCCCGAGCCATCGTTACCCGCCAAGCCGGCCTCGCCTCCTGGATCGGCGCCCCCGCCGACCCAGGAGTTGGTATCAGCCCCGCCTTCATCATCTGGCCAGTCTTCGGCGTCTGACCCCCGACGCCCACGCCGCCCCCCAGAGAACCTTGCCACATATCGATCGTAGGCATACCGGCGACCGTTAGCACCCTTCTGTCCGGAATCACCAGGTCAGAGCCGAGTCTTTCGGGCAGGGGGGTGGGTGGGTTGAGCTGGGGTGGGCGCGGTCAGACCTGGGGCAGCACCTGGGAGGCGAGGAGGTCCAGGTGGTCGAGGTCGGCCAGGTCGAGGATCTGCAGGTAGACGGTGGTGGCGCCGGCCTCGGCGTAGGCGCCGATCTTGTCGACGACCTCCGACGGGGTGCCGACCAGGCCGGCTGAGCGCAGGTCGGACACGTCGCGGCCGATCGCGGCGGCACGGCGGGCGAGCTCGGCCTCGTCCTTGGCGCAGACGGTCAGGTGGGCGGCGGAGTAGGTCATCGACGCCGGGTCGCGGCCCGCCTCGGCGCAGGCGGCCCGCACCCGCTCGAACGTGGTGGCCGTGTCCTCGACGGTGCGGAAGGCGGCGTTGAACTCGTCGGCGTAGCGCGCGGCGAGGGCCGGGGTGCGACGCGCGCCGGCGCCGCCGATGATCACCGGTACCTTCGGACGCTGAGCCGGCTTGGGCAGCGCGGGCGAGTCGGTCAGCGAGTAGTACCCGCCGTCGTAGGAGAACGTCTGGCCGGCCGGGGTCGACCACAGGCCGGTGATGATCGCCAGCTGCTCTTCGAAGCGGTCGAACCGCTCCTTCAGCGGCGGGAACGGGATTCCGTAGGCCCGGTGCTCGCCGTCGTACCAGCCGGCGCCGAGGCCGAACTCGACCCGGCCGCCGCTCATCTCGTCCACCTGCGCGACGGTGATAGCGAGCGGGCCTGGCAGCCGGAAGGTGGCCGCCGTGACCAGCGTGCCGAGCCTGATGGTGGACGTCTCGACCGCCAGCGCGGCGAGCGTCGCCCACGCGTCGGTCGGGCCGGGCGCGCCCGAGCCGTCGCCCATCCTCAGGTAGTGGTCGGACCGGAAGAAGGCATCGAAGCCAAGGTCTTCCGCCGCCTTGGCGACGCGGCGGAGCGTGCTGTAACTAGCGCCCTGCTGAGGCTCAGTGAAGATCCGAAGTCGCATGGATCCCATCGTGGCATAGCGGGCTAGCCCCGGCCGATCCGCTCCCGCGCGATCCAGAGCGGAAGCTCGTTGACGCGGTAGACCTCCGACGGATCGACGGTCCGCATCATCGCCTCCCAGTAGACCCCGCCAGAACGGGTGCGGCGGCCGATGAAGTACCGGCCGGTCCCCTGGTAGGTGGTCTCGAGGCCGCCGACGGAGATCCGCAGGCAGACCTCCTCGACGATACAGAGAAAGACGCTGCCGTCCTTCACCCGCGGCTCGCCCATGCGCATGGCGGTGGCCGCGTCGGAGCAGACGCCATGCGCGGTCGGTCCCGCCACGATGTCATTGCCGAGCAGACTCCACAGGTACATGGGAGCGAGCATACAGCATCACGGGAATGGTCGACTACTGTCGAAACGTTGCGATTGGCAACTTTGCCAATCGAGTACGGTACGAGAATGTCGATAGGTGACGAATCAGACCCAAGAGCGTACGTGCGCCTCGCCGCTGACCTGCGGAAGGCGATCGCGGAGGGAAAATATCCGCCAGGATCGCCTACCCCGTCGATAACCACGCTCAGCCAGCAATCCGGCCACGCCCGGCAGACGTGCGCCAAGGCGCTCAACGTGCTGGTGGACGAGGGGCTCCTCATCCGCTATCCGGGCCTCGGCTACTACGTGGTCGGCTCACCGGGCAAGCCGGCCAGCCCGGCCAGCCCGGCCAGCGGCCCGGGCGCGCCAGACGCGCTTTAGCCGTCCCCGCCAGGCGTCGGTCAGCGGCTGAGGGTGACCACGCACTCCACGTGGTGGGTCATCGGGAACGCGTCGAACGCCCGCAGCCCGTCCACCCGCCAGCCGCCCGCGATCAGCAGGCCGAGGTCGCGGGCGAGGGTAGCCGGGTCGCAGGAGACGTAGGCGAACCGCGCGGCCCCGCTGTCGCCGATCAGGTAGTCGACCACCTCGCGGGCGAGCCCGGCCCTGGGCGGGTCGGCGACGACCAGCCTGGCCTGGGGCAGCCCGCGGTCGGCGACCGCCAGCGCGACGTCGTTCCTGTGCACCCGCACCCAGGGGTAGACGTCGAGGTTGGCCCGGGCGTCCCTGACCGCGGCCGCGTCGGACTCGATCGCGGTGACCGACCCGTCCTCGCCGACCAGCGGGGCGAGCACGCCCGCGAACAGGCCGGCCCCGGCGTACAGGTCGAGCGCGGTGTCGCCCGGCTTCGGCTCGAGCGCGCCGACCACGGCCTCGCTGAGGGCGTCGGCCGCGGCCGGGTGAACCTGCCAGAACCCGCCCGCGTTGACCTGCCAGTGCCGGCCGGCCGCGAACTGGGTCAGGTACTGACGCCCGCGGACCGGGGTGAGCCGGTGGGCGGAGCGGATCAGCACCGCCTCCGCTTCGACCGAGTCCACGGCCTCCTGCGGGAAAAGTTCAACCGCCCGGTCTTCCGAACGGGCCCGGGCGTCTCTCCCCCGCTCATCGCGCGGGGCCCGGCGGCCAGGCACGGAACCGGGGGCTCGGCGGCCACGCGGCGCGCGGCCCGCCTTGGTGAGGATGACCACGCGGTCCTGGTGGCCTTGTTCAGGGCTGCCGGCCGCGGCCTCGACCGTGCCCGCGCCCTCCCACGAGTAGTCAAGCAGGCCAAGATCGCGGATCGCGGGGTGCGCGATCGGGCAGTCCCCGATGTCGACGACCTCGTGCGAGCGGTGCGCGCGAAGGCCGGCCAGGCCGTCCGGGCGGACCGCGAACTGGACCCGGGTGCGCCAGCCGAGCCCGGGCTCGGTGGCCTCGGCGGTCATGGCCGTCACGGTGGCTGTGAGGGTCCCGGCGATCACGGTGGTTTCCGGGGTCCCGGCGGGCTGGCCGGGAGCGCCCTCGTCGCCCGGCAGCGCCTCGACGGTGATCTCGGTGTCGAGCTCGAGCCCGGCCACCCGGCGCAGCTGCTGGGCGATGACGGCGGCCTTGAGCGCGCGCTGCGCGGGCAGCGACGCGTGCTGCCAGTCGCAGCCGCCGCAGCCGCCCGGGTGGGCGCTCGGGCACGGCGGCTCCACCCGGTCGGGCGAGGCCTCTCGAACCTCGATCGCGTCGGCCCGGGCGAACCGGGACGTGACCTCGGTCACCCGCGCGAGCACCCGCTCGCCGGGCAGCGCGTGCCGCACGAACAGGACCGGCAGGCCCTCGGGCCTGGCTACGCACCAGCCGCCCTGGGCGACGTCAACGGCCGTCACCTCGACGGTCTGGCCCACGGCGTAGGCCAGCTCAGCATCCGACACTTGATTCTCCTTCCCCCGGGATGGCGTCCGCCCACGTGAGGGCATACCTTTACCGGGGCGCCTGCTTAGCCGGGCGCCCGCCAAGCGATGACGCACCGTGAAAGGACGGGTCGTGCATATCGTGATCATGGGCTGCGGGCGGGTCGGCTCGACGCTCGCCCACATCCTAGAGGACCGCGGCAACACGGTCGCCGTCATCGACCAGGACCCGGAGGCCTTCCGCAGGCTGCGCCCGTCGTTCAAGGGCGACCGGGTGACCGGAGTGGGGTTCGACCGCGACGTGCTCGCCCGCGCGGGCATCGAGCGGGCCGACGGCTTCGCGGCGGTCAGCAGCGGCGACAACTCGAACATCATCGCGGCCAGGGTCGCCAGGGAGACGTTCGCCGTCCGCCAGGTGGCGGCGCGGATCTACGACCCGCGACGGGCCGAGGTGTACGAGCGGCTCGGCATCCCCACCGTCGCCACCGTCCGCTGGACGGCCGACCAGATGCTGCGCAAGCTGCTGCCGGGCGGCGGAACTGAGCCGCTGTGGCGGGACGCCACCGGCAAGCTGGTGCTGACCCAGGTGACGATGTCGCCCAAGTGGATCGGCGAGCCGATCAAGCTGGCCGAGATGTCGGCCGGCGCCCGGGTCGCCTACATCGACCGGCTCGGCGAGGCGGTGGTGCCGCAGATCGGCACCGTGCTCCAGGAGGGCGACGTGGTGCACGTCATCGCCCGGGAGAGCGACCTCGAGCGGGTCATGGCCGCGTTCGCCACACGTGACGGGAGTGAGCACTGATGCGGGTCGCGATCGCCGGCGCGGGCGTGGTGGGCAGGTCCATCGCCCGTGAGCTGCTTGAGAACGGCCACGAGGTGCTGCTGATCGACCAGAAGCCCTCCTCGATCAAGGTCGACAGCGTGCCCCGGGCCGAGTGGCTGCTGGCCGACGCGTGCGAGATCAGCTCGCTCGACGACGCCGGGCTCGACCGGTGCAACGTGGTCGTCGCCGCGACCGGCGACGACAAGGTCAACCTGGTGGTGTCGCTGCTGGCCAAGACCGAGTACGGGGTGCCCCGGGTCGTCGCCCGCGTCAACCACCCGGGCAACGAGTGGCTCTACAACGAGTCCTGGGGCGTCGACGTCGCCGTGTCGACCCCGCGCCTGCTGTCGGCGCTGGTCGAGGAGGCGGTCAGCGTCGGCGACCTGGTGCGGCTGATGACCTTCGGGCACAGCGAGGCGAGCCTGGTCGAGCTGACCCTGGCGGCCGACGCGCCGCTGGCCGGCCAGCAGGTCGGGTCGATCGAATGGCCCGCCGACGCCGCCCTGGTCGCCATCCTGCGCGAGGGCCGGGTGCTGGTCCCCCAGTCCGAGGACCCGCTGCAGGCGGGCGACGAGCTGTTCTTCGTCACCACCGAGGACGTCGAGGAAGAGCTGGAGAACCTCTTCTCGGCCGACTAGGCAAGCGGCCAGAAGGCCGGTCGCGGCCAGGCTAAAGGACGGTGGCCAGCAGCCAGAAGACGGTTGCGGTGCTCAGCCCGTAGGCGAGGTGGGCGCTCAGGTCCTTGGCCAGCGTCTCGACGTCGTACTCCCAGATCGGCTTGTACAGGCCGGCCTGCGGCAGGACGACGTAGCCGAGCGCCCAGACTGCGGCCCCGAACGGCAGTCCGTCCTGCGGCCGGGGCCGGCGGAGCGACCCGGCCACCACGCCGTAGGCGGCGCCCGAGGCCGAACCGAACGCCCAGTGGGCGGCGATGGTGGCTGGCCGGGCCCAGCGGTCAGGGAGCGGGCGCTGGGTGAAGCCCTCAATGACCCGCTCGGCGACCTGCCCTGGGGCGGACGCGTGGGCCCAGTCCTCGGTCGGCGGGAATTCCCACGCCAGCGGGGCCTGCTTGCCGCCCGAGCGGCGATAGCGGGCGTAGAGCAGCGCGTCCATGACGGCAGTGCCGACGACGCCGGCCAGCAGGCCGCCGGCCACGGCGGCCAGCGGTGTCAGCGGATGTCCTCTGGTGCCCATCTCGGCTCCGATCGACTGTTCAGTCCGGCGCGAGCCAGGACATCGCCGCCACCGTCAGCGCCCCGGTGCCGGTGCGGAGGGTGGGCTGCAGCGGCGGCGGGAACTTGGGCGAGTGATTGGACGGCAGGTCCTCCCGGGGCGACCCGGAGGCCTGGCACTCGCCGCGGACGATCCGCTTGATCGCGTCGAGCATGCGCTGCCGGGTCGGCTCGGCGTAGCTGCGCAGGTTGAGCGGGAGGACGGCGTCAGCGGGGATGACGTCGTCGACGGCCTCCATCGCCGTTCCGGCGCGGGTAGACGACGCGCTCAAGCTGCACCCCCTGGGTAACGACTTCATTACCCAGGGTAAGGCGTCAGCGGGTTTCGGTGAACTCGGGGCCGCGCTCGAACGGGTTCAGCGGGGTGGCGAACCGGCTCCGCTCCTCCTCCGGCTGGGCCTCGCCCTGATCGCCCTGGCCCTGGCCCTGTGCCTGATCCTGCTCTTGCTGGGCCTGCGCCTGGGCCTCGAGGGCGGCCGCGGCCTCGGCCGGAAGCCGGAGCTCGAGCAGCTCGCGGGGCGGCACCGGGTGGTCGCCGCGGACCACCACGGTCTCGCGGAACACGGCCTCGAGCGGCGCGGCGGCGGCCGGGTCAACGGCGGCGGCGCCGGCCAGCAGGCCGCGCAGGAACCAGCGCGGGCCGTCGACGCCGATGAACCTGATCGGCCGGACGCCCGCGGCGGGCTGGTTCGGCTCGGCCGGCACCTCGGCCACGACCTCGGTCCCGAACGGTCCCTGGCGCTCCTGGCACCGGCCGCCCGCGCCGCTGATCTCGTTGACGATCTCGCCCCGGACCTCGTCCCAGATTCCGGCCCGCTTGGGCGCGGCGAACGCCTGCAGCTGCAGCTCGCTGAGCTGATAGCGCACCGTCACCCAGGCGCCGTGCTGCTCGGCGAAGACCAGCTGGATGTCCGTCCCCTCAAGCACCGGGACCTGGATACTGCCGAGGTCAACCCGCGGCAGCTCCGAGTGCGGCTCGGCCGCGTCCCACGGGCCGGTCTCCCCGGCCGGGGCCGCGCCCGTCGACGCACCGCCTGCGGTCTCGGCTTCCTCCGCCGCCAGATCCGCCTCCTGGCTTACCAGGTCGCGGTCACCGGCGTTCCGTCGCCGACCGAACACTGCGATCTCCTCCCGTTAGGCCCCGGCCGCCGCGCCGGCCGGACGCATCTGTCCGGCGGCGTGGCCGCCCGTCGAGCCGAAGCCGTCTTCGCCGCGGGCCGACCCGGGCAGGGTCGTCACCTCGCGGAAACTCACGTGTTCCACCCGCTGCACCACGAGCTGCGCGATGCGGTCGCCGCGGTGCAGCGAAACCGATCGGGTCGCATCGGTGTTCAGCAGGATCACCTTGATCTCGCCACGGTACCCCGCGTCGATCGTGCCGGGCGCATTGACCAGCGTCACCCCGTGCTTGGCGGCCAGGCCCGACCGGGGGTGCACGAACGCGGCATAGCCGGCCGGCAGCGCGATCGCGATCCCGGTGCCGACGATCGCCCGCTCGCCCGGCGCCAGTTCGACGTCCTCGGCCGCGGTCAGGTCCGCGCCCGCGTCGCCCGGCCGCGCGTAGCCCGGCAGCGGCACCTCCGGGTCGAGGCGCACCAAGAGCACGTCGACGTCGCCCGCCCCGGCCGGATGGCCGTTGGCGACGGCCGGATGGCCGTTGCTGGCGGCCGTCTCGCCGTTGGTCACAGCGGTCTCGCCGTGGGTCATCTGCCGTGTCTCCTTCGCGCTCACCCAGAGATTACGCCACCGGCGGTCCGCGCGCGGCCGTCGTTATCGTCGTGCCGCAGGGCCCGCACCGCGCTGGTGATGGCGGCGGTGATCGGGACCGCCACGACCGCGCCGGCGATGCCCGCCACCACCCCCGCCACTGCCAGCACGAGGATCACCGCCAGCGGGTGGAGGCGCACCATCTTGCCCACTACCTGCGGCTGCAGCAGGTGCCCCTCGAGCTGGTTCATCAGCACCAGGATGCCGAGCACGACCACCGCCGCGATCAGCCCCTTGGCCGCCAGCACGATGAGGATGGCCAGGGTGCCCGCCACCAGCACCCCGATCAGCGGGATGAACCCGGCCAGGAACATGATCAGCGCCAGCGGGGCGACCAGCGGCGCGTTGATGACCGCGAGGGTGATGCCCATCACCGTGGCTTGGATCGCGGCCACCGCGATGGTGCCCCTGACGTAGTAGACGACGGACTGCCAGGCGGCCCGGCCGGCCAGGTTCGCCCGTCGCCTCCGCTCGGGCACCAGGCCGCTGGTCAGCCACGACCAGATCCGTTCGCCGTCCTTGATCAGGAAGAACGAGATGAAGAAGCAGAGCACGGCCCCGGCCAGCACCTCGACCAGGATCCGGCCGCCGGTCAGCACGGTGCCCGCCAGCACCGACTGGTGCTTGCTGAGGTAGCTGACGATGTTGTTGGAGAGCTTGGTCAGGTTGCCGGTCTTGATGTGGAACGGCCGCCCCGCCAGCCACGACTGGATCTGGGTGGTGGTGTGCTTGACCTGGCTGACCAGCGCCGGGTACTCCGCCTCGACCCGGCTGGTGACCAGCCAGACGATCGCGCCGATGAGGACGAACGCCAGCAGCAGGGTGCACCAGGTCGCGGCCAGCGGCCCGAAGCCGCGCCGCCGCAGGCGGTTCGCCAGCGGCTGCAGCAGCGCGGTCAGCAGCAGCGCGGCCGCGGCCGGGACGATGACGAGGTACAGGTCGGAGGCGACCCGGCCCGCCACGTAGAGCAGCGCCGCCAGCAGCACCAGCCGCCAAGACCAGGCCGCGCCGATCCGCAGCCAGCGGGGGACGTCGGCGGGCGCGGCGAGCGGCGGAGCTGGTGATGGCGGAGCGGGTGGTGGCGGAGCCGACGGGGCGCGCGGGGGCGGCACCGGCGGGGGTGGCTCAGGGTCGGTCCCGCCCCCGGCTGAGGCCCGGCCAGGCACCCACCGGGCGGCCCGCTTGGCTGCCCGCCCCATCATGAGTCCATCTAACCAACTACCGTGGGGTGTGTACCCCCGGCGCGCTCAACCGAGGTTTTCCTCGGGAGGTCTGGGGGGTCGCCCCCTGGGAGCTACACGCTTTTCCCGGGAGACATCGAAGATCAGGACGCGGAGGCTGGGACATGGGTTCGTACCGCGAGCGGCTGCTCGTGCCGGTGAGCTACTGGCTGCTCGCCGTCCCCTCGATCGCGTTCCTTGGCGCCGAGGCGTGGTTCATCGCCGGCGGCATCGTCCCGCCGCTGACACTAGCCATCTTGTCCGTGATCGCCGCGCTCTTCCTGATCAACTGGGGCTCGGCCACGATCGAGGTGACGGCCGGGGTGCTCCGGGCGGGCAAGGACACGCTGCTGCTGAGCGAGGCGGGCGAGATCCTCCCGCTCGACGAGAAGCAGGCGGCGCTGCTGCGCGGGCCTCGGGCCGACCCGGCCGCTCACCTGTTCCTGCGGCCCTACATCAAGCGCGCCGTCTACGTCGGGGTCGCCGATCCGGCCGACGGGGTGCCCTACTGGCTGCTCTCGACCAGGCACCCGGACCGCCTCGCGGCCGCCCTGGGGGCCCCCATCAGCGGACTGAGGACCGATGGAACCTCCCGCGAGCCAAAGCGCGCGCCGCTGCCGGCCGACTGAGGAGGGGGAGCGCCAGCGACTGACCGACGAGGGAGCAGGCAGGAGCCTCGAGCGCCCGGCGGCGAGCGGGACAGCACAGCCTTCCCCGCCGAGCACGCGCGGCTGGCGGGGAAGGCGGAGCCAGGGTCCGTTCGACAAACTGGGTTTCGAGCTTTTGACCTTTGGCTTTCTACTTCCGGGTGGCGGTGGCCCGGTGCAGCGACC
>DATBEM010000054.1:0-7222 GCA_036276115.1 Trebonia sp.
CCCTCGGCGGCACCGTCGAGCGCCTGGTCGCCGAGGGATGCCCGCGCCCGGCCCTGCTGTTCGGGCAGTGCGCGGTGCGCCGCCTGGACGAGGCGGCCCTGCTGGCCGACCCCGTCCTCGCCGCGCTCGACCCGGACCTGGACTCGCTCGTCAACGCGAACGAGCCCGCTGACTACGCGGCCGCCCGCGCCCGGCCCGCTCCCGAGGTCACCATCGTCGTGCGCCGCGGGCGGGCCGATCCGGCCGGCGGCCGCTCCCCCGGCCCGGACCGGGCCGCTGCGGTCGCCCGGGCCGCTACGGTCGCCCGGGCCGCTACGGCGGCGGGCCTCGCGCTCGGCCCGCGGGTCGCGGTGGCCCTCAACGGCGAGCAGTCGCACGGCGGCGGCCAGGTGCCGCTGGCGGCCGGGGACGTGGTGGCCTTCACCGTCGCTGACGGCGCATAGGCCCGGCCAGGCGAAGGCATACGATTGCCCCGTGGTCCCAGGCGGCGACGCGGCAGCGGCGATCCCGGCCCGGACCGGGGGACGATAACTGAGATGGAATGCATGAACGACGAGTTCATCACGCGGACGCGCGAGTTCTTCGCGGCCCGGGCCGCGACCTGGGACGTGAAGTTCGGCGACGACATGCCCGTCTACGCCGCCGCCATCGCCGAGGCGGGCATCGCCCGCGGCGGCGTCGCGGTTGACGCCGGCTGCGGCACCGGCCGGGCGCTGCCCGCGCTGCGGGACGCGGTCGGCCCGGACGGGACCGTCATCGGCCTTGAGCTGACCCCGCAGATGCTGGCCGAGGCGACCGCCCGGGGCCGGTCCGGCGCTGCCCGCCTGCTCATCGTGGGCGATGCCCGGCGGCTGCCGCTGGCGGCCGGCCGGGTGGACGCGATCTTCGCCGCCGGCCTGCTCAGCCACCTGCCCGACAAAAGCGCGGGCCTGGCCGAGCTGGCCCGGGTCACCCGGCCGGGCGGACGGCTCATCCTCTTCCACCCGGTTGCCCGGGCGACGCTAGCGGCCCGGCACGGCCGGGTCATCTCCCCGGATGAGATCCTGTCCCCGGGACCGCTCGCGCGGGAGGCGACGGCGGCCGGCTGGGACCTGGCCACCTACGATGACGGGCCGGACCGCTTCCTCGCCATCGCGGTCCGGCGCTAGCCGTCAGGGGCGGAACCGCTTACGGGCGGGCGGCGCCCACGTAGTTCGCGGCGTACCAGGAGGAGTCCAGCGCCAGGAGCCGGACCTGCTCGCCGGTGCGGGGGGCGTCGATCATCAGCCCGCCGCCAACGTACATCCCAACGTGGCCCAGGCCCTCGAAGAACACCAGGTCACCGGGCTGAAGCTCGGCCTTGGAGACGTGCGGCAGGGCGTCGAACTGGGCGTAGGTGGTGCGCGGGATCGAGACCCCGGCCGACGCCCACGCGGCCTGGACCAGGCCCGAGCAGTCGTACTGGGGCCCAGTGCCGCCCCACAGGTACCAGGTGCCGAGCTTGGAGTAGGCGAAGGCGACGGCCTTGTCGGCCGCCGTCGTCAGCGGGCCGGTGTACGTCGCGTCGGTGACGTAGGCGGTGTCGCCGCCGATGAGCGAGGCGGCCACCTGCGCCTGCTGCTGCAGGTTGAGGGTGCCGAGGGTAGTGTTCGCGCCGGCCAGCAGCGTGTTCAGGTGGTCCTTCTTGGCCTTCGCCTGCGACTGGAGCTGGGCGATGCCGTCCACGGTCCGCTGCACGTTGGCGAGGGCGGCGGAGACCGTCTGGGCCGTGGCCAGGAAGGCGTTGGCCTGGGCGCTGTCGTCGGTGCCGAGCTCTTCCAGCATCGAGGCCTGCGTGAGCACCTGCGACGGGTCGCCGTTGGTGAGCAGGGCGGCGATGGAGGACTGGTTCGCCGTCTCGAACGAGGCGACGGCGACCTTCCGCAGCCTGGCCCGGGCGGCCGTGAACTGGGCCTGCGCCTGGGCGTACTGCTTCTGCACGCTCTTGAGGCGGACGTTCGCGGAGCTGACCTGCTGGTTCAGCTGAATGTACTGCTGGCCCGTCTGGTCGATCTGCCCTTGCAGGCTGTTGACCTGCGCCTGGGCCTGCGGGATGGACAGCTGGTAGGCCGCCCGCGCCGACTGCGCGTAGTAGGCTCCGCCGCCCACGGCGAGCGCGACCGCCGCCGTCGCGCCGATGACTGCCCGCCGCGCCGTCCGGCGGCGAAACCCGATCCCTGAGTCCCCCGACTCTCCAGCCCCCCGCGCTCGCAGCCTGCGCACGTGCCAGTCACGCTCCTTGTCGATGATGCCGTGGGCCGGGTCCGGCGCCCAGCGCGGGCGGCTCAACGGCACGATCCGCGGTAACGATGAACCGCAGCCGAGATGAACCGTAGTGACTCCCGCGCCGCTGCTCAATCGAAACGACAAAGTATCACGAAGTGCTAACGTCCGCGTCCGCGTTTGCCCATGTCAGCGCGGTAGTGCGGGAAACCCGGGTGACGGATGCCACCAATGTCCGGGGGCGGTGGCCGGTGGCCGTTCGCGACCGGGGGCCGGGCCAATGGCCCGATTCCCTGGCCCATTCATACCGTTTCCCTGGCCGACGCATAGCCGGTTAAGCACTACCGCGGGTAACGGACCGCCCGATCACCGGACATTGCCCGGGCCCGCCTAGCCCGGCTGGTCGCAACGGCGCGGGCCCTCGGGGCCATCGGGCCCCATCCGCACCAGGCGCTCCACTCGCACCACCCGGTACGACCGGCCCGCGATGAGCAGGTCACCCGCCTGCGCGTCGCGCGTGCCCGGTGGCGGGACGCGGGGGGCTGCCGGCCCGAGCCGGAAGTGGCTGGCCAGGAAGTCCCGCGCGGCCTGCGGGCACGGCCACGTCCGGGGCCAGCCCGGCCCCCAGCCGCCCGCCCGCGACTGCCGGGCGAGCATGAACGCGGCCGGCAGCAGGACGCCGCCCGGGTAGGCCTGGGCCGCGCGCCGGGCGTCCTCCCGGGCCGGCGGCGGGTCACCCGGGCGCGGCCCGAGGGAGAGCAGGTCGACCTTGAGGATCCCGGCCGACATCCCGGTCACGATGGCGGGATCGATGACGAACCCCGCGGTCGGGTCGGCGCCGGGGTCCTGGTCGCCCGCGTCCTGGTCGCCCGCGGCATCCGGCCCGGCCGGGCCGGGGTCGCTGCCGCGGGGCGGCTCCGGCCCCGACGGGCCGGTCCGGATGAACAGTCCCGCCCGCACCACCCGCAGCCGGGCCCCGGCCGCGCGGGCCTCGCCGGCCGACTCCAGGACCACTCCGGCCGCTACCCGCGCGCACTCGGTCGCGGCGGCGGGGTCACCGGACCGGGCCGCCTGCTGGGCGAGCATCCGCAACCGGATCGCCAGCGCCGCGCGAGCTTCCCGGGCGCCGGTGAGGCCGAAGTGCGGCAGCACCTCCCAGCCGCCCTGCTCTCGTTCGCGGGCCACGAGGAAGGACGGCTCGGTGACCGCGACGACCTCCGGGTACGGGCCGCGCGCCAGCCACGCCTCGGCGTCCGCCAGCTGCCCGGCCGGGGTGTCCGGAACGCCCATCCGGATCGCCTGGTAAGCCGGAACGCTGTCGGATGCATCGCTCATGTAATCAGAATGACACGCATAGTGTTCACCCAGCGGGCATTCACCGGCTTGCCCGGGTTAGTCCCCCAGGCTGGCCGCCACGCCCGCCGCCAGGCGGGCGGCGACGGGATCGGCGAAGCGGCCCAGGAGGCCGAGCGCGGCGGTGGCGGCCTCCTGGCTGGCGCTGGCCCGGCCGAGGGCCGCCTCGCAGCCTCCCAGGTGCGACAGGGCCAGCGCCTGGTGCCAGGCGTCTGCGAGGTCGCGGTGGGTGCGCGCCGCCTGCTGGTGGAAGACCGCTGCCTCCTCGGCGCTCCCGGCCGCCAGTAGCGCCTCTCCCATGCAGTCGAGCGCGATCGCCTCCCCGCTGGAGTCGGCCGCCTGGCGGTGCAGCGCCGCCGCCGACGACGCGCACCGCAGTGCCTCGCCGGCGTCCCCGGCGGCCAGGTGGACCCGGGCCGCCTCGGCCAGCCAGCGGGCCTCGGCTCCCGGGAGGCGGGCGGCCCGCGCGACCTTGAGCGCGCTGGCGATCTCGCCCCGGGCCGCCGGGTAGTCCCCGCTCAGCCGCCGCGCCCGGGCCAGCAGCCAGCGGGCATTGCCCTCGTACTCCCGCTCGCCGACGCCGGCGCAGGACACCGCCATCGACGGCAGGGTCTCCAGGGCGCGGGCCGCCTCGCCGGCCGCCAGCCAGCCTTGCGCCCGGTGCTGCCCGGCCACGCCCGCCAGGAACGGGTCCCCGAGGTCGCGGGCGTGCCGGGCCGCCGCCGCGAAGTGGGCCTCCGCCTCCGGGAGCTCGCGCAACCGCAGGCACACCAGGCCGAGCCCGTCCCGTGCCTGCGCGACGGCTGCGAGGTCCCCGGCGGCCTCGCCGAGCGCCAGCGCCCGGGCGTGCATCGCCCGGGCGGCCGGCAGTTGCCCCCGCCGGGCCAGTAGCAGCCCCCGGTGGCCGAGCGCCGCCGCCAGCGGCCCGGCCTCGCCCATCGCCTCGGCCGCGGCGAGCCCGGTCTCGCTCAGCGCCGCCCAGTCATCGAGGGTGAAGTAGGCCGCCTGGACCGAGGCGAGCATGATCACCAGCTCCCAGGCCCGCCGGGGCAGCCCGGCGGCCAGCGCCTCGGCCGCGCTGGCGACCAGGGTCGCCCGCTCGGCGCCGGCCCAGCGCAGCGCCTCCCCCGCCGTCACGAACCCGGCCCCGGCCGCCCCCGCCACCCCGGGCACGCCGCCCGGCAGCCGCCGGGCCGGGAACAGGGCCGCGTGCACCACCGCGGCCGTCGCCACCTGCTGCCCCAGTACCTCGTCAATCGCCCCGCGGTCGCCCTCGCCCATCGTCTCCCCTTCCTCGCCGCTGCCTGCCGTCCACTGTCGATTATGGCCGCACGTGGTAACAGAGACAACGACAATCGCAGAGAAGCGCGCGCCCGGTGCCGCCCACGGGGCCGGGTTGACGGAATGCCCTGTTCGTGTCACCCTGCAGCACGGTGGGAATTGCGTCAATCGCTTGGAGTAACCGCCATGGTGGACCTTGCCGCTGAAATCGTGACGGCGGTTGCCTCTGGTGCCGGCGGGTCTATCGGCTCTCGCGGGGCGGAGGCTATCGGGCGGCTGGTCGCGGGGCTGCGGGAGCGGTTTCGCGGGCGGGCGGAATCGCGGGGGGCGCTGGAGATCAGCCTGGAATCGCCCGAAGATCCCGTTGCCCGCGAATCGCTGGCCAGCGTGCTGCGGGAGCACATGGAGCGCGACCCCGAATTCGGGGAATGGCTGGCCCGCGCCTGGGCCGAGATCGCGCCGGGCGGGGCAGCCGACGCCAGCAATTCCGCCAACGTCATCAGCGGGACCGTCCAGGGCAACGTGGTGCAGGCCCGCGACGTGCACGGGGACATCCACCTCGGACGGTAGCGCGAGGGGCGGCGGGCGCTACGTCGCTGAGCCGCCGGTCGCCAGCCGCATCAGGTCGCTGTCGAGCTCGATCTCGCCCTCCGGATCCGTGGCGGCGCTGTCCTTAGTGGCGGCGCTGCCCCTGGTGGCGGCGCTGTTTTTAGTGGCGGCGCTGTTTTTAGTGGCGGCACTGCCGAACTCGTGCTGGTAGCGGTCCCAGGACTCGTCCCGCACGGCGCGAGCGAAGCCGCTTTCCATCAGCAGGAGCAGCTCGGTCGCCGCGCGGTCGACCCGGGCCGCGAGGGCGGTGTCGCCCCAGTCTTCGGGGGCGGCGAACAGCGAGGTCGGCACGGGCAGCGCCCGCAGGTAGGCGAACAGCGGGCGCAGCTGGTCATCGACCACGAGGGCGTGCCGCTGGGTGCCGGCGGTCGCGGCGAGGACGACCGGCGTGCCGATCAGCAGGTCGTTGTCGAGCACGTCGAAGAACGAGGTGAACAGGCCCGACGGCGCCGCCTTGTAGACCGGCGTCGCCGCGACGACGCCGTCGGCGGCGGCCAGGGCGTCGATCGCGGCCCGCAGCCGGGGGCCGGTGAACTGGGTGGTCAGCGCCGTCGTGACCTCGGTCGCGATGTCGCGGAGCTCGATGACGGTCGTGGTCACCGCGTGCCCGCGCGCCGCCGCCAGCGCCGCGACCCGGGCGGCGGCGCGGCCGGCCAGCAGCCTGCTCGACGACGGGTCCGAGGTCCCGGCCGTGATGACCACGAGCCGCGAGGCGCCGTCCGGAGGGGAGGAGGGTCCGTGCATAGTATTCCTGTCTAGAGTTTCCTGGCCCGCGCCAGCTTGTGCCCGATGGCTTCCAGCGCGCGGATCTCGTCGGCCGTGAGGGTGGCCCGCACGGTCGCGGCGACATCGCGGGCGTGCCGCCGGCCGACCCGGGCCTGCAGGCTCGCCCCGGCCGGGGTGAGCGACAGCAGGACGCCCCGCCGGTCGCGGGAGTCGACCGCCCGGGCAACCAGGCCGCGGGCCGCCAGCCGGTCCACCATGCGGGACATGGCGGGCTGGCTGAGCAGCACGTGGCGGATGAGCTCGGTGATGCTGATGGGGTCGGGGCACTTGGCGAGGGTGTAGAGGACGTCGTACTCCTTCACGGAGATGTCCTCCCAGATGTCGCGGGCGGCGAACTGCCGCAGCAGCCCGGCGTGGGCCGCCATCAGCGCCTCCCAGGCGTCGTTCGCCCGCGCTGTCTTTCCCGCCTGCACGGCCTTTCCCGCCATCAAAGGCGCGGGTAGGAGGCCGCGAGCTCGGGGTCGCTGTCCTGGTAGGGGGACGCCCCGGTCACGTTGTCGCCGCGGTTGGCGTTCGGGCGCGGCTGGCGCGGCGCGGCGTCGCCGTACTTGGCGGTGACCAGCGACGCGTGGGTGGGCGCGGCCGCGACCCCGGGCGCGCGGCGCGCGGCCAGCTCCTTGCGCAGCACTGGCACGACCTCCCCGCCGAGCAGCTCCAGCTGGTTCAGCACGGTCGCGAGCGGCAGCCCGGCGTGGTCCATGAGGAACAGCTGGCGCTGGTAGTCGCCGAAGTGCTCGCGGAACGTCAGGGTCTTGTCGATGACCTCTTGCGGGCTGCCGACCGACAGCGGGGTCATCTCGGTGAAGTCCTCCATCGACGGCCCGTGGCCGTAGACCGGGGCCTCGTTGAAGTACGGGCGGAACTCGCGGGCGGCGTCCTGGGAGTCGCGGGCGATGTAGGCCTGGCCGCCGAGCCCGACGATGGCCTGCTCGGGAGTGCCGTGGCCGTAGTG
>DATBEM010000055.1:0-28363 GCA_036276115.1 Trebonia sp.
GGGACCGCCGGGGCCAGTGCCGCCGGGGCCGGCCGTGTCCGCGACCGGGAACGAGCCGGACGGGGTAAACGAGGGGAGGCTCGGGGGCGGCGCGCTGGCCTGCAGCATCGGGTTCTCGCCGCTGGTGATGGCGGCCGGGCCGTCCTCGACGACGAGCCGCCGGGGGATCAGCGCCACCGCCGTCGTGCCACCGTACGGCGAGGGCCGCAGCATGACCTGGATGCCGTGCCGCTGGGCGAGCTTCGCTACCACGAACAGGCCGAGCTGCTCGGTGTTGGCCGGGTTGACGTCCGGGGGGTGAGTCAGGCGCTCGTTGAGCTCAGCCAGCCGCTCGGCGGTCATGCCCAGGCCCCGGTCCTCGATCTCGATGGCGAACCCGTTGGTCACCGGCTCGCCCGTTACCCGGACCTGGGTGAAGGGCGGCGAGAGGGAGGTGGCGTTCTCGATCAGCTCGGCCAGCAAGTGAATGAGGTCGGCCACGGCCGAGCCGGACAGCGCCGCCTTGGACTGGGTGGCGACCTGGACCCGGGCGTAGTCCTCGACCTCCGAGACCGCGCCCCGCATGACGTCGACCAGGTTGACCGGGGCGGACCAGCCCCGGCCGGGTGGAGCGCCGGAGAGGATGATGAGGCCCTCGGCGTGCCGCCGCATGCGGGTCGTCAGGTGGTCGAGCTTGAACAGGTCCTCCAGGACCTCGGGGTCGGTCGCCTTGCGCTCCATCTGGTCCAGCGACGACAGCTGGCGCTGCAGCAGCGACTGGTTGCGGCGGGCCAGGTTGCGGAACACGTCGTTCACGCCCTGCCGCAGCTTGGCCTCCTCCACGGCGGAGGAGATGGCGGTCTGGCGGACGGCGTCGAATGCCTGGCCCACCTGGCCGATCTCGTCCTTGCCGATCCGCAGCGGCGCCGCCTCAGCGTCCACGTCAACCTGCTCGCCGCGCCGCAGCCGGCTCACGACCGACGGCAGGTGCTCCTCGGCCAGTGCCATGGCCTGGCGGCGCAGCGTGGTCAGGCGGCGGTTGATCGACCGTGCCAGCAGCGACGTCAAGATGAGCGACAAGATCAGGCCGAGCAGGCCGATGGCGCCGGTGATGTAGACCTGCGTGCGGCCGTTGTTGGCCAGCACCCGGTCCGCGTCCAGCTCAGCGGCGGCGGTGGCGAGGCCGCCGTTGAAGTTGGCGGTGGCGACCGCGCCGGAGACGATCCGCCAGCTCGTGGCGGACAAGCCCGTGCTCTCCAGCGCCGACAGCGGAGAGCCCGCCTCGATGGCCTGCTGGACCTGGGTTCGCTCGTTCTGGTAGACCTGCGCCGCGCCGTGGTTGAACTCGGTGAGGTAAGCCGTCTTCTCGGCCGGGCTGAGCATCGCCGTGAACAGCTGCGTGTCGTCGTGCTCACGGCCGGCCGCGTCGTTGAACGCGACCCGCTCGGCGGGCGACATGCTCCCGCCGGCGAGGGCGCCCGCGAGCAGGGCGTCCTGCTCGAGCATGTCCTCACGGGCGTTGATGGTCTCGATCAGGCCCAGCCCCTGCACGGCCGCCGAGGCGTCGGTCAGGCTGTTGGCCTGGGCCTGGAAGACGACCGGGAACAGCTCAAGGATCTGCGTGTAGGACGCGAACCCGCTGATCGCCGGGACCGCGTTGGCGCTGACTGCCGTGCGGAGGTTGGTCAGGGGACTGCCGGTGATCGCCGTCAGGAGCCTGGTGATCGCGGCCGTCTCGGCCGGGTTGGCGGCCTGCTTGGTCGCGGGCGAGTTGAGGGCGGCCTCCAGGTAGCCGATGCCACGGGCGCCGTTGCCGCTCGTGTCGGTGCTCTGGGTCGCGTCCTCGGCCTGCTGGAAGGCGGTCTTGTTGGCGGCGGTGGGGGCCGACTGGTAAACGAGCGCCGCGCGGCGCTCGGCCTGCAGGGTGCTCATGAAGTACGCCATCGGCAGCGACGTGTTCTGGATGAGGCTCGGCGCCCGGTCCAGGTTGATCGCGTTGGTGATGGCGTTGTACGCGACGTCCGCGAACAGGCCGAGCATCGTGACGAGCGGAATCGCCACGAGGAAGTAGATTCTGAGCCGGATGGATCGACCCCGCGACCCCATGAGACCCCCTGAGGTTATGGGCAAAGGCAGCTCACGATACCGCGATATACCTCAAGATCGTGGCCAAAACGGTATATTAACGGCAGGTCAGCAGGGTAGGAGACTATCCGGTATTCCAAGCCCGATCGCCAGTGCCTGCCCGTTGCTTGACTGTGTCCCCGCAGGTCCCAGTGGCCTCGCACGTGTCGTGGCGGTCCCGTAAGCGCGGCGGGGACGGGCGATCGACGTCGAATGTCGGTGGCAACGCCTAGGGTGGGCGTGTGACCGAGATCGCGACCGAATCCTTCCTTGATGGCCTCAACCCGGAGCAGCGGGCCGCCGTTGTCCACGCGGGCGGGCCGCTGCTCATCGTGGCCGGGGCGGGGTCCGGCAAGACCCGCGTGCTGACGCACCGCATCGCCTACCTGCTGGCCGAGCGGGACGTGTACCCGTCGCAGATCCTCGCGATCACGTTCACCAACAAGGCGGCCGGGGAGATGGCGGCCCGCGTGGCCACCCTGGTCGGGCCGCAGGCCCGGGCCATGTGGGTGATGACGTTCCACTCGGCGTGCGTGCGCATCCTGCGCCGCGAGGCCAAGCGCTTCGGGTACCCGGCGAGCTTCTCGATCTATGACTCGGCTGACTCCCAGCGGCTGATGGCGCTGGTGTGCAAGGAGCTTGACCTCGATCCTCGGCAGTACCCGCCCAAGGCGATGGCGGCCCAGGTCTCGAACCTGAAGAACGAGCTGGTCGACTACGAGTCGTTCCGGTCCCAGGCGGAATCCGCCCGCGAGCGGGCGCTGGCCGAAGCGTACGGGGAGTACCAGCGTCGGCTGCTCGCGGCCGGGGCCATGGACTTCGATGACCTGATCATGATCACGGTCAACCTGTTCCAGGCGTTCCCCGAGGTCGCGGCGGCGTACCGGCGGCGCTTCCGGCATGTCCTGGTGGACGAGTACCAGGACACCAACCACGCTCAGTACGTGCTCGTGCGCGAGCTGGTTTCGGGCGGGTCGTCCTTGTTCGGCAGTAAGACCCCCGAGGGAGAGGACGACCCCGGCCCGTCGGAGCTGTGCGTGGTGGGCGACGCGGACCAGTCGATCTACGCGTTCCGGGGCGCGACCATCCGCAACATCGTGGAGTTCGAGCAGGACTACCCGGACGCCACGGTCATCTTGCTGGAGCAGAACTACCGCTCGACCCAGAACATCCTCGCGGCCGCGAACGCGGTGGTGTCCCGCAATGCCGGCCGCAAGCCCAAGAACCTCTGGTCCGACGCCGGCGAGGGCGCGCTGATCACCGGCTACGTCGCCGACAACGAGCATGACGAGGCGGCCTTCGTCGCCGAGGAGGTGGACCGGCTCACCGACGAGGGCCTGGCCACCCCGGGCGACGTGGCGGTCTTCTACCGGACGAACGCCCAGTCCCGCGTCTTCGAGGAAATCTTCATCCGGGTCGGGCTGCCCTACCGGGTAGTCGGCGGCGTCCGGTTCTACGAGCGCAAGGAAGTGCGCGACCTGCTCGCCTACCTGCGGCTGATCGCCAACCCGGCCGACGAGGTGTCGCTGCGCCGGGTGCTCAACGTGCCCAAGCGCGGCATCGGCGACCGGGCCGAGGAGTACATCGTCAGCTACGCGGGCCGCGAGCGCATCTCGTTCGCGGAGGCGCTGCGCACCCCGAAGGACGTGCCCGGCCTCGCCACGCGGTCAGCGACGTCCATCTCCGGGTTCAACGAGCTGATCGATGACCTGCGCGAGCAGGCCAACGCGGGGGGCCCGGTCGCGGAGCTGGTCGAGGCGATCCTCGACCGCACGGGGTACCAGGAGATGCTGGAGAGCTCACCGGACCTGCAAGACGCCACCCGGGTGGAGAACCTCCAGGAAATGGTGTCGGTCGCCCGGGAGTTCGACGGAGCCGCCCTCGACGGCGGGGGCACGCTGACGGACTTCCTGGAGCGGGTCTCGCTGGTCGCCGACGCCGACGAGATCCCCGACGGCGAGGGCCACGGCGGCATGGTCACGCTGATGACGCTGCACACGGCCAAGGGACTGGAGTTCCCGGTGGTGTTCCTCACCGGCATGGAGGAAGAGGTGTTCCCGCACCAGCGGGCGCTGACCGACCCCAGGGAGCTGGAGGAGGAACGGCGCCTGGCCTACGTCGGGATCACCCGGGCGGAGGAGCGGCTTTACCTGACCCGGGCCGTGGGCCGGAACTGGTGGGGGCGCCCGGCGTTCCACACCCCGTCCCGGTTCCTGTCCGAGGTCCCGCCCCGGCTGGTCGAGTGGAAGCGCGACCAGCGGGCGGCGGTGGCGTCGGTGGCGCCCGCGTCGGAGCGGATGGCCTCCCGCCCCGGGGTGAAGTCAGTCGGGAACCGCCCCGTCCCCAGCCTGCGCACCGGCGACCGGATCACCCACGACAAGTACGGCCTGGGCACGGTCGTGTCCACCGACGGCCACGGCAACGACGCGGAAGCCAAGATCGACTTCGGTGGCGACTATGGCATCAAGCAATTCGTCCTGCGCTACGCCCCGATCGAGAAGCTGTAGGCGGCGACAGCCGGGGTTGCTTACGAGCGGCCTGTCCTAGGAGTCCCTAGAGGCGGCCGGGCGCCCGCGCCCGACCCGGCGAGCCGGGACGCGGCGATGACTCCACCCGCCAGGCCAAGCCGCCACCCGGGCCGCGCGAGGCAAGCCCCGGCACGGTTGGCCACTCGCAGCCGCCGGAACCACCGGGCCCACGTGACCGACAGGACACCGTCGGGGCGTTGCCGGAGGGGCTTTGCCCCGGTTGGTCGTCAGCCTGGGTTTCGGGTCGGGACTGCTACCACCAGACATCCCGCGGGGAGTCGGCCCGGCGAGGGTCGGAGTACGGGTCTTCGCCCCGGCCGCCGCGTGGGTCGCGGTCGTCGGCGGAGTCCCAGTCGTCGGCGGAGTCCCAGTCGTCGTCCTGGGCGGGCCGGGCGTCGTAGTCCCGTCCGCCTCGGGCGGGCCGGGCCACGCGCGGCCCGGCCTCGTCGTCGCGGTCGGCGTAGGGGTCGGTGCCGGTTCGCGGCGGCCCCGTGCCGTCCGGCCGGGCGGCGGCACCGGGGTGGCTCCGGCCCCCGAGCTGGCCAGCGCCGCCCGGCCGGCTCGCTCCTTCGGACCATCTGGCACCGTCTGGCCGGCTGGCACCGTCTGGCCGGCTGGTGTTGCCGCGCGGGCCGGAACTGTCCGGGCGGCTCGCGCTGCGCGGGGCCGCACTGCCGTGCCAGTTGGCGTCCAGGTCATCGGCCCGGCCTTGCCAGTCGGTACTGCCTTGCCACTCGGCTTCGTCGCGCGAGCTCGCACTGTCTTCCCGCCCAGCACTGCCTCGGCGGTCGGCGCTGTCCCTCCGCCCAGCACTGCCGCGCGGGTCGGCACTGTTCCTCCGGTCGGCACTGTTCCTCCGGTCGGCACTGTCCCTGCGGTCGGCACTGTCCCTGCGGCTGGCACCGTCTCGTCGGCTGGCGCCCTCGGCCCAGCTAGGCCCTTCTTGCTGGTCGGCGCTGCCCGGCAGGTCGGCGCGGCCGGGGCGACCAGGACTGGCGGGTCGGCTGGCTCGGCCCCGCGGATCGAAGCTGCCCCGGCGGGTACGACCGCGTGGGTCGGCCGCACCGCGTGGGTCGGCCGCACCGCGTGGGTCGGTGCCGCTGCCGAGACCGGTGCCGCTGCCGAGACCGGCGGCGTTGCCGGGGTCGGCGCTGCGGCCGGGGCCGGTTCCGCTGCCGGGGTCGAGGCTGCCGCGGGGGTCGGCGCTGGGCCGCCGGGGGTCGGCGTCACGGCCGTCGCCGGTGCGGCGGCTGGCGCCGCCCGGGCGGGCGGGGATGCCGGGACGGGTGAAGCCGCTGGGGCGGAACCGGCTCGTTCGCGGGGCGTACCCGTCGGCCGGGCGGTCGCCAGTGAATCCGGCCGCGTCGTCGGCGGGATCCCCGTGCTCGTCGTCGCGGGCGGGACGGTCATCGGCGGATGGCCGGTCCCAGGCGTCCCGGCCGAAGCGCGGGGCACGCGGGCCCCGGGGGCTCGCCGCCCCGAACGGGACGGGCGGGTCCCCGGGGTCGCCGAACGCGTTGCCGCCGGGCGCGCGCCCCTCGCGCGGCTCGCGGGGACGGCGGCCGCCGCGCGCCTCCCGGTCCTGGCTGCTGATCGAATCACGTCGGCCCCAGGAGTCGCGCGGGCCACGGGGGGTGGCCCGGCGCGGCTCGCGGCCCGTCCACGGGGCCGGTTCGGCCGGAGCGCCGGACGGCGAGGCAGCCGTGGCGGTAGCGGCACCGGGCGAAGCGGCACCGGGCGAAGAGGCACCGGGCGAAGAGGCGCCCGCCGGGGCCGTCCGCGCCGTGCGCGGGGTGGGCAGCGAGCCGGAGACCAGCCGCTTGGACATCAGCCAGCGGATGATCCCGATCACGATGATCAAGACGGTGGCCCAGACGACGGCGAAGAAGGCGCTGCCGATCCAGGTCAGGAAGCTGGTGATGAGCTCCTTAGAGTCGTTCAGGTTGGCCGAGTCGTGCGCGTAGCCCGCGATCGTGGTCGTCACCAGGTACGACAGCGCCGGCAGGGGGATGAGCCGGTGGACGCCGCGCTGGATGCCGAGGGCGGCGATGAACGAGCCCACCAGCAGCAGCAGGCCAATGAGGAAGCCCGGGTCATGGCCGATGACCAGGGTCACGATCAGGCTGATCAGCGCGAACGACAGCAAGACGATGACCGCCCGCCGGGGACGCCAGCGCCCCACCCAGCGCAGCGGCGGGAATTTCAGCAGCCCGGCCCTCGGCGTCGCCGCCGAGGCGGCCGAGGCGGTGCTGGCCGGTCCGGTACCGGCCGGACCACCGTCCCGGCGGCGGCGCGGCGCGGCGCCGGCCGGCGGCCCGCTGCGGAGCGCGCCGGCCGGGCGTGCCCGGTCGCCGGGTGCCCGGCCGCCCGGTGGCCCATCGCCCGGGGTCGCGCCGCCCGGGGCAGCGTCGCGCCGGGTGCCGCCCTTGCGGACAGGCTGGGCGCCGTCGCGCGGGTCGCGGCTGCTGGTGGGCCGCTCGGCTGGGGGACGGCGTGGCGGCGGGCGCCCGTCAGCCTGGTCCGGCCTGTCGGCTCGGTCTCGCGCGTTGCTGGCAGGGATGAAGGCGGGGGAGGACGCGGGCGGCGGGTCCTGCACCGGCTCGGGCCCGGACGTGCTCGCCTCGGGGGCGCGCGGGGCGCCTTCCCGGAAGCCGGGGTCACGGGTCGCGGGAGTGAAGGTCGCTCCCGGCTGGGCAGCGTCGGCATCACGGTCGTTGGTTCCGTTAATGTCCGCATTGCCACCTGGGCCACCGGGGACGCGGGGCCTGCCCTGGCCGCGACCAGGCACGACAGGCCGACGGCGGCTGGGCTCGTCGCCTCGGTCGCCGCTATCCGCCCAGCCCTCGTCACCCCGGGCGACCGGACGGGGCCGACCGCCGCGCGGGGTGAAACCGGGCCTTGGCTCTGGCCCTGGTGGAGTGCTCATCGACCCTCGACCTTAATGCATGTCCCCGACAGGTTCCCTCCAACGGCGCTGAGTCCGCCCTCATAGTGTCGCAAAGATGTCCTATAGAAGCTGGTTATTCGGTTACGGTGGCCCGTTGTAGGCCGGCCCAGGGGCGTCGCAGCAGGTAGTCTCGCCCCGTGGCGGACTAGGTCACTGTGGCTGGAACCTATCGCCAGGCTATCGTCGAAGACATTGCGGAGGGGATGCGTGATGGGCGCCCGAGCGCTACTAGGCAAGGCGGGGTACGGCCTGGGCTGCATCGCGGCCTCGGTCGTCCTGGTGGTGGCCGGCGTCGGGTACTACGCGCAGAGCAAGGCCGAGAGCGTTGGCCAGTCGAGCGTCTTGCAGGGCGGCCCGTCCACCGGCCCGATGAACATCCTGGTGATGGGGCTTGAGTCGCGGACGTACTGGAGCGGCAAGCCGCTGCCGCACTCCCTCGAAGACGTCATGCACATCGGGAGCACCGGCGGTAACGCGACCAACACGCTGATCCTGATCCACATCTTCCCGGGCGGGCAGCAGGCGGTGGGCTTTTCCATCCCGCGTGACTCCTACGTCCAGATGTACGGCACGCTCGGCTTCGGGCCCCAGTACAGCAAGATCGACAACGCCTACGGCTACGCCATGGCGGCGCGGATCGGCTATCTCCAGCAGAAGGATCCCAAGATGCCATCCTGGGAGCAGAACTTCGAGGGGAACGAGGCCGGGCGGGCTGCCACCGTCTCGACGGTCGAGCACCTGACGGGGCAGAAGATCGACCACTTCGCGGAGCTGAACCTCGACGGCTTCTACCAGCTCGCCCAGCAGTTCGGCGGCATCGAGGTCTGCGTCAAGCCCTACAACGGCGGCACCAACCTGAAGGACGCGAACTCCGGCGCTAACCTGGCGGTCGGCTACCAGCACCTCAACGCGGCCCAGGCCCTGTCCTTCGTCCGCGAGCGCGACAACCTCCCGCAAGGCGACCTCGACCGGACCGCCCGCCAGCAGGCGGTGCTCGACTACGTCCTGTGGAAGCTGCGCAACGACGGGCTGCTGACCGACGTGAGCCGGCTGAACTCGCTGCTCAGCTTCGCCGGTAATTACCTCATTACCAGCAAGGGCTGGAACCTGCTTCAGTTCGCGGGGGAGATGGACGCGCTGAGCGGCGCGAACCTCACCTTCTTCACGACGAAGATCACCGGGGAACCGTACGTGGCCGGCATCGGCGACGTGGACTCGGTCGATCCGCCCGCCATCCAGGCGACCATCACCGCCGCCTTCGCCACGGCCCCGCCGCTCAAGGGGGCTAAGCCGACGCCGACGATCAGCGGGTCCGCGACCAGCAAGCCCGCGACCACCAAGCCCCCGTCGAGCACGCCCAAGCCGACCGTCAGCGTTCCGCCTGCCTCCACCGTCACGGTGGACGTCTACAACGCCGGCGCCCCGTCCGGCACCGGCGGCCGCGTCTCGCAGGCCCTGGTCGGCAAGGGATACCAGGCCGGCGTCACCACCAACGCGGAATATCCGCAGTCGGCCACCACCGTGAGCTACGGCACCGGGGCGTCGGCCAACGCGGGCCTGATCGCGAAGGACTTCGGCGTGACCGCGACCGCCAGCACGGATGTCGCGGCCGGCCATGTGCAAGTCGTCGTGGGCAGTACGGTCACCAGCCTCCCGGCCGCCCTGACCGGCACCGCGTCGCCCGGCGGGAGCTCCAGCTCGGCCGGCACCCCGAAGCCGACCGCCGCCCCGACCCAGTCGGGCATCGCCAACAGCGAGGGCGGCTCGGTATCGGTCACGGCCAAGGCCAAGTACGGCATTCCCTGCGTTTATTAGAAAGGCAAACGACGAAAAGGGAAATGCAGAATAGCGCCGAAGGTGCAACAGTCCTGGCGCTCGATTCTGTCCGCTTTTCTTCTCGTCTCCTGAACCATCCCATCATGATCGCGAGCGGCCGATCAATCCCCGATACCTTGGTTCTCAGCAACGCCTGGGACCACATCATCGCCACTGCGCACGTGGTAGACACAATCAGCATGATGTTCGAGCAGCCTCACCCGCACCCTCCGCGCGGCCCCGCTGGCTTGACTGCTGCGGGCCTCGGCGGCGGAGGCCAAAAAAGAAGTCGCCCGGCCCGTGTTCCCACGGAGCCGGGTGACTGGTGTTGCTAAAGAGGATGCTGTTGGCTAGCGGAAGAGCTCGCGGGCCAGGCGGGCGGTCTCGCTCGGGGTCTTGCCGACGCGGACGCCGACCTTCTCCAGGGCTTCCTTCTTCGCCTGGGCGGTGCCGGCCGAGCCGGAGATGATCGCGCCGGCGTGGCCCATCGTCTTGCCCTCGGGGGCGGTGAAGCCCGCGACGTAGCCGACGACCGGCTTGGACACGTTCTTCTCGATGAACGCGGCCGCGCGCTCCTCGGCGTCGCCGCCGATCTCGCCGATCAGCACGATCGCCTCGGTCTCCGGGTCGTTCTGGAACGCCTGGAGGCAGTCGATGTGGGTGGTGCCGATGATCGGGTCGCCGCCGATGCCGACGGCGGTGGAGAAGCCGATGTCGCGCAGCTCGTACATCATCTGGTAGGTCAGCGTGCCCGACTTCGACACCAGGCCGATCTTGCCGCCGGGGGTGATGTCAGCGGGGATGATGCCCGCGTTCGACTTGCCGGGGGAGGCGAGGCCGGGGCAGTTCGGGCCGATGATGCGGGTCCGGTTGCCCTTCTCGACCGCGTAGGCCCAGAACTCGGCCGTGTCGTGCACCGGGATGCCCTCGGTGATGACGATCGCGAGCGGGACCTGCGCGTCGATCGCCTCGATGACGGCGGCCTTCGCGCCGGCCGGCGGCACGAAGATGACCGACACGTCGGCCCCCGTCTGCGCCATGGTGTCGGCCACGGTGCCGAAGACCGGGACGCTGGCGCCGTTCAGCTCCAGCGTCGTGCCGGCCTTCTTCGGGTTCGTCCCGCCGACGACCTTGGTGCCGGCCGCGAGCATCCGCGCGCCGTGCTTGCGGCCCTCGCCGCCGGTGATGCCCTGGATCAGGACTCGGCTGTCGGCCGAGAGGAAGATCGACACCTCATGCTCCCTTACCGGCGCCAGCCAGCTCAGCGGCCCGCCGAGCGGCGCCGTCCATCGTGTCCTGCTGCTCGACGATCGCGAGGCCCGCGTCCTGCAGGATCTGGCGGCCCTCGGCCGCCTTGTTGCCGTCCAGCCGGACGACGATCGGGCGGTCAACCACCTCGCCGCGCTCCTTCAGCAGCGCGACGGCGGAGATGATGCCGTTGGCGACCGCGTCGCACGCGGTGATGCCGCCGAAGACGTTCACGAACACCGACCGGACGGCCGGGTCGGACAGCACGATCTCCAGGCCGTTCGCCATGACCTCGGCCGACGCGCCGCCGCCGATGTCGAGGAAGTTCGCCGGGCGGATGCCGCCGAACTCCTCGCCCGCGTAGGCGACCACGTCGAGCGTGGACATGACCAGGCCGGCCCCGTTGCCGATGATGCCGACCTCGCCCTCAAGCTTCACGTAGTTGAGGTGCTTCTCCTTGGCCTTCGCCTCTAGCGGGTCGGTCGACGCGAGGTCGGCGAACTGGTCGAGGTCCTGGCGGAAGCCCGCGTTGTCGTCCAGCGTGACCTTGCCGTCGAGGGCCAGCACCTTGCCGCCGGGGGTCAGCACGACCGGGTTGACCTCGGCCAGGGTCGCGTCCTCGTCGGTGAACATCGCCCACAGCCGCTCGGCCAGCCGGGCGGCGCCCTCCTGGGCCTCGGCCGGGATGCCGCCGGCGCGCACGATCTCCAGCGCCTTGTCGTAGTCCACGCCGACCAGCGGCGAGACCGGGATCCGGGCGATCGCGTTCGGGTAGGTGTGCGCGACCTCCTCGATCTCCACGCCGCCCTCAACCGAGCAGATGGCGACGAACGTGCGGTTCGCGCGATCCAGCAGGAACGACAGGTAGTACTCGGACTTAATGTCCGTCGCCTCGGCAATCAGGACCCGGTGAACCGTGTGGCCCTTGATGTCCATGCCGAGGATCTTGTCGGCCTTCTCATAAGCGTCCGACGGGCTGTCCGCGAGCTTGACGCCGCCGGCCTTGCCACGGCCACCGACCTTCACCTGCGCCTTCACGACAACCTGGCCGATGCCCTCGGCCGCGTAGGCAGCCGTGATGTCCCGGGCTTCGTCGGCGGTGTTGGCGACCTTGTCCTTCGGAACCGGCACGCCGTACTCGGCGAACAGCTCCTTAGCCTGAAACTCAAACAGGTCCACTGGGGGTCCGTCTCTTGGGATTGTCCTAGGTCACTTCGAGCCTAGTCTTTGGATGGGGCCAGTTACGGACCAGGTTACAAAGGTGTGTCAGCCGGGGTATGTGACCTTGCTAACGATCTGCGCACTGCGGTATGGGCGGCCCGCGCGGGGCGGGCCCGGCGCGCCGGCGGCGGGGCGGCCGGCTTATGCGGCAGGATGGGCGTTGTGAGTGCTTCCGCCGGGACGCGGCCGCCGAGGCTGCCAGGGTCTGGGATCGTGCTGCCCACGCGGCCCATGATGATGGCCGGCGGGATCGCCGCGATCGCGGCCGCCGCCAGCGGCCTGGCGGTGCTCATCCTCGTCACCCTGATCGGCTGGATCACCGCCCCCCACGTGGGCGTCGGCGGCGGGCTGGCGGGGGTGCTGCGCTCGGCCGGGATCCTCTGGCTGGTCGCCCATCACGTCGAGATCACGGTGCGCGGCGTCGGGCGGGTCGGGCTGCTCCCGCTCGGCCTGGTGCTGCTGCCGGGCGCGCTGATCGAGCGCGCGGGCCGCTGGCTGACCAGCGGGGGACACGTGAGCCGCTTGCGGCACGTCTGGCACGCGGCCCTCGCCATTGCCTTCCCTTACGCGCTGTTCACGGCGGCGGTCGCGCTGGCCAGCCGGACCCCGGTCGCGGCGCCGTCGCTGTGGCAGGCGGTAGTCGTCGGCTTCGGGATCGCGTTCGTCGCCGGCGGCTTCGGGGCGGCCCGGGGCCTGGCGCCATGGCGGAAGCTGGCCGGGCTGATGCCCGCCCGCTCCCGCTCGATCGTGCTGGGCATGCTGACGTCGCTCGCGTTCGTCACGGCGGCCGGGGCGCTGCTGTCGGCGGTATCGCTGATCTTGCACCTGCACGCCTACCAGGCAGCCGAGAACTCGCTCAACCCCGGCCTGTTCGGGTCTTTCCTGCTGCTGCTGGCGCAGGTCGCCTACCTGCCCAACGCGGTCATCTGGTCGGTGTCCTACATGCTGGGCCCGGGCTTCGCGTTCGGCATCGGCACGGCGGTGTCGCCCAACGGCTCGGCCCTGGGCGCGATCCCCGCCTTCCCGATGCTGGCCGGGATGCCGGTCGGCTCGGGGGCGGCGTTCCCGGCCTGGCTCGGGTTCTTCATCCTGGTCACCCCGTACCTGGCGGGGATCTTGGCCGGGGCGATGACGGTCCGCATCGCGCCCACCCCGTTCCTGGAGGCGGCCCCGCTGTGGGGCCTGCTGACCGGGTCGCTCACCGCCGTCGTCATCGGCGTCCTGGCCAAGTTCTCCGGCGGCCCGCTCGGGGCGGGGCGGCTGGGCGACGTCGGCCCGCACGCGGCCGAGATCGGCATCGTGGCCGTGCTGGAGATCGGCGTGACCTCGGCCCTGGTCGCCGGCGGGCTGAACTGGCTCATCCTCCGGTACCACATCAAGCGCCTGGCCCGCCTGGCGCCGCCGGGATCGGCGGCGGTCCCGGCCGGGGTCGGCGCGGCGGCCGGGGCGATGGCAGCCGGGGCCACCCGGGCCAGCGGCCCCCTGCCCGCCGTGATCGACGAGGCCGACACGGCCGGCGGCCACCGCATCTACATGGACCCGTGGGCCGGCAACCGCGGGGACGAGGAACCGGAAGAGTAAGCCCGCTAGCGGTTGCCGAATAGCCGCAGGTTGGCGTTCAGGGAGTTGTTGAGCTGCTGGTCGCAGGCGTGGCGGGTCGCGACCGTGTTCGCCCCGGCGTCGCACTTGGCGTACTGGCTGAACTGCGTCCAGAACAGGGCGAACCCGATCAGCGCGATCCCGGTCATCCCGGTCACGCCGACGCTGATCACCGTCGCGAGGACGGAGAAGCGCGGCCGGTTCGACTTCTCGTGCCTGGACCGGGACATCGCCGTGATCGCGAGCCACAGGCCGGTCACGCCGATGACGAATGCCACCGCCAGCACGACGACCATCCGCCGCAGGTTGTCGGTCAGCATCACCATCCCGATGAGGGCGATCAGCCCGAGCAGCAGCGCCGCGAGCGCCCGCTGCTGCAGCACCGGGCTCGCGCGCTTCGGGTCCCCGGGCCGCTGGGCGCCCGGCCGCTGGGCACTGGGGCGCTGGTTACCAGGCCGCTGGGCGGCGGGCCGCTGGCCGCCCGGCCTCGGGGCAGTCGGCCGCTGGCCGCCCGGTCGCTGGGTACCGGGGCGCTGGGTACCGGGGCGCGGCGCCCCCGGCCGGGTGGCGCCGGGCTGCTTGTCCGCTGCGCGCTTACCGGCCGGCTGCCGGTTACCGGGCCCCTGTCCTCCGGGCCCCTGTCCTCCGGGCCGCGAGCCTTCCTGGCCGGGTCCGGCCGGCCCCGGGTCGGCCGGCTCCGGGACGGCGGGCCGGAAGCCCGCGGGCTGCCCGCCCTCGGGCGGCTGACCTCCGGGCGGCTGACCTCCGGACGACGGGGCCGGGGCCGGGGACGACTGGGCAGCAGGGGGCTGGTCGGCGGGGAACTGGCCTGCGCCTGCCTGGCCGGCGCGCGGGTGGTCCGGAGGGGTTGCCATAGGGCCTCCATTCTGCCCGGTCGCGCGACCTCGCGCCCAGCCGGGGACTGCCCCGCCCGCCCGTGTCGCGGGCGCGGGCAGTTAGGGTGACGCCTATGGATGTGGCACCGATTCGGCTGGTCGTGCTCGTCTCCGGGACGGGGACGAACCTGCAGGCGCTCATCGACGCTACGCAAGATCCCGGTTACGGCGCGGCGATCGTGGCGGTCGGCGCCGACCGGGACAACATCGCGGCCCTCGACCGCGCCCGGGGCCACGGCATCGCGACGTACGCCACCCGCCTGAAGGACTTCGCCGCCCGCGACGACTGGGATCGCGCCCTGACCGCGGCGACCGAGGAGCACAAGCCCGGCCTCGTCGTCTGCGCCGGCTTCATGAAGCTGCTGGGCCCGGCTTTCCTGGGTGCCTTCGGCGGCCGCGCCCTCAACACCCACCCGGCGCTGCTACCGTCATTCCCCGGCATGCACGGCGTGCGCGACGCGCTCGCCTACGGGGTCAAGGTCACCGGCTGCACCGTCTTCATCGTCACCGCGGGCGTGGACGACGGCCCCGTCCTCGCCCAGCGGGCGGTACCGGTGGACGACGGGGACGACGAGGAAGCACTGCACGAGCGCATCAAGGTCGCCGAGCGAGCCCTGCTCGTCGACACGGTAGGCAGGATGGCCCGCGAGGGCTGGACCGTCGAGGGACCACGGAAGGTGAGGATCGGCCAGTGACCCGCATCCAGATCAAGCGCGCCCTGGTGAGCGTCTACGACAAGGCCGGGCTGCCCGGCCTCGCCCAGGCGCTGCACGACAACGGGGTGGAGATCGTCTCCACCGGCTCGACCGCCGCCGCCATCGAGGCGGCCGGCCTCCCGGTCACCCGGGTCGAGGCCGTCACCGGCTTCCCCGAGTGCCTCGACGGCCGGGTCAAGACGCTGCACCCCAAGGTCCACGCCGGGCTGCTGGCGGACATGGCCAACGAGGACCACGCCACCCAGCTCGACGTGCTCGCCATCGAGCCATTCCAGCTGCTGGTCAGCAACCTCTACCCGTTCGAGGAGACGGTGGCCAAGGGCTCCAGCGACGAGGACACGATCGAGCAGATCGACATCGGCGGCCCGGCGATGGTCCGCGCGGCGTCCAAGAACCACGGCAGCGTGGCCGTCGTCACCAGCCCGGCCCAGTACGCCGAGGTGCACGGCGCCCTCGCCGACGGCGGGTTCACGCTGGAGCAGCGCAAGCGGCTGGCCGCTGCCGCGTTCGCCCGCACCGCCGCCTACGACGCGGCCGTCGCCTCCTGGTTCGCCTCGACCTACGCTCCCGACGACACCGCCGCGCAGACGGGCTGGCCCGCGTTCGCGGGCGCGGCCTGGTCACGGGCTGAGGTCTTGCGCTACGGGGAGAACCCGCACCAGCGGGCGGCTCTCTACACCGCCCCCAGCACGGAACCGGGCGCGGCCGGGGGCATCGCCTCGGCTGAGCTCCTCCACGGCAAGGCGATGTCGTACAACAACTACGTGGACGCCGACGCCGCCCGGCGGGCCGCCTACGACTTCGACGAGCCCTGCGTCGCGATCATCAAGCACTCCAACCCGTGCGGCATCGCCGTCGGCACCGACCTCGCCGACGCGCACGCCAAGGCGCACGAGACCGACCCGGCCAGCGCGTTCGGCGGGGTCATCGCGGCCAACGGCATCATCACCGAGGCGATGGCGCGCCAGGTCGCGGAGGTGTTCACCGAGGTCGTGATCGCCCCCGACTTCGAGCCGGCCGCGCTGGAGATCTTGTCGAAGGCCAAGAACGTACGGCTGCTGCGCTGCGCCGGGACAGGCGCCCGGGCCCGTGCTGACGATGTTGAATACCGTCCTGTCTCCGGTGGCATCCTCCTGCAGTCGGTGGACCTGGTCCGCGAGCCGGGCGACGACCCGGCCAACTGGGAGCTGAAGACCGGGGAGGCGGCCGACGCGGCCACGCTGGCGGACCTCGCGTTCGCCTGGCGGGCGTGCCGGAGCGTGAAGTCGAACGCGATCTTGCTGGCCAACGGAGGGGCGGCCACCGGGATCGGGATGGGACAGGTCAACCGGGTGGACTCGGCCCGGCTGGCTGTGGCCAGAGCCGGAAACCGGGCGGCCGGATCTGTGGCCGCCTCCGACGCCTATTTCCCGTTTCCCGATGGGTTGGAGATACTCACGGAGGCGGGAGTGCGCGCTGTGGCCGAGCCGGGCGGCTCGATCCGGGATGGGCTCGTGATCGAGGCGGCCCAGGCGGCGGGCATCACGCTGTACTTCACCGGAGTTAGGCACTTCTACCACTGATGCGTTGAGAGGGGCTGGCCGCTCATGAGCGCTGGGATTCTGGACGGTAAGGCCACGGCGGCCAAGGTCAAGGCGGACCTCAAGGAGCGGGTCGCCGCGCTGGCGGCGAGGGGAATCACCCCCGGGCTGGGCACGGTCCTGGTGGGCGACGACCCCGGGTCGCAGGCGTACGTGGCGGGCAAGCACCGCGACTGCGCGCAGGTCGGGATCTCCTCGATCCGCCGTGACCTGCCCGCCAGCGCGAGCCAGGCCGACGTGGAGCTGGCGGTGGCCGAGCTCAACGCCGACCCGGCCTGTACCGGCTACATCGTGCAGCTGCCGCTGCCCAAGGGGCTGGACGAGAAGCGGGTCCTGCACCTGATGGACCCGGGCAAGGACGCGGACGGGCTGCACCCGGTCAACCTCGGGCGGCTAGTGCTGAACGAGGACGGGCCGCTGCCGTGCACCCCCCGGGGCATGGTCGTGCTGCTGCGCGAGTACGGGGTCGAGATCGCCGGGGCCGAGGTCGTGGTGATCGGCCGCGGCATCACCGTCGGGCGGGCGATGGGCCTGCTGCTCACGCGCAAGTCGGAGAACGCGACGGTAACGCTCTGCCACACTGGCACCAAGGACCTCGCCTTCCACACCCGCACGGCCGACATCGTGGTGGTCGCGGCCGGGGTGCCCGGGCTGGTGACGGCGGACATGGTCAAGCCGGGCGCGGCCGTGCTCGACGTGGGCATCACCCGGACCGAGGCGGGCCTGGTGGGCGACGTGGCGCCCGGTGTCCGCGAGGTCGCGGGGTGGGTTGCCCCGATGCCCGGCGGAGTCGGCCCGATGACCCGGGCTATGCTGCTCGCTAATGTGGTGGAGGCGGCCGAGCGTTCGGTCGTAGCTACTGGCGAGTAACATATGTCGTAAGGGGCCGGCCCTGGCTGGCCCGTTTACGCGCGCAGGAGGGCAGCGTTGTCCATGAACATCGTGGTGCTCGTGAAGCAGGTGCCGGACACCGAGTCGGAGCGCAGGCTGGTGCCCGGGGCCGGCACGCTGGACCGGGCCGCCGCCGACGGGGTCATCAACTACATTGACGAGTTCGCGATCGAGGCGGGCCTGCAGATCGCCGAGGCCGAGGGCGGCGAGGTGACGATCTTGTCCGTCGGCCCCGGCAAGGCGCTGGACTCGATCCGCAAGGCGCTGCAGATGGGCGCGCACAAGGGCGTCCACGTGCTGGACGACCAGATCGCCGGGTCGGACGCGCTGGCCACCTCCGCGGTGCTGGCGGCGGCCCTCTCCAAGCTGGAGTTCGACCTGGTGATCGCCGGGTCGGAGTCGACCGACGCGCGGGCCGGGGTGGTGCCGGCGATGCTGGCCGAGCGGCTGGGCCTGCCGCAGCTCACGCTGGCGTCGAAGGTGGACGTCGCAGGTGGCGCGGTCACCGTCCGGCGGATGTCGGAGGACGGGTTCGACGTGGTCGAGGCCCCGCTGCCGGCCGTGGTGTCGGTCGTGGAGAAGACCAACGAGCCGCGCTACCCGTCCTTCAAGGGGATCATGGCGGCGAAGAAGAAGCCCGTGCAGTCCCTGTCGCTGTCCGACCTGGGCCTGGCCGCCGATGGCATCGGCCTCGGCGGCTCGCTGACCGAGGTCGCGGACTTCGAGCCTGCCCCGCCCCGCGCCGCCGGCGTGATCGTGAAGGACGAGGGGGAGGGCGGCACCGCGGTGGCGTCCTTCCTCGCCGAGCGGAAGTTCATCTGAGGGGCAGGCGGTAGTCATGGCAGAGGTACTCGTTCTCGTCGAGCACGCGAACGGCGAGGTCAAGAAGGTAACCGCCGAGCTCCTGACGGCGGCCGCGCGGCTCGGCACGCCCGCCGCCGTGTGGGCCGGGCCGGGGGCCGAGGGCGGCCGGGCGCGGCTGGCGGAGTTCGGGGCGGCGAAGGTCTACGCGGCCGACTCGGCCGACTTCGCCGATTACGTGACCGCGCCCAAGGCCGAGTTGCTGGCCCAGCTGGCGGCGTCGGCGTCCCCGGCCGCCATCCTGGTCGCCGGGACGACCGAGGGCAAGGAGGTCGCCGGGCGGCTCGCGGTCAAGACCGGGGCCGGGGTGCTGACCGACGTCATCGACGTGGAGGCCGGCCCGGACGGCGCGCCGGTGGCCTCGCACGCCAACTTCGGCGGCTCCGTGTTCGTGCACGCGAAGGTCAAGGGCGGCTTCCCCATCATCGCGCTGCGCCCCAACTCGGTCGCCCCCCAGGCAGCCAGCGGCGACGCGACGCTGGAGCCGGTCTCGTTCACGGCCTCCGACGCGGCCAAGTCGGCCCGCGTCACCGCGCACGAGGTGGCGGAGAAGTCGGCCCGGCCGGACCTGTCCGAGGCCCAGATCGTTGTCTCGGGCGGCCGGGGGACCGGCTCGGCTGACGGCTTCCACGTGATCGAGGAGCTGGCCGACGCGCTCGGCGCGGCTGTCGGCGCGTCCCGGGCGGTGACCGACGCGGGCTGGTACCCGCACGCGTTCCAGGTCGGGCAGACCGGCAAGACCGTGTCCCCGCAGCTGTACGCGGCGGTCGGCATCTCCGGCGCGATCCAGCACCGGGCGGGCATGCAGACGTCGAAGACGATCATCGCGATCAACAAGGACCCGGAGGCGCCGATCTTCGAGATCGCCGACTTCGGGGTGGTGGGCGACCTGTTCACCGTCGTGCCCCAGCTCATCGAGGAGATCGGCAAGCGCAAGGGCTAGCAGCAGCGCGCGGTCGGGAGCCGGCGGCAGGTGTGCCGCCGGCTTTCTCCTTAGTAAGCTGGGTCAACCATGAATGAGACCCCGGTCGTGTACCTCGATCATGCGGCGACGACGCCCATGCTCCCCGAGGCCATCGAGGCGATGACGGAGGAGCTCGCGCACCTGGGCAACCCCTCGTCGCTGCACAACGCCGGGCGCCGTGCCCGCCGGGTGGTCGAGGAGTCCCGCGAGCAGATCGCCGAGGTCTTCGGCGCCCGCGCCAGCGAGGTGGTCTTCACCAGCGGCGGGACCGAGGCCGACAACCTGGCCGTGAAGGGCCTGTTCTGGGCGCGGCGGGCGGCCGACGCGGCCCGCCGCCGGGTGCTCATCACCGCCATCGAGCACCACGCGGTCCTGGACTCGGTGCACTGGCTGGCCGCCAGCGAGGGCGCCCTGGTCGACTGGCTCCCGGTCGACCAGGCGGGCACGGTGACCCCGGCGGCCCTGCGAGCGGCCCTGGCGGCCGACCCGCCCAGCGCCGCCGTCGTCAGCGTCATGTGGGCCAACAACGAGGTCGGCGCGATCGCCCCGGTCGCGGAGCTGGCCGGGGTGGCCCACTCGTTCGGGGTGCCGTTCCACACCGACGCGGTCCAGGCCGCCGCCCAGGTCCCGGTGAACTTCGCGGCGTCCGGGGTGGACGCGCTGACCATCACCGGGCACAAGTTCGGCGGCCCGGTCGGCGCGGGCGCGCTCATCATCGGCAAGGGCCTGGCCCCGGTCCCGGTCCTGCACGGCGGCGGCCAGGAGCGCGACATCCGCTCGGGCACCCTGGACGCCCCGGCGATCCGGGCGTTCGCCGTCGCGGCGGTCGTGTCCGCATCCCGCCGGGACGCCGAGGTCACCCGGCTGGCCGCGCTCCGCGACGACCTGATCCGCCAGGTAACCCAGGCGGTGCCGGACGCCGTCCTCAACGGGCCGCCGCCCGGCCCCGCCCGGCTGCCCGGCAACGCTCATTTCTCCTTCCCCGGCTGCGAGGGCGACGCGCTGCTGCTATTGCTCGACGCGAAGGGCATCGCCTGCTCGACCGGGTCCGCGTGCACGGCCGGGGTGGCCGAGCCGTCGCACGTCCTGCTGGCCATGGGGGCCTCCGACGCCCTGGCCCGCAGCTCCCTGCGCTTCTCGCTCGGCCGCACCAGCACCGCCGCCGACGTGGACGCCCTCGGCGCCGTCATCGGCGACGCCGTGGCCCGCGCCCGCCGCGCCGGCGGCCACGGCTAGCCCGCTCGTGGTTCCTCCCGTCTTCGCCGGGTAGGGCGGGCAGCGGCCGTGTACGGTGGGTCCGAATTGGACCGCAATCGAAGGGGGTAGGACAATGGCTGTTTCTGCGAACCTGGCAAAGGCCCTGGACAAGGCGTACGAGGGCAAGAGCGTGGCCGAGCTCCTCGACGCGCCGGTCGCGGCGCTCGCGGGCGTGAGCGAGGGCGACGCCGAGAAGCTGCAGGCGGCGTTCAACATCAAGACCGTCCGCGACCTCGGCACGAGCAAGTACTTCCAGCTCGCCCAGGCCCTGGTCACCCTCGGCGCCCACGAGGGCTGACGAAGACGCGCTAGCTCGTAGCGAAGGGGCGCTCCCGGCCCGGCCGGGAGCGCCCCTTCGCCGTTGCCCGCGGCCGCTGCCCGCGACCAGCGCCGCTGCGGGTTAGGTACCCTCGAAGGGTTATGGGACTTCGAGTACTGGCGGCCATGTCGGGCGGGGTGGACTCCGCGACGGCGGCCGCGCGGGCGGTGGACGCTGGTCACGACGTGACTGGGGTGCACCTCGCGCTGTCGAGCAATCCGCAGTCGTACCGGACGGGGGCGCGGGGCTGCTGCACGATCGAGGACGCCCGCGACGCGCGGCGGGCGGCCGACGTGATCGGCATCCCGTTCTACGTCTGGGACATGGCCGAGCGGTTCAAGGCCGACGTGGTCGATGACTTCGTCGCCGAGTACGCGGCGGGCCGCACCCCGAACCCGTGCCTGCGCTGCAACGAGAAAATTAAGTTCGCGGCGGTCCTGGACCGGGCGCTGGCGCTCGGCTTCGACGCCGTGTGCACCGGGCACTACGCGCGGATCGACCCCGCGACCGGGGCGCTGCGCCGCGCGGCCGACGACGGCAAGGACCAGTCCTACGTGCTCGCGGTCCTCACCTCCGGCCAGCTCGCGCACGCGCTGTTCCCGCTCGGGGACACCCCCAAGGCCGGGGTCCGCGAGGAGGCCCGGCGGCGCGGCCTGCTCGTCGCGGACAAGCCCGACAGCCACGACGTGTGCTTCATCGCCGACGGCGACACCCGCGGCTTCCTGGCCCGCCAGCTCGGCGACGCTCCCGGCCCGATCGTGGACACGGACGGGACGGTGCTCGGCGAGCACGCTGGCGCGTTCGGCTTCACGATCGGCCAGCGCAAGGGCATCGGGGTGGACCGCCCCGCCCCCGACGGCCGCCCGCGCTACGTGCTGTCCATCGAGCCGGTCACCCGCACGGTCACGGTCGGCCCGGCCAGCGGCCTCGACGTGCACGAGATCATGGCCCAGCGCCCGGTCTGGACCGGCCGCCCGGCGCCGCCGGCGCCGATCGACTGCCTGGTCCAGCTGCGCGCGCACGGCGAGGCCATCCCCGCCCGCGCCCGCCAGGATGGCGACACCCTGGCGATCACCCTCGCCCGCCCGGCCCGGGGCGTGGCCGCCGGCCAGGCGGCCGTGCTCTACGACGGCGACACCGTCCTCGGCAGCGGCACGATCACCGGAAC
Source organism: Trebonia sp. (assembly GCA_036276115.1). Classification (GTDB taxonomy): domain Bacteria; phylum Actinomycetota; class Actinomycetes; order Streptosporangiales; family Streptosporangiaceae; genus Trebonia. Next base: position 22,114 of record DATBEM010000055.1, read on the forward strand.
CGCCGCCCTCACGGGCAGCGCTGCGCTGTTACAAGGGATCGCCGGAGAGGTGATGGTACGTGCCCTTGCCTGGCACTGTCTGCACCAGTCCACGGCTGGCCAGCCACTTGACCGCGTCCCGGATCGTATTGCGGGACGCGGCGTTGTTCTGCTTGCGCAGGTCGGCCTCGTTGGGTAGCTGGTCCCCGGAAGCGAACTCGCCGCTTTGGATCTTCTGCTGGATACGCAGGGCGATCTGCTTGCACATCGGCTGCTGCTCCGCCACGACGCCTCCCGCACCCGGATATTGCTGAGAGAAGTCAGCATACCTGTGATTACAGGAATCTCTGCCGGGATTACCGTTCACCACGGAGAGCCGCTACACGGTAATTGTCGCCGCTGCTGTAGGGGAAGCCATCGATATCTGCGCTGATTGCGTCAGATGTGATTCAGTGGACCTAGGACTCATTGACGTCTGGCCTGCGCGGAACGGGGCTGGGCTGCTGGCCTGGGCATGACTGACGGCACCCTCCGCGTGTGGCTCGGGGGGTGCCATCGGTTGGTAACCCTAAAAGCGGGGGTCGTAGTGCTCGTACCGGTACTGCAAGGATGGCCGGGCATGCAGCTTTGCCACGGGCTTACCTCCCTATCTGCCCCCGGAGCAGCCCCGAGGCATCGATCTTTCAGGCGAACGCGGGGGTTACCCGGTACCGTCCCTTTTAGCCGATTATGCGGGATGGAAGCTTTCGTGTCATCTGTCCGGTTAGTGTCTGTTTGGCGAAGAAGTCAAGAATTTGACGCGCCCATGGAGGCGCGCCACCCCCTCCGTTGTGCTCTGGTACATGCCGGGAGCAGGTGTCCGAGGGGCGTGTCGCTGGCGTGTACCGGGAATTCTGGCCTGCTCAGTGGTCGCGGGCAGGGCTGGCGGGCTCGTCGGGGAACTCGCCGGAGTTGATGACGAACTGGTGCCGGTCCCCGGCGAAGACAGTGAAGTTAACCCGGAAAGGGTACGGCCGGTGGTCCGGGCGACTCTCGTAGCCGGTGCGGATCAGCGAGAAGACCTGAGAGGTGCCGTCCTCGGGGAGGATGAAGAACTTCGCCTCGTCGGCGGTTGGCGTCCGGGCCAGGATGCGTACCCGGTAGCCGCAGCGTTCCAGGCCGGTGGACTCCGCAATGTACCTGAGCTCGCCAGCCTTGAAGTCCTTGGCCATCAAGAGATCCTGGGCACCGCGCCGCACGAGCGCCATCGGGTAATAGGTGGACTGGATGGCCCACGGCATCTGATCGGCCCAGAACTCCTGGTACCGCTGGACAACCTGGTCGCCGGGCGCGAGCCGGAGCCGCGCGGCAACGTAGCCCGGAGCCGCCGTGGCCTCTACCGCCAGGTGGGACCGGCGGGGCTTGATGGGCTGGTCGTCGTCAGGGTTGGCGGAGGCCTGTTCTGCCAGGCGCTCCATGTACTCGTCATACGCGCCCGTGGCGTCACCGCCCGCCCGGCCGGACTCCGGGTCCTGGGAAAGGGTGGTCACGATTTGCCGTGCCCGGCGGGCGACGCGGTAGCCCTTCCCGGGGGGCCTTTCCGCCAGTTTTTGCAGCTTGAGCAGGCCGATGGCATCCTCGATGTCCCTGCGCGAGGCAGCAAACTCCGCGCGCAGGTCGAGCACGCTCGGAAGCCGCATGCCGGGCTGGAGCTGACCGGTCATGATCCTGCGCCTTAGCTCGGCGGCGATCTCCCGGTACTGGAGTTCAGGCACCGCACCCTCCCGTTCCCCGTCGGTGCCTCAATGCTAATCGGAATTCATGAGCCGTGGGCAAATGCCGTACAAGCTCTCGTGCAACCGCCGTACTAGCGGCTGCCCGCCGTGGCGGGCAGCCGGTCCGGGGCGGCAGCGGTCTCCGGGGCTGGGAACGGCCGTGCTCCAGGTCCGGGCTCGGGCGTCCTTGGAAGCTCCCGGTGCCGCTCCGGAACCGGGACGGGTTCTAGTGGCATGAGCATTCCGGAAAGCGCGGGCACTTTTGCCTCCTTGAGCGCTTCCGACTCTTCGGGCACCACCGACTCTACGCGCATCCCTGGACTTGGGAGCGTCGCTGAATCGTCGGGTATCTCCGGCCCTCGGAATGAGCTCGGTACCGGCTTGACCGCGATCCGGGGCTTGCGCTGGTGATTCACGAGCCGGCGGCCCAGGCTCGGAGCCACGAGCATTACCGCGATCGGGATGAAAGCCGGGATAGCGAGGATCACGCCGGTCCACCAGATGCCGACCCAGCCGGCGAGCAGCCCGTCCATCAGGGAGGCGAACGGCTTGCTGCCAGCCCAGGCGATCGCCCAGATGGCCATGACGGCTGCCTGCCGGTCTGGCCCGGCCGCCCTGGACAGGAGAGTCCGGGTGGCGGCGTTGGCTACGAGGCAGCTGACTCCGGCCCCGATGGCGGCGATGATGCTCATCTCGATCCAGGGCGTCATCACGAACGTGACCATGCACCCGCCGAGAAGCGCGAGGGCCGTGGCCGCCAGGCGCAGCGAGGGAAGGTGGCGCGAGCGCCGCAATGACCCGAGAACCGTGCCCGCCCCGAGGGCGGCGATGAACCAGCCCGACCAACTCGGGCTATAGCCCATCCTGTGAGCGATGGCGGGGCCAAGGACGAGGACAGGGTCGTCGGCGATCGTAACCGCCGCGACCATGAGCAGCAAGATGATGATCCTGCCCTCACCGCTGGCGATGCGGAAGCCGTCGGTGATCCGCGAACGCCGCTCCGGCTCGGCCGATCCGCCCTGGCCGACTTTCCACAAGATGACGGTGAAGACCGCGAACGATACGGCATTCCCGAGGAATGCCCACCCGTATCCGGCCAGGAATACCAGCCCGACGCTCATCAGCGGCGCGATGGCACGGCCCAGGTTATAGGACACCGAGTCGAGGGCGAAGGCGGCCCGCACCTGGTTCGGGGGCACGAGGCGGCGCACGGTGACGTTGCGAGCCGGCAACGCGAACGTGAAGCAGAGGCCGCTGAGCAGGGCGCCCCCGGCGAGCATCCACTCGCCGAGGTGGCCCGCGAATTCCAGTCCGGCGAGCGCCGCCGCCACCGCGCAGGCCACCACCTGGGTGGCGAGGAGCGTCTTGCGGCCGCCGATGCGGTCAGTCAGCACGCCGGCGAACGGGCCGAGGACGAGCGGGCTGGAGAACTGAGCGCAGGTGACGACAGCCACCGCGAGCACGGAGTGGGACAGGTGGTAGGCCAGCAGCACCTGGGCAGTGTTCTGGAGCCAGGTGCCCAGGTCCGAGATTACGGACCCGCAGAAGTATGCGCGGAATACGTAATTGGCCCGCACCACCCACCAGGAGGTGGGTTGCTCCCCGCTTTTGATGAGGCCGAGGTGCGCACGCAACTCGGCCCGGGACGGCAGCACTATTGTTGGTGTCCTTGACTATGAGTTCAGCGACGTCCGAAGTGGCCGCTGAGGCGGCGGGGGCCGTGCTGCAGGCGCTACCCCGGTAGGACGCCTGATTAACCTTCGCCGTTCATGGCTAGATTGACTTGAAGGCCGGATCCGGCCTGGGCAGCAGGCGTTAGCGCCAGCGGGCAGGGTCGGCCCTAGCCGCCGTCATACTGCGGGCCGGGGGGGTCGCCGACGTTGTAAATGAACTGGTTCCGGTCGGCCGGGAAGACCGTGACCGTTACCCGCATCGCGTTGCCGTTCTGGTCGAAGGTCGAGCGGAAGACCTCGAACACGGTTGAGTCGTGCGGGATGCCGAAGAACCGTTGCTCGTTGTCGTCGGCTGCCCGGGCCGTGATCCAGTCCCGGTAGCTGGTCTGCTTGATGCCCATGACCTCTTCGAGGTAGCGAACGAAGCCCTCGGGCACGTCCTCGGCCTTGATTAGCCGCGGAGCCTTGGTGGCGAACTCAAACGGGAAGTAGGACGTCATCAGCGAGTACGGGTTCCGGTCGATGAACCGCTCCTGGTGCCGGAGTACCACCTGGTCGCCGGACGGGATCCGGAGCCGGAGCGCGATAACCGGTGTCGCCGGCTGCAGCTCAACCCGGATCGGGCCGTAGGTCGGGTCCCGGTGGACGGCGCTTACCTCGGACAGGTAAGTGGCACCCTCGCCCCCGCCGTAGCCGGTCTGGGGATCCTGGCTCAGCGTCGTGACAAACGGGTCAATCTTCCTCGTGACGAACGTGCCCGCCCCGGGGCGGCTCTCGACGAGGCCGCTGGCCGCCAGCCGCCGGATGGCGTCTCGCACCGTGTTACGGGAAGCCTCGTACTTGTCCTTAAGCTCGAGCTCAGTCGGGAGCTGCTGACCGGGCGCGAGCTCGCCCGAGTCGATCTGCCTGCGCAGGTCGTCGGCGATCTGCTGGTACATCGGTGCGGCCATAACACCTCCAATAGGTCCCAACCAGCCGGATGGGTGACACAATCCAAATATTTCCCTCTGTTGGGTTTGTACCCGCCGAAACATGGAAGAATCGTGAGTATGGTCCCACTCGTTGGGATATATCGGGCCGACTAGGCCGACCAGATGGCCGGGTGAATCCGGGTTGATCCTAGCAGCCAGACTGCGAGGTCCTCTGCAGATCTGAGGAACAATTCGGACGCGCCCGGCCGTCTGGGGCCGGCCCGAGGGCACGTCAATCCGGGGAATCCGCGTTCGCGCGGGACGCAAGCCAGTACGGAGATCACCATGGCTACTGCCGCCTTCATCATCGCCTTCGCCTTCGCCGCCGCCGTTGTCATGCTGCTGGCGGGATTCTGGGTCGCCTGCCAGTCGATCAAGCGAACCGACAAGTGGGGTCTTGTCCACCCGGAGGAGGCGCCGCACCGCCGGCCCCTGCTCGCCTACACCTCCCGCTGGGGCAACGACACTCCCGCCTTCGCCTGATCCTGGCCACTGGAGGCAGGCGCCTGACGTCTGCTGCATCACGCCGCCCCGGGGGCGGCGTGATCGCCCGGTGCCGTCCCGTACATCGCCGGCTGACTGCCAATCCACGACCACCTCGATGTCGCCGGCTGACCCTACGGTCACGGTGACCGGGAACGGCCGCCGTGCGGCCGTCCGCAACGGGCGCGACCCGGCGATGGCCCGGGCGGGCCCGTCGTCTAGTGCCCCCGCCGATCCGGGCGGCAGTTGCCACCGCGCCGTGAGTTCCGTCGGCGCGGGCTGGGCCCGCCCTGGCCGTCCCCGCGCGGGCCCGTGACTGGCGGGGGGCCTGCTCTCCCGCGGAGCCGTGCTCCTGGCGACGTGGCGATGCCGCCGCCGGGCCCTCCTCGGAGTCCCCGCGCCCATGATCAGGCTGCCAGGCTCCTCCGGCGCCATGAGATTCGCGGTGCTCCAGTTGAACGCTGGCTCTGGCCTCTTCGCCGCTTGATGCTCCATCCCTAGCCTCCTTCTGCTTGCCCGGACGCTGACCCGACCTCGCCTGCATCCCCTCTGAACAGCCTCATCCCAAATGTACCAACATAAGGTATGTGGGGAATAGCCAGGACTGAGATGTTTCGCCCCGCAGTTGAACGGGAACTGTCTGTCTTGTACCAACAAGTCGGTTCAATGGGTTGGTGGGGCTGAGTTGATAGCTACCTTCGGGTCCAACAAGGCTATCTACCCCTCTCATTCCCTCAGATGGTGCGCAGGACGGGAAGGACGGCAGGCGGCCCCGAGGCCGTCAGCCGCAGGACGGGCAGGAGGGCCGTCATGAATCTGATCGACACGCTGGCTGTGATCGCGCTTCTCATCGATTTCCTGATCGGGGCCGTAGCCGGGATCTTCGTCACCGTGTGCGCCGCGGTCCTCACCGAGGACCGGCGTCGCCACGGGCTCAGGGACCGGCCGCGTGACGCCGCGGAGGCCGGGACGCGGAAGTTCGTCGGGGCTTACTACCGGGACGGTCACCCCGGCCATTTCCCCCGCGGACCTCGCGACCAGGGATGGGGGCCAGGCCAATGACGCCCCTGGAGGTCATCCTCATCATCGTGGCGCTCGTGTTCTGCCTCGGCACCGCGGTTGGCCGCCTGCTCATCATGCTGCTGCCCCTGATGGGACAGCGGCGGGCGGCCAGCTACCGGGAGGCCGGGCCCGGTCGCGAGGGCACGGCGCTGGACGAGGCCGACGCCGGCCCGGCGGCCAGCGACGGGCACCAGCGGCGCGACCCCGGCGACCGTGACGACGGCCGCCCCTGGTGGGGCGAGGCGGGCTAGCGCTGCCGGGCACGGCGACTCAAGGCCATCGACAACTCAAGACCACGCGGCGCGCACGACCGGGTGCGCGCCCGGGG
>DATBEM010000056.1:0-14977 GCA_036276115.1 Trebonia sp.
CGTGCCTCCCGTGCCTCCCGTGCCTCCCGTGCCTCCCGTGCCTCCCGTGCCTCCCGGTTTACGGTAAGGTTTTCCGGTTGTGTAAAGAAAATACGGTTATAGCGTGGAAAAGGCTACACAACCGGAAAACCCTTCCGGCTATTCGCTCGGCGGATGACCTCGACCTGCTCTCCGGATTGGCCGGAAAGCCCTACTGCGACCTGGCATCTGATAACAGCAAGAGGAGCCCCGCTGGGGAGCGCTTCTCGGCTCGGGGTGGGTACCGGCTAGCTGAGGGGAGTGGCGCGGAGGGCGGGGGTGCGGCGGGACCAGTCAGCCGGGGTTGCCCGCAGGACCGGGCCGGCCCCGTGCTGCTGGGTGTCGCGGACCAGGACCGAGCCGGGGGCGCGGGCCGCCTCCAGGCACGAGCCTCCACCATTCGCGTTGCTGTACGACGACTTGCGCCAGGGAGCGCACCGACCTCGACGCAGTTAGCTTGGCCGCTGCCGCTGCCGCTGCCGCTGCCGCTGCTGTAGCTCGACTTGCGCCAGCCGGGGGTCACTGCTGCCTGCTCCAATGCTCTTTCGCCTCCAGGATGACCGCCCGCGACTCCTTCGACGTTGAGGGCACGGCCACGGATGAGTTCGAAGATCAGGCTGGCCTCGCGGATTTGGCCGTTGTCGTTGGTGGTCTGGTCCCGCACGGCCCACGTCAGCATCGTATCGGGTATCTCCTCGCCGCCTGCGATCTCGAACGCTCCGAACATCCCGGCGAGAGACGCTGAGCCGCGCACGATCTGAACCGTGACGTTAGGCAGCTCTAGCAGCTTCAGCATGTGATCAAGCTGTCGGACCATGACGGCGGGTGACTCCACCTCGCGGTAGAGCACGGACTCATCAAGCAGGAAGACTCCAGTCACGCGATCCGGGCCGACGAAGATGTCCTGCCGGGCAAGACGAGGCTTACATAGTTCGGCGGCCTCATCCGAGGTCTTCCCCGCAGCGAGGAACAGCCGCAGCGCGTACTCCCGATCCTGGAGCAAGCCTGGCACCAGCATCAGGTTCCAGCTTCGCAGGAAGCTCGCCTTCTGTTCAATGGTTGGCCACGGCTCATAGTCATCCACGATTTTGTCCTTGGAGTTGCGGGCAAGCCGGAGCATGCCCTTGAACCGGGTCAGGTCAATCCGGGTGACGTGGCACAGTTCCATCCGCTTGTCGAACACGTCGTCCACCGGGGGTTGCGCGCCGGTCTCGGCCTTGCTGACGGGGTCCTGGCTGATGTGGGCGGCCGTGGCGAATGCGTCCTGGATCTTGTAGCCGGCCTTCAGCCGCGCGCGCTTTAGCTGCTCGCCCAGGAACGCCGCCGGGTCTTTCTCGGGGTTACGCGGGTTTACGCGGGGCATCGTGCCTCCAATGTCCAGGGGAGCTTTAACGCCGCAGGCGCCTGATGCAGGGCCAATCCGAGGTAACTCTAGGTTACAGATGTCGCTCTTCGTGGCCATGAACCTGAGGGCTCGGGTTCGGTCGGCGGCGATCCATTCCCATCCGGCCAGGACCGACTGGACCCGTAGGTGATCCCGCCGCAGTATCAGCACGTCAATGTCGCCGTGATCGCGGAAGGGCCGCCCGGCGGCAAGCTCGATCGCCATCCCGCCGGCGATCCACCACGGGCCGCCCAGTCCCGCGAAGACCGCCGCCACCTCAGCCGGCGAGGCCGGCTCCCATGGTCCGTGGGGGGCGACGATGACGCCCGGGCAGCCCTGCTCCTGCTCCGATTCAGCCACGCCCGAGCGTATCCGCCCCCGGCGGTGCCCACTGGGCCGCGAGCGCCCAGCTTTCGGCCGCGATCATCAGGATCTGGGTGGGGCCGGCCTTGGACCGGCCGTACTGGTAGATGTCGGCCGACATCGCGGCCAGCCGCTGCTTGAAGTCGCCCCAGGCGTCGCGGGCCTCCTCATTCGCTCGCAGGAAGTCCCGGAACAGCAGCTTGCGCCGGGCGGCCTCGCTGGCGGCCGCCACCACGTGGACGTTGCCCGCCCGCTCGCCCGGCGGCGGGGCGAAGACCAGCTTCGGACACGGGCCCGCGGGCGTGTCCTCCACCTGGTTCCACGGCTCGGGCCGCAGCCGGAACCCGATCGCGGCGAACCGCCCGGCCAGCAGCCCGGCATCGAGGCCGGGCACCTCGACCAGGGCGTCGATGCAGTCCTTGGCCGCCAGCCCGGGCACCGACGTGGACCCCACGTGGCTGACCCGCGCCGCCGCCGGGCCGAGCGCGCCACCGATCCGCCGGGCGAGAGCCGCGAACTCACCCGGCCAGCGGGGGTCGTAGGCCACCACCGCGAGGCCGCGCGCCAGCTCGTCCGGGAAGGGCACCGGTCCAGCCTAGGCTGGACCGGTGATACGGCAGCGCGGGGTGGTCTACGACGTGGGGCGCTCGATGGGCGTGCTGCCGATGAACTGGCGGCCCGACTACACGCCCGCCCTGACGCGCCGGGAACTGGACACCATCCGGGCCGGCCTGCACGCCAACGCCGTCGGGCTGGGCGGCCGTGACCCCGCCGCCTGCTGGCGGCGGCCGACTACGCCGCCCCCATCGGCCTCAGCGTGTGGCTCGGGCCCGAGCTGTGGAACGCCACCCCGGCGCGCACGCTGTCCTACGTCACCGAGGCGGCCGCCATGGCCGAGCCGCTGGCCCGGCGCTGGCCGGGCCGGCTGACCTTCAGCGTGGGCAACGAGCTGACCCTGTTCATGCGGGGCATCGTGCCGGGCCGCGACCACGCGCAGCGCAGCCGCTCTCCCCGCCTGCGCGAGATCGCGCTCTCCGGGCAGGACACGCTGCGCGCCTTCCTGGCGCAGGCGGCCTCCTCGGTCCGCCGCGTCTACAGCGGCCCGGTCAGCTACAGCGCCCTGCCGTTCGAGCGGGTCAACTGGGACCCCTTCGACGTGGTCGGCGTCAACTACTACCGCCAGCAGGCCCCCGGCACCGACCAGTACCTGGCCAAGCTCGCCCGGCTCCAGGCCACCGGCAAGCCCGTCGCGATCACCGAGCTCGGCTTCGCCGCCTGCCAGGACGGCGACGACCCGGCGCTGCTCAGCGACCTCAACGCGGTCCCGCTGTCCCTGCTGGGGTCGCGGGTGCCGGTCATCCGGCAGTTCACCCGGCCGAGGGTCCGGACGGTGCACGCCCGCGACGAGCAGGCCCAGGCCCGGCTGCTGATAGACCAGCTCCGGCTGCTCGACCAGGCCGGGGTGGACCGGGCGTTCGTCATGAGCTTCAGCTTCCCGCTCGCGCCCTACAGCCCGGACCCGGCCCGCGACCTCGACGCCACCGCCCTCAGCCTCGTCGCCACCCTCCCGCGCGGCCAGCGCGGCGCGACCTATCCCGATGTCGCCTGGGAACCGAAGCAGGCCTTCCACGCCCTCGCCCGCTACTGCTCCCAGCCTTGAAGCCAGCTGAGCACGGCCGAGCGTGCCCTCGGGGCACGCCAGCCCGCCCGCCGCGCAGGGCGGCCGATAAACCCGGCCTCGCGTGCTGTCGTCTCTATGGGTAGAGCCAGCATCGGGAGGCTAGGTGGACCGGAAGCAGGAACGTGCCTTCGAGGAATTCGTCGCGGGGTCGGGTGACGCGCTGCTGCGGCTGGCGATGCTGCTGACCTCCGACCGGGGCCTCGGGGAGGATGCCTGCCAGGAGACCTTGCATCGCCTGGCGGCCCGCTGGTCGAAGGTGACCAACCCTGACGCGTACGCCCGGCGGATCTTGCACAACGTCGTGATCGACCAGGCCCGGGCGCGTGAGCGGCGGCCCGCCCAGGTCGAGCTGGAGCAGGCCCGCGACGACGGCGACCCGCGCGCGCAGGACCGGGTCGCCGCCGTCGAGGTCCGCCCGGTACTGCTGGCGGCGCTGCGGGCGCTGGCCCCCCAGCAGCGGGCGGTCGTCGTCTTGCGCTACTTCGATGACCGCAGCGAGAGCGAGATCGCCGACCTGCTCGGCATCGCGCCGGGGACGGTCAAGGCGACCGCTTCCCGGGCGATGGCCCTCCTGCGCCAGCAGCCCGGGATCAGTGGCCTGCTCACGGCCACCGATCCTGACCCGGCCACCGATCCCGGCCCGGTCCTCGGCGCCAGCCCGGCCACCGGCACCAGCCCAGTCACCGCCGCGGGCGCAGCGGCCGGACTGAACGCCGCCACCGACACGAGCGCAGTCCTCGACACTGACAAGGAAAGGGTTCGCCATGCCTGAGCCGGACGCTCCCGAACTAGACGAGCGCAACCTCCGGAGCCTGCTGATCCTCGCGTCGCGGGACGTGGCCCTCGCCCCCGGCACCGCCCAGCGGGTCATCCGGCGCCAGCGCCGGCGCCAGGCGCGCGTGCGCGTCGCCGGGGTCGCGGGCACCGCCGCCGCGGCCGGCCTGGCGGCCGGGATCCTGGTGCCCGCCGCTGGCGGCCCCCGCCCCCCGGCCCGGCCGGCCGCGCTCCCCGCCGCCCAGCCGCCGACAGCGCGGCCGTCCCCGGCCCGGGACTCGCTTCCCCCGCACCCGACCGCCTCGTCGTCGCCCGCCGGGCTAGGGGGAGCGGGGGCGCCAGCCACCGAGCTGGCGACCGCCCAGCGGGCGCTCGCTCACCTGAGCGAGGCCGCCGCGGCGTCGGCGCCGAGGCCGGGCGGCCGCTACGTGATCCTGGCCGAGCACGCGGTCACCATCGAGCCGAACGGCGGCTCGAACCCTCCGGTCAAGTACATCGGCGGCACCACCAACGTCATCGACACGCAGACCGGCGCCGACGTCGAGTACCAGGACATCACCGTTACCGGCGGGGACCCCGACGGCGATGACGTGCCCCCCCGGGTGCTGACCGGCCCGGCCGGGACCACGCCGACCAGCGCCCAGCTCGACGCCATGCCGACCGCGGCCGCCGCGCTGCGGGCGGCGCTGCTCGCGCAGGGCAAGAAGGACGACCAGTCCGCTGGCCAGACCGCCGACGACCTCGTGTTCGAGGAGGCCACCCAGCTCCTGTGGCAGCCGCACGTCGGCCCGGCCCTGCGGGCGGCCCTGTACCGGGTGCTGGCGGCCACGCCCGGCGTGGACGTGCGGACCGGCGTCCGCGACAGCTCCGGCCGCCCGGCCACCGAGATCAGCCGGTTCGACGCCGGGATCGACGAGACCCCCGAGACGTTCGAGGACCCCGCCACCGGGACCACCCTCGAATCGGCCTGGGACGGCCCCTACGGCACCTTCAGCGAGGACCTGTACCAGTCCGTTCGCTTCGCCGGCGTGATCCCGCCCGACCCCTATAAGTAGCGCGCCGGCCGGGTCAGGGCGCCGCCGCCCGGACCACGCCGTCGGCGAGCAGGGCGTCGGCGCCGGCGACGCCCCAGGCCGCCAGCACCTCCCGCGAGTGCGCGCCCGGCTGCTCGATCAGGCCGGGAGAGCCGGGCGTCCGGGAGAACCGGGGGGCGACGCCCGGCTGGGTGATCCCCTCGGCCGTGATGTAGGTCGAGCGCGCGGCCAGGTGCGGGTGCAAGGGCGCCTCGGCCAGCGACGCCACCGGGGCCACGCACGCGTCGGTGCCCGCGAACACCGCCGTCCACTGCGCCTGGGTCCGGGTGGCGAACCGGGCCGCGAAGACGGCGCGGGCCTCCTTCTCCGGGCTGCCCTGGGGCAGGTCGGGCGGCGCCCCGTCGAACAGCAGGCTCAGGAACGTCGCGTAGAACTTCGGCTCCAGCGCGCCGACCGCCATCCACTGCCGGTCGGCGGTCTCGTACACGTCGTAGAACGGGGCGCCGGAGTCCAGCAGGTTCACCCCCCGCTCATCGCGCCAGTGGCCGGCGGCGAGCAGGGAGTACGTCATCGCCTGCAGCGCCGCCGTCCCGTCCACGATCGCCGCGTCCACGACCTGCCCCCGCCCCGAGCCGCGGGCCTCCAGGAGCGCCGCCAGGACCCCGGTGAGCAGGAACATCGCCCCGCCGCCGAAGTCGCCCAGGTAGTTCACGGGGAACTGCGGCGGCCCGCCCGCTCGGCCGATCGCGTGCAGCGCCCCGGTCACCGCGACGTAGGCGATGTCGTGCCCGGCCGCCTGGGCCAGCGGCCCGTCCTGCCCCCACCCCGTCATCCGCCCGTACACCAGGGCCGGGTTGCGCGCCTGGCAGTCCTCCGGCCCGATGCCGAGCCGCTCGGTCACCCCCGGCCGCAGCCCCTCCAGCAGCACGTCGGCCCGGGCCGCGAGGTCCAGCACGACCGCCGCGCCCCGCTCGCGCTTGAGGTCCACGATGACCGACCGCTTGCCCCGGCTGGTGATGTCGGTCGCGAGCGGGATGATCGGGACCGCGTCCGGCCGGTCCACCCGCACCACCTCGGCCCCCAGGTCCGCCAGCAGCATCCCCGCCAGCGGCACCGGCCCGATCCCGGCCAGCTCCACCACCCGGACCCCGGCCAGCGGCCCCCGGCGCCCCGCCCCGGCCGTCCTGGTCTCCGCACTATCAGTAGCGTCAGTCACGCGCCCATGATCCCATCTCCCGGCCCGGACCCGCGATAGGCGAACGATACGTCGGCGATACGCGGCGTTGTTAGCCTCGCGAATGTACTTGATGCCGCGAGAAGGGGAATAGCGGAATATGGGCTATCGGAAACTCGTGAATAGGCTCGGCGTCGTCCTCCTGGTCGGCCTGGCGGTGAGCCTGGTGGCGGCGAGCCCGGCGCCCGCGCTCGCCGCGAGCACCGCCCCGGCGGTGGCGTCGCCGGCCGTGGGAACGGTCACGACCCAGCTCGCCAAGCCGTCCTACTACGTGAACCAGGCCGGCGTGCGAATCCCGGCCTCCGCCGTTCCCGCGACCGCCGACAGCGTTCCCGTCTACTACATCACGTCCTCCACGGCGACGACGCTCGCGCACACCTGCCTGACGCTCGGCACGTCCGGCGCGAACTCGGCCGTTGAGTGCAGCGACCTGGTGGCCAGGCACATAGTGGCCGGCTACACCCAGATCTACGCCTTTACCGAGGGCTACTGCCAGGGCGGCGGCACCCTCCCGCAGTGCGCCGACGTCTACCTGGAGAACGAGATCGGCTACGGCGCCGCCTACACCCCGTCCGCCTTCGTGGCCATCGCCTGCGGTCACTCCCTGGGCGCGTGCGCCGGCCCGACCGTGAACGAGGGCGCTGGCGCGGGCCGGAACTACGGCGAGGGCGCTGAGGGAACCACCGTTGGCTGCGACCCCCACCCGGGCACTGCCAGCGAGGTCTGGACCGTCACCCTCGGCACCAGCAACGCGTTCGGCAGCCACACCGAGGGAATCGACCTCCCCGGCGACCACTGGGCCACGACCACGAGCAACCTGTCCTCCGCCCACGTGATCGTCTGCGACTGAGAGCCCCTAGCCCGGCCGCCCCTGGCCAGGGGCCACCGCCCGCCCATCGCCACCGCGTGCCATGGGCGGGCATAGTCATCTACGCACTAGCGTTGCGAACCGGGCGGTACGGTGCGGGCGTGAGGTTCTTCAACCCGTCCGGTCCCTGCGTCCCCGAGCAGCATTACATGGTGCCCCCGGAGCCGCGGCTACCCGGCGCGCGGCCCCTGATCGGTCGAGGGCTGTACCTCATCCTCCACGCGCCGCGCCAGACCGGGAAGACGACCACGCTGGCGGCGCTGGCACAGGACCTGCGCGATGAAGGACGGTACGTTGCCCCCTTGGCCTCCTGCGAGGAGGCCAAGGCGGCCGGGGATGACTACCGGGCGGCGGGCGAGGCGATCCTGCACTCGATCGGGGAGGAGGCCCTGAACCAGGGCCTGCCGCCCGAGCACATGCCCCCATCGCCGTGGCCCGATGCCCCCCGCTGCAGTTGCTCTCCACCGGGTTGGCTGCCTGGGCACGGGCGTGCCCGCTGCCCTTGGTGCTGTTCCTTGACGAGATCGACGCACTGCGCGGCCAGTCACTGTTCAGCGTGCTCGCCCAGTTGAGAAATGGCTTCCGGTCCCGTCCCCGCGCGTTCCCGGCGTCGGTGGGGCTATGCGGGCCGCGGGACGCGCGTGATTACCGCCTCGCGGCGGGCCGGGACCCAGCGGTCATCGGGTCTTCCAGTCCGTTCAACATCAGCGTCCGATCCCTGCGCATAGGGGACTTCAGCGCTGGGCAGGCCGCCGGACTGCACGCGCAGCACACAGCCGAAACTGGGCAGGAGTTCGAGGCGGAGGCCGTCGACCGGGCCTTCGCATACGCGCAGGGCCAGCCGTGGCTCACCAATGCCATCGCAGCGGAGATCACCCAGGAGATGGGCGCAGAACCGCCACCCCGATCACGGCCGAGCACGTGGACGAGGCCAAGGAGCGCCTTATCCTCACCCGCGCTACGCACCTGGACTCACTGGTTGCCCGGCTGGGGGAGCCGCGCGTTCGCAGGGTCATCGAGCCGCTGCTCGCGGGCATCCTGCACACGCCTGACCCGGCTTACACGACGATGTTGCCTACGTCCGGGACCTGGGACTGATCGCGTCCGGGAATCCGGTGCGGATCGCCAACCCGATCTACAAGGAGGTCATCATCCGGGTCCTCACCGAGGGCATCCAGGGCGACATCACGGCCGAACCGCGCACCTTCCTCCTGGATGACGGCCAGCTCGACATGGCCAAGATCCTGGCCGAGTTCGCCGCCTGGTGGCGCCTGAACGGCGAGTTCCTGGTCAAGGGCGACATGTACCACGAGGTCGCGCCACAACTTATCTTCACGGCCTACCTGCAACGCGTCGTCAACGGGGGCGGCTTCGTCGACCGGGAATACGGCGTCGGCCGGGGGCGCATCGACCTGCTTGTCCGCAAGCCATTCACCCGGCGCGACGGACAGCCGGCGGTGCAGCAGGAGGCAATGGAGCTCAAGGTCCGCCGTGACGGCGAGCGGGATCCGCTTGGCGAGGGGCTCGGCCAGCTCGACGGGTACCTGACGCGCTTCGGGCTGGGCCACGGCACCCTGCTGATCTTCGACCGTCGGCCGGACGCGCTCAGGGGCGGTGGCCTGGACCCGGCCTTCGAGCAGCTCACGTCGCCCGAGGGCCGTCGCGTGACGCTCCTGCGGGCCTGAGGTCGGGAAAGCCTGGCCGCGAAGGCGGCAAGCGGGTAAACACGGGAAATGCGGGCGGCCTGACTGACTAGTATTTGAGCTGGTCAGTTGGCTTTCGCCGGGGGAGTCCGCATGCGCTTTATCCGGTCCGTCCGGGCCTGGTCGTCCGCGCCGTCCGTGCGCTGGGGGGTCGGCTCAGCCGCCGCCGCCGTGCTGGGCGCGGCGGCCCTCGCCGCCACGCTGCTAACCGGCGGCCAGCCGCGCGCGCTGACGCTGAACGCCACCCTGACGGGGAACGTCACTACCGTCCCGCTGGCCCTCGGCGGCACGTCCGGTGCGGGCGCCTCGGCCGTTACCGCCGACCTCGCGAAGCCGCTGGACGCCGGCCCGCCCGCGACCGGCACCGGCACTCCGCCGCCGACGTCGCTGCCGCCCGCGACCGAGCCGCCCGCGACCGAGCCGCCATCCACGGTGCCCCCGTCAGCCACGCCGCCCGCGACGGTGCCCCCGACTACCCCGCCGCCCGCCTCGCCCCCGCCCGCGCAGAGCCGGTCGGCGATCACCCTGACCGCCCCCAAGTCCAGCCCGGTCCGCAAGGCGATCAAGCTGAGCGGCGCGCTGAGCTGGGCGTCGGGCACCGTCCCGGCCGGGACGACGATCGCCCTCGCCCGCAGCGGCCCGGCCGGCACCAAGCCGCCGCCGGCGTCGATCGTGACCGGGACGGGCGGCTCGTTCAGCTTCGGCGACACGCCCCAGGCCTACGGCACCTACACCTACACCGCCAGCTACGCGGGCGACGCGGCGCACTCCGCCGCCACTGCCCGCTTCGCCGTGACCGTCACCCGGCTCACGCCCGTGCTGCACCTCGCGCCGGTCCCGGGGATCTCGGCCTACCACGCGCGGATCACCCTCACCGCGACCTTGACCGGCGGCGGCAGCGGCCGCCGGGTGGAGTTCTACGTCCAGCAGCGCGGGTCCACCGCCTGGCGGCTGGTCGGCATCGTCGCCCCGACCTCGGCAGGCGTCGCCCGCATCGCCTACACCACGGGGGCCACGTCCACCTACGTCGCCCGCTTCCCCGGCGACGCCCAGTACGCGCCGCTCAACACGCCCGGGTCCGTCAACCAGGTCCGCGTCGCGATATCGCAGGCGCTGGCGGGCTACTTCGCCAGCGAGGCCTACCAGGGCGCGACGTACCGGGTGTACCACCACACGGCGACGCTGAAGGACACCGTCACCGTCGCCCCGCCCAAGCCCGGCCAGTGCGTCTCGATCCAGATCCAGGTCCTGTACCAGGGCGCCTGGAGCTGGGACCTCATCAGCGGCTGCGGCTCCCTGACCAGCGCCAGCCAGGTGTTCGGCTCCTTCAGCCTCGCCCGCGCCAGCGGCGCCCGCTACCGCATCCGCGCCATCTTCACCCCGGCCAAGAGCGACCTCATCAACCTGGCGAACGAGACCGGCTGGCTCTACTTCCGGGTCACCGCCTAACTCCCCGGCGATCAGGTCGACCGCCCGCCAGCCGACCAGCATCGCCGGGGCGGCGCTGTTGCCCGAGACCTGCCCCGGCAGCACCGACGCGTCCGCTACCCGCAGGCCGCTCACCCCCCGCACCCGCAGCCGCGCGTCCACCACGTCGTCGTCGTGCGGCCCCATCGCGGCCGACCCGACCGCGTGGTAGATCCCGGTCCCGAAGTCGCGCGCGTAGTCCACCACCTGCCTGGGCGTCGCCACCGAGGGCCCCGGGAACTCCTCCCCGCCGATCAGGTCCGCGACCGGCCCCCGGCCGAGCACCTCCCGCGCGATGGCGAGGACCGGCCCCGTCGTCGCCTGGTCGGCCGCCGACCGCAGGTACCGGGCCTCGATCACGGGCAGGGCGCCGGGGGCGGGGCCACTGCAGTGCACCGACCCGCACGGGCCCGGTCGCAGCCCGTACCCGACGAACAAGATGCCCGAGTGCCCCGCCAGCCGCAGCTCCGGGCTGGCCGGGTCGATCGCCATCGGGACGAACAGGCCGTGCACGTCGGGCCGGGCGAGGCCGGGGGCGGACTTGAACTGGCACACCACGTCATAGCCAGCGGTGGCGAGGAGCCCGGTTCCGTGCCGGAAAAGGTAGCGGGCGGCTTCCCTCGCCCGGCCGCCGCGGGTGGCGACCCGCTGGTCGGGCCCGATGTCTTCCTTCAGCCGGACCTGGAGGGTGACGGCCCGCTGCTCGGTGACCCGCTCGCCCACGTGCGGGCTCTCGGCCCGCACGGGGATGCCGAGCGGGCGCAGGACCTCCGGCCGGCCGATGCCGGACCGCTCCAGCAGCAGCGGCGTCTCGACCGTGCCCGCGCAGACGATCACGTCGCGGCGCGCCCGCACGTCAGCCGCCCGGCCGCCGCGCTCGACCCGGACCCCGGTGACGCGGGTACCGTCCAGCAGCAGCCGGACCGCCCGGGTGCGGGTGGCGACCGTGACGCCCCGCCGCCCCCGGGCGAACGCGCGGTAGGAGGTGGCCCGGCGGCCGTTCCTGATCGTGGCCGGGGTGCCCGCGATCCGCTCGCTGTCATGGTCGTTGAAGCTGGCGACGCGCTCCCATCCGTAGCCGGCCGCCGACGCGACGATGGCCGCGCTGACCGGGTCGGCCACCGGGGTGACGGTGACGCCGAGGCGGGCCTCCAGCGCCGCCCGCGCCGGGCCGATGTCGGCCCAGCCCCAGCCGGGATTGCCCCGGGCGGCCAGCGCGTCCCAGTCGGCGGGCGCCCCGGTGGACCACATCATCCCGTTGACGGCGGCCGACCCGCCGGCCACCTTGCCCCGCAGCCAGGTCTCGGCCCGCCCGCCCGGCTCCGGGGGCACGGTCGGGTAGCGGTACAGGTACCGGTCGCCCCGCAGCGTGTAGTAGAAGCCCTTCGGCACGTGCAGCAGCGGGTTGCGGTCGCCGCCGCCGTACTCGACCAGCAGCACCCGGGCGGCCGCCTCGGCCGCTAGCCGCCCGGCCACGACCGACCCGGCCGCCCCCGCCCCCACGACGACGTAATCGAACTCCGTCTCCATAGGGCAGCTAGCGTAGCGAGCGGGCAGTCCCGGGCTAGGTCCCGGCGTCCCACGGGCGGGCGGCGAGGACGGCCAGGTGGAGGGCGACGATGGTGTCCTCCAGCTCGGGCAGCTCCTTGGTCCGGCCGGCGATGACCGTCGTCCGCACGAGCTCCCCGGTCGCCCCGGCCAGGGCGAGGTACGCCTCCTCCGGGACCGCCGGCCATTGCGGGTGGCCCTTGCGCGCCCGCTCGTGCCAGGTGCGGTTGAACTCGGCGAAGCGCCCCACCGCGTCTTGCAGGCGGCTCACCGCGGCCGGCCCGGCCGCGGGCATGTCGATGTAGAAGACCTGGGCGAACTCCGGCTCCTCGGCCAGGAACGCCAGGAACGCCCGGCAGCCCGCCCGCAGCACCTCCTCGGCCGGCGCCGTCGCCGGGACCGCCCGCGCCGCCGCGACGACCTGGCCGGTCATGAGCCGCCCGCCCGCGCCGGTGGCGTCGAGGAAGCACTCGTCCTTGCCCCGGTAGTGCGCGTAGAACGCGACCCGCGACACCTTGGCCCGGCGGACGATGTCGGCGACCGTCACCGCGGCGTACCCGCTGTCGGCCGAGGCGGCGATCACGGCCCGCCGTAGCCGTTCCCGCTGGGAGGCCAGCACCTCCCGGGCCGGCAGTCGGCTACGCCCCCGGGGCAGGCCCGGCTTCCCCTCGTGCGTGCCGGCCAGGCGCCCGCGCCGGGGCCCTTGCGAACTGTCTGCCACGGGTCTACCGTAACGGGAAAATCTTTAAAGTACACACTCGTACTTTTGCCCGTGCGCACGTCAGCGCTGACGTGGCGCGGAAAGGGGTCATGATGACCGCAACCGTGCAGGACGCACCCGCGAGCAGGCCGCTCGGCCGCCTCTGGCAGCGTCAGCTCGCGCATTACCCGGAAACCCGGCCGCGCGTCGTTTATCTCGCCATCGTGGTCCTGGCCACGGTGATCCTCTATTACGAGCTTTACATCGCCGGGGCGGTATCGCCCAACATCATCTCCGGGTACGGGATGACGTTCCCGTTCTACGTGTACGTGACGGTCGCCGGGAATGCCGTGGGCGCGTTCGGGTCGCTGGCGGCGGGCCTCGCCGACCGCTGGGGGCGGGCCAACATGGTGGCCTACGGCCTGGTCGTCACCGGCCTGCTGACCCTGGTCGGGATCCCCAACGCGTCCGGCAAGTGGGAGTTCGGGGTCTTGTTCGCCGCCATCGGCCTGGTCGAGGGCGTCATCCTCGTCGCCACGCCGGCGCTCGTGCGCGACTTCTCCCCCCAGCTCGGCCGCGCCTCGGCGATGGGCTTCTGGACGCTCGGCCCGGTCGTCGGCAGCCTCGTCGTCTCCGTCGTGTCGAGCAACACGGTCGGCCGCCTCCACCCGTGGCAGGACCAGTTCATCATCTGCGGCATCGTCGGCCTGGTAGTGGGCGTCATCGCCCTGGCCGGCCTGCGGGAGCTGTCGCCCCGGCTGCGCGACCAGCTCATGGTGTCGCTGCGGGACCGGACGCTGATCGAGGCGCGGGCGCGCGGCATTGACCTCACCGAGTCGCTGCGCCGGCCGTGGCGGCAGATGATGCACCTGGACGTGGTCGGCTCAGCCTTCGCGATCTCGGTGTTCCTGCTGGTCTACTACACGGCCGTCGGCTTCTTCACCGTGTACTTCACTACGATCCACGGCTTCTCGCTGTCGACCGCCAACAGCCTCGGCAACTGGTTCTGGGCGTTCGACGCGGCGCTGCTGATCATCGCCGGGATCGTCTCGGACCGGCTCGGGGTGCGCAAGCCGTTCATGGTCGTCGGCGCGGTCGGGGCGATCATCGCCCTGATCATCTTCCTCAACCTCGGCGCGAGCACCACCTTCACCACGCTCGCGGTGGTGATCAGCATCATGGCGGCGTTCCTGGGCATCGCCTACGGGCCGTGGATGGCGAGCTTCACCGAGACCGTCGAGAAGCACAACCCGGCCCTGACCGCGACCGGCCTCGCCGTCTGGGGCTGGATCATCCGCGCGGTCATCGCGATCTCGGTGGCGATCTTGCCGTCGGTCGTCAGCTCCATGACCCCGCTGGTCACCTACGGGACGCCGGTCGCGACGCTGTCGGCCCAGTACGCCCCGCAGCTGGCCACGATCAAGGCGGTCGATCCGGCCACGCTCGGCGCCCTGCAGGCCAGCCCGACCGACACGGCCGCCGCGACGAAGGCAGTGGGGGAGATCGCGACCGCGTTCAAGATCAGCCCCGCCGCCGCCACGACCCGGCTGCAGGCGGTCGCCGCCGTCCCCCGGGCCGACCTGCTGTTCCTCAACCAGCACGGCCCGGCCGTGCAGGACGCGGCGGCCGCCGCCCCCGGCCAGTGGAAGGACTGGTGGTGGGTGTGCGTCGGCGGCATGGTGCTCTTCCTGCCGTTCATCCTCATCATGGCCGGCCGGTGGAGCCCCCGTAAGGCCAGGGCGGACACCGCCGAGCATGAGCGTGCCGTTGCCGCCGAGCTCGCCGCCCTGCGCGGGCAGCCTGAGTCCGCCTAGGCGCCAGGCTGCCCGCTGTGGCTTCTCCCGCCGGCCGCTGGCCGGCGGGAGAAGCGCAGCGCCTTGTCGCTGATCCGGCCGTAGCGCAGCGCCCGCAGGTCGCGCGGGTAGCTCATGACGACCCGCCACGGGCCGCGCGAGCCGGCCTTCGGGAACTCGTGCAGCGAGCGCTGGATGTACCCGGACTGGAAGTCGATCAGCGGCCGCTCCCCGATGCGGGGGTCGTCGTTGACCGGGACGACCTGGTCATAGCCGCGGGTGGCGAGGTAGCGCAGGAGCCGCACGACGAACTCGGAGATCAGGTCGGCCCGCAGCGTCCACGACGCGTTCGTGTAGCCGATCGTGAAGACGAAGTTCGGCACGCCGCTGAGCATCATGCCCCTGTACGC
>DATBEM010000057.1:0-11331 GCA_036276115.1 Trebonia sp.
TCGGCCAGGGTCGCGTCCGCGGCCGACCCGACGGCGTACCGCTCGTGCTCGGGGGCGGAGTCGGGGATCACGTTGCAGCACATCTTGACGATGCCCCGGTAGTCGACTGACAGCGAGGTCGCGGTCATCTGGCACGGTTGCGTGCGCGGGCTGGCCTGGGCCGGGACCGCTGCGGTGCCGCCTCTGTCGTTGTAGGTGGCGACTGACGGGCTGATCACCTCCACCAGCACCCCGGCGGCCTCGTCCTCCCAGCGTGCGGCCAGCCCCTGCCGGACCGGGCCGAGCTGCCAGCTGAGCGCGTCCGCCAGCCCGGCCTGGGCCAGCCAGCGCCGCAGCGCCGCCTCGTTGGGGGCGACGTCGGCCCGGTGCGGGTAGCGGGTCACCCGGACGTACCTGACCCCGGCCGCCAGCAGACGCTCCAGGCCATCGTGCTTGAGCAGGTCCCCGTTGGTGTAGATCGCCGGCCGGGCCTGCGGCGCGGCGGCGCGCAGGAGGGCGAGTTCGTCGTGCAGCCTCGGGTTGGCCAGCGGCTCGTTGTAGTTGTGCAGCGCGAAGAAGCCCGCGAACCCGGCCTCCCCGAGTTCGGCGGCCACCTTGGCCAGCAGCGGCCAGGGCATGAGCTGCTGGACGCGCCGCGCGCCCGTGTGCCCGTTCGGGCACCAGGGGCAGGTCCGGTTGCAGTACCGGGCGGTCTCCACCTCCACGTACCGCAGCCCCGCCAGCGGCGGCACCGCCGCCGAGGCAGCCTCCCCGGCCCTGCCGTACGTCGGCAGCCCGAGCATGACGGCGGCAGCCTTCCCCGCCGGGCGTTGCCCGGGTGCCGTGCTGTTACAGGTCATTAGTGGCCTCCTCTGCCAGGCCGGCTTTCTGCGGGAGCCCCCGTTGTTTAGGGGCATAAACAAGCCCGGCGTCTTTGGCGGGCACAGACTGTATAGGGGTATAAACGCACGGTACGGTCCGTGCGAGTCGGCCGTCAAGGGGTCTAAACTCTGCTCCGTGGGGGCCACGGACGACTTCGATGACGTGCGCCGCGACCCGGACCCGGTGCGGCGCGGTCGCCGCGCGACCGAGCTGCTGGCCGTCTACCAGCAGCGGGCGGCCGAGCTGGCCCGGCTCCGCCGGGTGGCGGTCGAGGACGCGCACCGGGAGCTGGGGCTGAGCTACACCCAGATCGCCGCCGCGATGGGGCTGACCAAGGGCCGCGTCTCCCAGATCCGCGGCACCGCCCCGCCGCCGGAGCGGGCCTTCTTCGGCACCGGCCCGGTCAGCGTCGGCGTCCCGCTGCGGCACGGCGTCACCGACCGGCAGCGCCCGCTGGTCGCCGCCGAGGACATGCAGGCCGGCGAGGAGGCCGCCCGCCTCCTGGAGGGGTACGCGCTGGCCGTCACCCGCTACCAGATCGGTCCCGGGACCGCCTCTGCGCCGCCCGGCGACGCGGTGGTGATCTGCGGGCCGAAGACCGCGCCGGTCGGGGCCGCGCTGCTCGCCCGGGACCAGGCGCTGGACATGCGCGAGGACGGCGGGCGCTGGTGGATCGTGCAGCGGGCGACCGGGCAGCGGCTCGGCTCCCCGACTGACGAGCCGGACCCGACCCCCGCCGACCTGGCCTACGTCGGCCGCCACCAGGACGGCGGCCACGTCACGGTCCACATCGCGGGCATCCACGCGATCGGCTCGCTCGGCGCGGTCCACTACCTGACCGGGCACCTCGCCGAGCTGTTCGCCGGCGCCGGGGACGCCTCGCTGTCGCTGGTCACCCTGGCGTCCTATGACGGCCTGGAGATCACCGGCAGCAGCCTGGCCGCCGGCCCGTTCACCTGGTGACCTCGTGCGCATCACTGCCGCCCAGCTACCCGAGCCGCCGCAAGGCGCCGACCGGGTCGTCGTCACCGGCAACGCGGTCATAGTCCTGGACGGGGCCAGCGCCTTCGAGCCGACTGGCGTCCCGCCGGGGCAGTACGCTAGCCGCCTGGGAGCCGCCATCGCAGCGGCCCTGGCGGTCGCCCCGGAGGCGCCGCTGGCCAGCGTGCTCGGCGAGGCCATCACGGCGACGGCCGCAGAAGTGGGCCTGGACGACGATGCCGGCTGCCCGTCCAGCACCGTGGTCATGGCCCGCCTCGCCGACGGCGCCCTTGACCTGCTGGCCCTGGGCGACAGCTACATCTTCTACGGCACCGGGCCAGGCACCGGGACGCTGACCGATGACCGGCTGGCCGGGCTGCACCTGCCCCAGCAGCGGCAGTACCGCGAGCGGCTGGCGGCCGGGGGCGGCTACGGCGACGCCCACCGGGATCTGCTCCGCGCCCTCCAGCGCGGGCAGCGGCTCCGGCGTAACCGGCCTGGTGGCTACTGGATCGCCGCAACGGACCCGGCCGCAGCCGGCCACGCGCTGGCCATCACCCTCCCCGCGACGGCGGAAACCTGGGCCGTGCTCGCCACCGACGGCGTGGTGAACACCGCCCGGCACCTGGGCCTGGACGACTGGCCCGCGCTCGCGCGTTCCGGCCCCGCCGCCCTCGCCCGCCTGCTGCGGCACTGCCAGGACTGGGAACAGCACACGGACCCCGACGGGCAGCGGTTCCCGCGCTCCAAGCGGCACGACGACAAGGCCATCGCGTCCCTCACCGCAGGCCGGTAGGGCCGCAGCCGCCGCCCCGGCCCCGCGCCAGCGCCAGCGCACGGTACTCACAGTCGTTTCAGGGCCGCAGCGACCCTCCGCATCGTCTCTGGCCCGGGTGAGGTACCAGGCTTCCACTGCGGCACGGGGAATGAAGGACCCTGCGCTCCCGGTGCTCGCAACGGCAGAGTCTCCTGCGCCGCCGTGTGCTCCGGCCTTCGCGCCGCCGTGGCGCCTGCCAAGGGACGTAGAGTGGTCATCGCGATCGTGCTCCTTCGCAGCTCAAGGCACTCGGGCCGGTCCCGCGCGGGGGCTCTTGTACTTGTCAGCCACTAGAGGGCGGCTGCCCGTCGGCCGGGGCCAGCGGCTTTCCCCGGTTCTCCAGTTCCACGGCGAGGTCAACGCGAAGCGTGTCGAGCTTGACCGCCAGCACGTCCAGCCCGAGTGCGCGGTGGTTGTCATACAGCAGGCGGGCCGCGTCATGGGCGGCGCGCACCGCCTGGTCGTTGAGGCTGTCGAACATCGCATTTGCTCCTTCCAGCCGTCCGCCCGGCACGGGCGGGTGCTCGCTTTCCGCCGTGCGGGTCAGGGGATGAAACCGTTAGCCGGGGCACCATGTGCAACCGGGGCCGCCTCCAGCAGCGCCCAGACGACCTTCCCGTCGCCGTCGTAGCTGAAGTGCCCCCAGCGCTGGCTGAGGGCCTCGACCAGCAGCAGGCCGCGCCCGTTCTCGGCGTCCGCGCCGGGGTCGGCGGCCTGCGCGGGAGGCTGCGGGTTGGCGTCCCAGACGAAGACCACGACTTGGCCAAGGTCAGAGACCAGCCACACCCGCACGGCGTCGTGCCCCGCCGCGCGAGTGGCCCGGACCCCGTTGGCGACCAGCTCCGACACCACGGCCTCGGTGTCATCCTTGAGCGCGGCCAGGCCCCATTCCAGCAAGATGAGGCGGGCGTGCAGCCGGGCCGACGGCACCGCGCCGGCCAGCGCTCCCAGTTCGAGGAAGGTCCGGTACGGCCACTGCACGGCGAATGGCGCGGCCCGCGCCGCGCCTTGCCTGGCGGCCGGGGGCCGGTCGTGATGGCGGGGAGCTGGCTGGCCTGCGGCAAGACGAGGGTGCCCGCCCGTGTGCTGCGTCCGGTTGCTCGTCTTGCAGTGCATGATCGTGTCCTTACTGCGTCCCGGCGGCTTGGTCCGTTGTGCTCACGTGGCGGCTCCCTTGCCGTCCGCGGGCTGCACCTGGTGCCTGGTGAGGTCGAGCCCGGCCAGGACCAGGGCGGCCTCGATCTCGGAGGTGCGGCGGGGCCCGAGGCCCCGGATCATGCGGAGCTGGTGCCTGGTGTAAAGGTCCACCACGTCGCCGACGGTGCGCGGCGGGTCGAACGGGGCGTCCTGCGCCCAGGACAGGGGGTTGAAGCTGTGCAGCGACAGGACCGAAAGAAGGCACTCAACCGGGCAGTCGGGGCGTACCGGCCCGTGGTGGGGCACCTTGGTGCGGGGCGATGTCAGGAGCTGCTCAGCCATGGCCCTGCCTCGGCCGGGCGCAGGAGCGACATCGCCCGCGTGACCGCGTCCACTACCGAGCCGGCGATGCTGACCGGGTCAGCGGCCTGGCCGCACAGGCCCGGCGCGGCAATGAGGGCGGCGGCCTCGGCCCAGTAGTCTCGGGTCCAGGTCAGGCCGCCTTCGTCGGTCACGCAGACCTGCCCGCCGTCGTCGCCTTGCCCGGGAACGGTCGCGATGATCTCGGCGAAGGTGTCGAAGGCGGTCTCGTCGCAGTAGACCGCCAGTTCCACGTCCAGGCCCCGGGCCTTCAGCTCCAGGCCGACGATGCCCTTGAACGTGACGTTCTCTAGCTGGTGCCCGGCCCCCAGGCGCGGCTGCGGCCCCGCCTGGCCGGTCAGCAGGAAGGTGGCCAGGTCAGCCGTCAGGTCCGGGTCGGCGTCGGCCGGGGACCAGGGCCAGTACTCCCACTCGGCGCTGCCGCCCTCGCCGACCGCCAGGGTGCACCGCGCCCCCGGCCAGGCGATGTCCAGGCGGCCTTCCCCGTCGGCGGGCGGGCTGACGTCGAGGCCGGCTCCGGCCAGGCCGTCTGCGACCAGGCGCAGCAGCTCGCCCGGCGCGGTGCGACCAGGAAGGCAGGTGGTTGTCACGTCGGGTCGTCCTTCCGGTGAGCACGGCCGTCGAGGACGGCCAGGTGGGCGAGCAGGGCAGCGGTCATCTGGCGAGGGTCGGCGGGCTGCCCGTCTGGGGGCTGGTAGTGCCACTCGATCTCGATGCCGTCCCAGGTCGCGGTCACCGTGTCCGGCGCGGACTCATCCTCGGGCTGGCCGGGAACCGGGAGCCGGGCGATGACCTGGGCGGCCTCGGCCGCGCTGCGGCCGGTGTAGTGGCAGGCGGCCTGGCCGTTATCCTCGGCGCTGACCTCCACGCATGGGCCGCCGGTCAGACCTGTCACTTTGAAGACGGCCGGGTCGCGGCCTGGCGGGAAGCTCACCTGGTAGCCGTGATCTGCCAGCCGGGCGGCCAGCGACCGCGCCGCCGCGCCCGCCGCCTCGACGACAAGCGCTGCTGCCCGCCGGTCAGCCATGGCCAGCGCCTCCGGACGGGAGAGCCGCCAGGCCGGGCACCAGGTCGCCGAGACCGCACGGCTGGCAGAGGATCACCGGCAGCAGCGCCGGGCGGGGCGCCTGCACCGAGTCCGCGAACTGCAGGAGCTGGCGGATGTCGTAGATGCCCTGCCGCCGCCCGGCCTCCCAGTACCAGATCACGCTCTCCGACACCCCGGCCCGCTCACCCAGTTCCCGGCGGTTGATCCCGGCGGCCGAGCGGTAGATCACCAGCACCGACCGGAAGTCCAGCCGGGCCAGCGCCTCGCGCATCGGCCCGCTGTCCCACACCCACGTGGCCAGGTCATCGCCTGCGTCCGGGTCGGCGAGGTGCTGCCGGTCGAACAGCGCCCGCTGGCACGGGCTGCACATGGTCCCCGGGTTGTAGCCGGACAGGCGCGTCTTGCGGCAGGACTCGCAGACCCGCGCGCTGTCTCCCAGCTGGGCTGGAAGCCGGCCGTCCCGAGGGACGATGCCGACGGTCTGCCCGCTCACCGGCCTGCCGCCTCCGCCCGCGCCTGCCCGGGAGTGCCGTCCCGGACCAGCGCGAGACGCCCGCCGGGCTCGGCGTGCGCCGGGGCGGCTGCGGCCGGGGCGGATACCTCGATCACCAGGCGGGCCGGCACGTACGGCAGCGTCAGCGTCATGCCCTCGCCGGTCACGGCCCGCCCGTCAGCGGGCCGCCGGCCGGGGTCCGGCCCTTGCCCCGGAGCGTCGTCGTCTGGAGCTGCCTCAACCGCCCCCGCGAGGATGACCAGTTCCCCGGCAGCCCCCAGCGCGTCGTCCAGGCGGGCCGCCACCCGAGCCGACGGCCGCTTCCGGCCGTGGACGACCTTCGACAGGTGCGAGGCGTCGCACGGCACCCGGCGGGCCAGCTCCCGCAGCGACAGCCCGCGCT
Source organism: Trebonia sp. (assembly GCA_036276115.1). GTDB lineage: Bacteria > Actinomycetota > Actinomycetes > Streptosporangiales > Streptosporangiaceae > Trebonia. The sequence goes on from DATBEM010000057.1 coordinate 6,122, forward strand.
CCTCCGCCAGCACCAGGACCCGCTCCCCGAACGGCGTCTCCGCCCGCTGGCGGCGCATCAGCACCAGCCGGTCGTGCTGCGGCAGGCTCTCATGATCAGCCAGGTCCAGCAGGCACAGCACGTCGGTCTCATAGACCTTCGCGAGCAGGCACAGCACGTACACCGACGGCTTGCGGTCGCTGTCGGGCCAGCGCTCCAGTTCGCACAGGTGCGGGCTGCTCATGCCCGCCTTGCCGTCCGGGTCGGTCCCCTGGCGGGCGGCAAGCTCGTTGAACCGCTCCGCCACCTTGTCCAGCGTCCACCCCCAGGCCAGCCGGTACGCCTGACGCGGGCGCACCGGGTAGCGGCGCGACACCTCGACGGCGATCTCGTCGTAGCTGAACCCCAGGCCGCGCATCCGCTCCCGCAACCTGTCCATCTCGGGCTTGAACCCTCTTGCGCCCGGCCCCAGTACACCTGGCGCGGCCACGGCACTGGCCTGGCTCACGGTAACGACTCCCTTCCTCGGCGACGGTTAATGCGAATGAACTCGGTGGTGACGCGCTGGCCGGCGTCAGGGCTTCGTCCCGACCCCGGCGTAGACCCAGCGGGTTCCGCCGCCGGCGTAGTACTCCGTCGACGGGCGCCACTGCGACAGAAAGACAATGCCGGGCTCGACCATCTCGAACCCGGCGAAGAATCGCTTTACCTCGTCTTTTGTCCGCATCACCATCGGCGCGGTCGCCCGGTCGTAAGCGCCGGCGATCTGGCCCAGCGCGGCCTCGTCCCGGTTCTCAAGGGTCACGTGGGAGATGACCAGGCAGCTACCGGGGCACAGGGCATCGCACAGCCGGGCCACGCACCCGTACGGATCTTCCTCGTCGCGGACGAAATGAAGCAGCAGCGTCATGCTCAGCGCCACCGGCTGGGAGAAGTCGATGATTCTCCGCAGCTCGGGGTGCCCGAGGATGCCGCCGGGGTCTCGCAGGTCGCCGGGGATGAGGATCACGTCGCCCAGGCCGTCAAGGTAAGCGCGGCCACGCGCGAGCACGACCGGGTCATTGTCAACGTAGACGACTCGCGCGTTCGGGTTGTGCTCCCTTGCGAGCTGGTGGACATTGCCCCTGGTGGGGAGGCCGGGGCCGATGTCAATGAACTGGCAGATGCCGGATTCCCCGGCGAGGAACCGGACCGCGTGCTTGAGGAATTCCCGGTTCTCCAGGGCGGCCAGCGGGACATCGGGTGCGGCCCCGAGTACCAGCCGGGCCGCTTCCCGGTCGGCGTCGGTGTTCTCGTTCCCGCCGAGGTAGTAATCCCACATTCCCGCGACATTCGGGACTGCCTGGTCAACGCCGGGCAGTGCCGCTTGGTCAGCCACCTAAGTCCTCCTGGTCAGCGGCCATCCAGGCGAGGCCCGCCTGCTGGATCGCCTGTTACGGGTTCAGCAGCGGGGCCGTCAAGAACGCGGTGATGCCGGGCGCATCTCCCGGGTACCGGTATTGCCCTGTTGACTAGTTGCCCCTGCACAAGTTCGATGGTGGCGGGCAGGGCACCTGGCCGGAACCGGCGATTACCAACAGGGGACGTCCTATTACCGTTGGTGGTAGGAGTCGTGTGCGGTGACGTGCCGTAACCTATCCTCATGGACCAGACAGACAGGCCCCTACCGCCAGAGTTCTGGTCCTCTCCGGCCGTCGCCGCAGCGCTCGCAAGCTGCGACTTCGCAACGCTGCTGGAGGAGATCCGGCGAGCGCACGGCTGGAAGCAGAAACAGCTGGCCCTGGCGGCGGGGTACTCCCAGAGCTGGGTCTCGAACGTGCTTCGGAGGCAGCAGGCACTCACCGTCGACCAGGTCCGGGAGATATCGCGCCGGATCGGGGTACCCGTTCACCTACTCCGGTTCGGCGACCCGGGAGGTGACGATCCGACGAAACGGCGAGACTTCGGCAAGGCAATGGCGCTGGCCCTGGTCCCCTTGCCTACGCGGGCGGTCGTTGATGAGACGACGGCCCCGACACTGACAGCGATTACCGGCGCGCAGCGCAGGCTGGATGCCACCACGTCCGCCCGCGAGCTGGCGCGGGGCGTGACCGCGCACGTGGAGATGGCCAGCCGCATGCTCGCGCGGGCCGGCAAGACTCCGTACGCAGCGGACGTGGCCGCCGCCGCCAGCGAGGCGGCGGGCTTCGCGGCCTGGCTGCACGCCGACATGTACGACATCGGCACCGCGCGGGCCTATTATCGTATGGCGATCGCCCGCGCCCGCCAGGCCGGGCAAGACCTGCTCGCCGGGTACATGCTCGGCAGCCTGGCCGCGTTCGAGACCGACGGCGGCGACCCCGAACTAGGGCTCACCCTCGTCGGCGAGGCACGCCAGCAGATCGGCGCCACGCCGCACCCGTCCCCGCGTGCATGGCTGGACGCCACCGAGGCCCTCAGCTTCGCGACAGCGCGCCGCGACGCGGACGCAGCCTCGCACGCGCTGGCCCGCGCCGCGCGGGCCATCGACCAGGACCGGCGGACAGAACCCCCGCCCTGGCCTTGGGTGTTCCCGTTCGACCACGCCAAGCTGGCCGGGTACCGGGCGCTGGTCGCGGTCCGGCTCATCCGGCCCGGCGACGCGCTCGCCGCGTTCACCGAGTCCCTGTCGGCCGCCCAGCCCGCCCCCAAGCAGCGCGCCGTCATCATGCTCGACGTCGCGACCGCCGCCCGCCAGGACGGCGCGGCCCGGCGCGACAGCGACCGGATCGATGAGTCGTTCCGGCTCGCCTGCGAAGCCCTCGGGGTCGGCACCGCCTACTCCTCCGAGCGCATCGTCGACCGGGCACGGCGGTTCCGCCGCGAGTACGCCGGACCCGCCACCAGCTACGTCCGGGACTTCGATGACCAGCTCCGCTCAGCCCTGCTTTAGAGGATGTGCATGTACCGCATCGCGATCTCAGGCCACCGCGGCCTGCCCGCCCCGACCGTGAGCCTGGTCGACCAGGCCCTCCGCGCGGCCCTCGCCGAACGCGCGCCCGACGTGGCCGGCCTGTCCTGCCTGGCCGACGGGGCCGACCAGATCTTCGCCCGCGCCGTCACCGACCTCGGCGGCACCCTCGAGGCCGTCATCCCCGCCGCCGAGTACCGGGAGAAGCTGCCGGAGGACTCCCATCCCGGGTACGACGACCTGTTCGCCCGCGCCGCCGCCGTCCACCGCCTGCCGTTCACCGCCTCCACGCCCGAGTCCCACATGGCCGCCAGCAGGCTCATGGTCGATGAGGCGGACGAGCTGTACGCGGTCTGGGACGGCAAGCCCGCGCGGTCCTACGGCGGCACCGCCGACGTCGTCGCATACGCCCGCGAGCACGGCACCCCCGTGCGCGTGATCTGGCCCGACGGCGCACAGCGCGGCTAACGGCCGGGCAGGCAAGGCGGCGACCATACCGATGCCGTCGTCCGCAGATATACCTGCGATGTACCTGCCATATACCTGGCCAGGCGGCCAGCGTCGGCGACCTGCGCTGTAGGGACCGGACCTACTTGGCGAATCGTGAAGGCTAGGTGGCGTTACTTGGCGATTCCTCGGCTAGTTGGCGACTCGCCGACGGCACGGCTCTTTTCGACGCGGTTTTCGGTTGTCGGTCGGCAATCGATGTCCGGCCGTGCTATAAGCACTCCGGTCCTGAACGCGGCCCGTCAAGCTCCGACATCAGCCGCTCCTTCTCCGCACTCGTCAGATCCCGGTAGAAGGTGAGCGCGTTGCCGTCTACGTCGTAGAGGGCGAATTCGCGCGTACCCCACGGCGTGTCCTGTACGCCGTCGGGATTGCACTCGACACCACGCTGCCGGTACTCGTTGAAGATGGCGTCCGGGTCCTCTACCAGAAAGCGCAGGCGGATCGTGCCCATCTCGTCCTCGAACTGAAACTGCATGTGGAGCTCGACCGCGTCACGCCGGAACCCGACGTAGTTCGGAGGATCGGCCTTGTCGCCAAAGGCCAGCTCGAAGCCAAGCTGGCGGGTGTAGAACACCATCGCTCGCTGGATGTCCCGCGTGCCGAGAATCGGGTGAGTTTCCCTGAACATGGCAAGCTCCGAAGCTCCTCGTCGAGTTATCCGGAAGAACGGCAACGATCCTCTCAGCCTGTAGTCTCCCCGGCAACCCGTACGCCGGCGTTACCGGGCGGGCAACAACCGCCGCCGCCGCTCACGAGTATCCGTCGTGGCCACGACTCGGTCACCGTCGGCCCCAAGCCTAGTCCTTCAGGCCCCCGAACTGCGTAGAGGCTACACTCGCCAACTAGCCCGACTTCGCCAACTAGACGCGGACCCTACATGCGCCGCAACGGGCAGACGCCGGCACTCTCGCCCGGCTGAGGTACACGCCAGGTACATCTCCGGCCAGTCGCCGGGCGGAGGCATCAGCAGGGGTGCGGAAGCTCAAACCACGTGACGGTCCGCCCGCCGCGCCTTCGCCATCCCCACCGCACTGCAAGGCGGGCAACGAGATGGAGCCCCCGGCCGTCTTCCGCGTCGCTGCCAGCCGGTCGCGGTTCTGGCACCCCCGGCCCGCTCCGGTCGGTGACCTCGACCCGGATAACGTCGTTCACCGTCTTGACCGCAACCGTCACCGTCTCCCCGGGAGAACCCGAGCCGCTATGCCGCAGACTATTGGAGAAAAGCTCGCCCACCAGCAACGCAGCCACGTCCCCGCACGGGTGACCGGGGCCTAGCACCCCCCTCTACAAAGGCGCGAGCCAGCCGCGCCCGCTCCGCCCGTCCCGCAAGCGTCACGGTCTCCCGGACCGCCCGCCCAGCCATCAGCGCACCCGCCTTCCCGGCCGCCTCGTCCCCGGGAAATCGCGCGGGCCGGCGGGCGGACACATGCGGATGCACGCTCGACTCGGCGGCAAACGTCAAGGCCAGACAGCCCCCGGAACGGGCACCGGAACCCCGTCAAGCGGCTACCCACACCGCTCCCTGGCCCCGATTCCCGTCCGCCATGCGTCCGTGGACCCCGCAACACCCCGCCCTACAGCGATACAAGGTGACACATGCTGGGGCAGAGAAGAAACGCCCCGCCAGCACGAGAATTCGCAGCTAGCGGGGCGTTTCCGCAGGTGGTGGCAGGTGATGGGTTCGAACCATCGTAGGCTGAGCCGACGGTTTTACAGACCGCTCCCTTTGGCCACTCGGGCAACCTGCCTAGCGCCGCCGCATCACGGCAGCAGAGAGAAATATAGCGGACAA
>DATBEM010000058.1:0-51437 GCA_036276115.1 Trebonia sp.
GGCCGTCCAGCGCCGACGGGCGAGCCGACGGAGCCGGTCCATGAGGCCTAGCCGCATTCTGGGAACTCCCTGCTTTAGAGCTCAACGCACAGAGTATTCCCAATCGCCCGCCCCGTCATCCAAGGTGACAGACTGCTACCAAAGAGACGACTGTCAATACTGGCCATTTCCGATACAGAACCAGAATGACGGGGTTACGCTTCGGCTATGATGCTGACAGGAGTCCTGTTTGTCCTGTTCCTGGGCGGATGCTGGCTGTACTGTCTCACTGACGCGGCGCTAACCCCGGCGTTCGCTTACCGTGGCCTGCCAAAGGGCGCGTGGGTAAGCATCGTCGCCGTGACCTTCATCCTCGGCGCCATCGCCTGGCTGACCGCCCGGTCCCCCCAGCGGCGCCCCTGGGCCTGGGCAGGCACGTTCGACTGGTCAGCGACCGTGGACTGGTCCGCCGCCGAGGCCTCCCTCGCCCGCCACCCGGCCGGCCGCGACCGCCGCCCGGCCACCCGGGGCCCCGACGACGACCCCGCCTTCCTCCGCTCCCTAGAGCAGACCATCAGGGAAGGATAGAAGGCGAGCGCCCTCCACGCCGAAGCGAGCGCCAGAGGCGAGCGCGGCGACTGCCCGTAGCGAGCACAGCGAGTTATCCGGGCGACCCCGCGGGCCCCCGGAAGCCGAAGGCGCGAGGGGGCTCGTGCGGCGCAGCCCGGTGCCACGGCAGCCACGGAGGAAAGCAGGCCACAACGGCGGCCGCGACGCGAAGCGAGCCCGCGAGCGAAGCTTGGAGCGATGAACGGCGAGCAACCCCGGCAAGGCCAGGGGGCCTGGGGGGATTGGTTTTCATCCCCCCAGGAAAAAGAGCACTCTCCCCGCTCCCCCGCTACCCCACGCCCGCATAAGAGTGCATGCCGGTGATGAAGACCTGGACGACCAGCATGTTGGCGGCCAGGCTGGCGAAGCCCAGGAGCTGGATGACGTGGGCGCGGGTGCCCCGCCAGCCGGCGGTGGCCCGGGCGTGCAGGTAGCAGGCGTACAGCACCCAGGTGATGAAGGCCCAGGTCTCGACCGGGTCCCAGCCCCAGTAGCGGCCCCAGGCCTGGTCCGCCCAGATGGCGCCCGCGATGACGCCGAACGTCCAGACCGGGAAGCCGAAGATCACCGTGCGGTAGGTCAGCTTGTCGAGCTGCTCGGCCGACGGGATGCGGGCGATCAGCCCGTTGCCGCCGGCCGCCTTGCCCGCGGCCACCCGCGCGTGGTAGCCCTGCGCGACCAGGTAGAGGACGCCGAGCACGAAGGCGACGAAGAAGATGCCGGTCGCCAGGGTCATGGCGGTGACGTGGATGGACAGCCAGTAGGACTGCAGGGCGGGCACCAGCGGCCCGGCGGCCGTGTAGATGAGCGTCTCGGCCAGCCCGAGCGCGATGACCACGGCGCCCATCACGAAGACCCCCAGCGCCCAGACCCGGTAGCGGATCATGACGTACAGGAAGAAGAGCGCCGCGATGCACGTGAGCGCGGTGATGAACTCGTACATGTTGCCCCACGGCGCGCGGCCTACCGCCAGCCCGCGGGCGATCACCGCCACCAGCTGCGCGAGGGCGCCGAGGGCGCTGAACGCGAGGCCCGCCTGGACCCAGTTGCCCGCCTGCCTGATGGCCCGCCAGGCCGACACGGAGGCCGCCGGCAGCGAGTCACCCGGCGCCGCCCCGGCGAGCGCCGGCGCCCGCCCCGAGATCAGCGGCGAGCCCGCCACGGGGCTGTCCGGGCCGCCGTCAGCGCCGTCAGCGCCGTCGATGACCGCGCCGACCGGCGTCCGGGCCGCCACGCGCCGGGGGACGGCCACGCGGACGGCGGCCCGGCGCGGACGGCCGAACGCGAAGTCACCCGCGAACGCGACGACCGCCAGCGAGTAGATCAGCAAGGCGGCCATGAGGAAGTCACCGCTGAGGGTGGCCATGCCTTGGTTGACGGACATGAGCGTCACGCTCCGGTTTCTGTCTTGTCGAGCGTCGTATCCGGCGACATGCCTGGCTCGGGCCTCGCCGCGTCTGCTAGCACTGCCTCATCCGCGTGCTCCGGGGCCGGATGGGCGGCCCGCAGCTGCGCGACTAGCTCAGCGAACTCGTCCTCGAACCCGCCGCTGGCGTCGGTCCGGGCCAGGCCGCCGACGGTGACCACGCTGCCCGCGCCGGCCGGGGTGGCGCGGACGAACACCCGCCGCCGGCGCACCAGGAAGGACAGGAGCAGCCCGGCCAGGGCGAGGATGCCGCAGACGAGGGCGGGAATCTGGCCCGGGTCGTAGGTGACGGCCAGGCTCACCCACTGCCTGTAGCCGGCGAAGGTGATCTTCCCGCGGCCGTCGGGCAGCGTGTAGGACTGCCCGGGCCGCAACAGGAACGGCTGCTGGGTCACCAGCGACATGGCGGACGTGTCGAGCTGGTACACCGACTGGGGGACGCCGGAGTTGAGGCCCAGGTTCCCCTCATACGCCAGCAGGGACACGGCCGGGTCGTCGGCGGCGGGGAAGGCAGACTGCAGGACGCCGTTCGCCGCGAACGCGGTGGGGGTGAAGACCCCGATGAACCCGAGCTGGGTCGGGGCCGCGTCGGGCACCTTCACGACCCCGTCGGACAGGAAGTTGCTGGTGTTGGCGGGCACGAACGGCGTCGCCTCGTCGTAGACGACCGTTCCGCTGGCGTCGGTCACCGTGAATTGCGGCGCGTACCCGTGCCCGATCAGGTACACCTTCGTCGAGTCGACGTTCAGCGGGTCGTTGATCCGCAGGTCGAACGGCTTCGTCGCCCCGCCGGGCGACGCGGAGTACACGCCCTTGGCGTCGAACGACGACGGCTGCCCGCTGGACTCGCCCGTCGTGTAGTAGCTGGCCGAGAAGCTCTGCAGCGTCATCGAGAACGGCGCGAGGTCCGAGCCGGTGACGAGCCGGCCGGGGTGGAACACGTCCAGCGCGCTGACCGTGTCGGAGAAGCTGCTCCCCTCCACCAGCAGCTTGTTGGCCTTGTAGCCGAACAGCCCGCCGGCCGCGATCGAGGCCAGCACGCCGAGCAGGGCCAGGTGGAACAAGAGGTTCCCCGCTTCCCGCAGGTACCCCTTCTCGGCCGACAGCCAGTGGGCGGTGTCGCCCGCGGCGGGCCGCCGCAGGCGGAAGCGCTTGCCCCCGAACATGCCCGCCGCGATGGCGACGGCTTCCCCGGGCGGGAGCGCGACCGAGTACGAGGCCGAGTGCGGCAGCCGCCCCAGGTTGCGGGGCGCGCGCGGCGGGGGCGTGCGGGCCGCCCCGGCGAGCCGGAACGTGCGCGGCACGACGCAGCCGATCAGGGAAGCGAACAGGAGCAGGTAGATCGCCGCGAACCACGGGGCGGCGAACGTGTTGAACAGCCCGAGGTGGTTCAGCCAGGGCGCGAGGCCGGGGTGCGAGGCGAAGTAGTTCTGGACCCCGGCCGGGTCCTGGCCCTCCTGGGGCAGCAGCGAGCCGGGGATGGCGCCCAGCGCGAGCAGGAACAGCAGCACCAGCGCGGTCCGCATCGAGGTGAGCTGCCGCCAGGCCCAGCGAGGCCAGCCCCAGTCGGCCCGCGCGGGCGCTGGCCGGGCGCTCCCGGCGGCGGCCGGGCTGGCCGGGCCGTCCTCCGCGAACGTCGTGGTGGCGGCCTCTTCCTGAACCGCCGCCTCCTGCTGAACCGCGGCCTGCTCCTGGACCGTGCCCTCGGCCTGGGCGGTGGCTTCCTCGTGGACGTTCGTCATTAAGCGGCCACCTTGCTGAGCATGTCGTTGAGCACCGAGTACGTCGCCGTGCCGAAGATCGCGCCCGCCACGTGGTCCGTCCGGTCGATGACCAGGGTGGTCGGGGTGGCGCTGACCGGGACCGCGCCGCCGATGACCTGGGCGACCGAGTTGCCGGGGTCGTTCAGGCTCGGGTACTTGATGCCGAAGCCCTGCTCGAAGGCCTCGGCGTTAGTCGGGGTGTCCTGGGTGTCCACGCCGAGGAACGACACCCCCGCGTGCTGGTACCTCGTGGATAGCGCGGCGAGCGTCGGCCCCTCGGACCGGCACGGCGAGCACCATGACCCCCAGAAGTTAAGGACAAGCACCTGGCCGCGATACGTGGCCGATGTCAGCCGCGCGCCGGCCAGCGTCGTGCCCGAGAACTCCGGGAGGGCCGCCCGGTGCCCGGCCGCGTAGATGACAGCGTCGGGGTTGCCGTCCACGTAGGACTGCCCGCTCGGCGTGCCCCCGCCCCGCAGGCCGGCCCAGAGGCCGCCGGCCAGCAGCACGGCAGCGACGGCCGCCAGGCTGACGACCGCCTTGCGCTTGCTTGCGAGCCTGAGTGGGCGCAGCGGCACGTGCATTCTCCTACAGAGGGTAGTACCTACCTATTGTGCAGCACCCGCGTCGTGGAGTTGACGGCGGGGCGGCACCGTGTAGGAAACGCTGGCGAGCTTGTCGCCCTCGAAGGTGAAGCTCGTCACGCTGCCGAGGGCGCACTCGCGGCTGTTCGGGTTGTGCCACAGCCGCCGGTTCTCGGCCCGCAGCCGGGTCACCCAGATCGGCAGCTGGTGGCTGACGCACACCCCCTCATGCCCGCGGGCGGCATCCCGCGCCGTCTCCACGACCTGCCAGACCCGGCCCGCGACCTGCTGGTAGTGCTCGCCCCAGGATGGGGTGAACGGGTTCCACAGGTGCCGCCAGTTCAGCGGGTTGACGGCCAGCTGAGCGAGGGAGATGGTCTTGCCCTCAAGCACGTTGGCCGACTCGATCAGGCCCCGGTCGGTCTGGACCGCGATCCCCCGGCGCTCGGCCGTGGGGGCGGCCGTCTCCTGGGCGCGCTCGAGCGGCGAGGCGAAAACGGCCGCCACGTCCCGCTCGGCGAAGAAGTCAGCGGCGGCGTCCGCCATCAGCCGCCCGTTATCGGAAAGGTGAAAGTCCGGCAGGCGCCCGTACAAGACGTGCTGGGGGTTGTAAACCTCGCCATGCCGCAGCAAGTGCACAATCGTCATCTCAGCCATAGCCAGGCCAGGGTACCGTGCCGCGCGTGCGCGCCATCGGCGTTAGGGCAGGTTATGAGCTTCCTGCCGTCGCTTGCGAGTCTCCCGCTAGCCCAGGATCCGGGCGTACTGGCGACGGTCGGCGACCACCGACCGGAGCTTGCCCAGGTGCTCCTCCAGGGCCGCCACGTCCAGTGCGGCCAGGTCGGCCGCGGCGGCGGCCGCATCCGCGAGGGCATCGGCCTCCCCGACCAGCGTCCAGTCGAACTGCAGCAGGTCCGCCAGGCCGACGGTGCGGACCCGGTCCCACACCTTGTCCGGGCCCAGCAACGGCAGTCCCCGGACGTCGGTCGCCGCGTCGTCAATGGCGCGGGCGACGCGGTCGGCCCGGCGCAGCGGCTCCATCACCCCAGCGGGCGGGAACGGCTGCTCGCGGGTAGAGGGCGGGACCCGCTCGGCCCGCCACTGGCTGCTCAGCTTCCTGATCCGGGCGCAGGCGTCCCCCAGGCTCTGGCAGGCGCGCTCCCTGACCAGGAGGTCATCCGCCCGCATCCGGCCCTTCTGGGTGTACACGTCCGCCCCGAGCAGGCTCCGCAGTTGATCCCCGACGGTGTCAGCCATGTTCCTCCTCACCCAGTATTGACGCGCCCGCGGCGCCCGGAGTTCCGCCCCGCCCCCCGCCGCGGCCGCCCTCGCCGCCCGCCAGCGCGCCCGCCTGGCCCGATAGCGGCCGCTGGCCGGGAAATGATGGCGACGCCAAGACGACAGTGACCATAATGGGATCCGTGTCCCCGAAGCCTCGATACCAGGAGCATTTCGACAGCTGGTATGCCGACCGCGCGGCCGACCCGGGCGCGGACGCGGTCATTAGCCGCCACATGGGGCTGCCCCTGGAAGTGCCGCCTGGCATGATCCCGGTTGAGGGCATCCCCGAGATCATCGGGCAATTGCGGCTGAAACCGGGCGACACCCTGCTTGACCTCGGCTGCGGCCGCGGCACCTACGGGCTGGAGATCGCCGGCGACACCGGTGCCCGGCTGATCGGGGTGGACTTCTCCGAGGTGGCGCTCGACCAGGCGCGCGAGCAGGCCCGCCGTCGCGGCCAGGTGGCCGATTTCCGGCTGGCCGAGCTCGCCGCCACCGGCCTGCCGGCCCGCTCGGTCAGCGCGGTGCTGTGCGCTGACGCGATCGGCTTTCCCGAGGACCCGGTGACCGCCTTCGCCGAGATGCGGCGCGTCCTCACGCCCGGCGGCCGGGTGGTGGTGACCGGCTGGGAGGCCCGCGACCACGCAGACGAGCGGCTGCCGTCCCAGGCTCGCCGGATGGACGTCGCCGGCAGCCTGCGAGAGGCGGGCCTGGCGGACGTCGAGGTGCTGGAGCGCGACCCGTGGCACGAGCGCGAGCGAGCCGTGTGGGAAGAAGCGGCGGCGCTTCCCCCGGACGGCCCGCCCGCCCTGTCCGACCTGCGCGACGAGGGCATGTGGGCACTGCAGTACTTCGACCTGCGGCGGCGGCTGATGGTCACCGCCACCGCTCCTTAGGGACACCGCTCCTTGGGGCCACCGCTCCTTGGGGCCACCGCTCCTCAGGGCGTCAGCCGAGGCCGGGCACCAGCCCGTCGATCGTCGGCACGCCGCCGATCCCGGCCGTGCCGTTGGCGCTAGCGCCGTTCGGCCCGGGCGCCGCCGGCTGGCTGGCGTAGCCGATGTTGAAGGGCGCCCCGACGGCCATGTTGGGCGCGGAGACCAGGCCGTGCTCCGCCATCTTCATCGCGACGTAGTAGCGCACGGCGTCCAGCTCCGACAGGCCGAACGCGCGCAGCGAGATCAGCTCCCGCATCCGCTCGTCCCGCGGCCGGATCAAGACCTTGACGTCGTTGAGCATGATCCCGTAGGCGGCCAGGAAGTCCTGCAGGTGCCCGCGCACGAGCTCGGTGATCTCGTGGATCTTCTCGTTGACCTGCTCCAGGGGAGTGATCTGGACGAGCTGGTTGACCGATTGCTCGACGACCGGGCCGGCGTAGGCGTTGATCTGCTCGGTGGTCAGCAGGTGGCCCGCGTACGGCATGTGGGTGACGAGCTTGACCGCATCCTGCGGGCTGTCGACGTGAATGTAGTAGTCGACGTCGTAGACGAGCTCGGCCAGCTCGCGCGACAGCGCCACCCCCTTGGCCTTGGCGACGCTCTTGGCCCGCGAGACGAAGAGCACCTCGTACTGCCAGGGCGACTGGCCGCCGTAGAACGCCTGCTGGATGTTGCCGAGCAGGACCCGCTGCGGGGTTTCCACCGGGTACTGGCCAGACTCGTACACGTTGAGGATCGCGCCCCGTGACTTGAGCACGCAGATGTGGTTATTCTCGACGGTCAGCAGGCTGCCGTTCATGATGTCGGGACTCGGGTAGTGGTACATCAGCACTCCCGGTCCCATGATCTCGGTCCCGTCGGCACTGAGAGTGCTGATTACGTTACGCACTGGCATGGCGTTAGTACGCCTCCCGTCCTGTCTCCGGGCAACCCCGCCCGGGCTTTTCGACCACCACTAGTGATGACGCGCGAGGCCTTGGCGGAGTTTCCCGCCCGCAGCCGGTCCCGGCCGCCCTGCGTGAGCCATGTGAGGCAAATGCGCGATCGGTGCTGGATTGCAGCTTCTGCGATGTGTATGTGAGATACGCTATGGACAAGCCAGGCTGCTCCGGGGGGTTCCGCAGCCCTGAAGCGGGCACGGACTGCATGGCCTAGGCGGGACGCGGATGCATGACGACGATCAGGGACGCGCGGCGCTGCCCGCGCGCCTGACGCCAGCTGAGCGAGAGTTCTTCATCGCGCTACGACGGCTGGCCGACAGCGAGCAGCTGTCACCGGACGTACTCGCGGACATAACGTCGTCCGATGATGCGTCCCTGCCCGGCCTCGATGCCACCGGCCCGTTGGAGGCCCTCGGCTCGGCCGAGTACAGCGAGTACACCCCCGGGCAATGGCAGCAGTGGCTGGACGGGCACTCGCTGCCGCCCCGCCGGGCCATCCGCGCCCTGACGCGGGCAGTCGGGCCGGCCACCGCAGGCGCGGGGAGCCTGGTCGACCTGTGGGCGACGGCCTTCCGGCCAAGTCCCTACCCGCAAGAGCCCGGAGCCGTCGCCGCCCAGCCGCTGCCGCCGCTATCGGCCGTGCCCGGCCCCCGGGCAGGCGAGCAGGGTTCCCCGGCCGCCGATGGCGACGCCTCGGCCAGCCCGCTTCCGCCCGGCACCGCCCTGGACAGCACCGCCCTGGACAGCAGCACCGCCCTGGACAGCACCGCCCAGGCCGCCCTCGACCAGACCTACCGCCTGCTCAGCGAGCCCGCGGCCCGGCTGCTGCGCCTGCTCAGCGAGCACCCGGGACCGGACACCACCCTCCCGGCCGCCGCCAGCCTCGCCGCCTCGCAGGCGGACGAGGCCCGGGCCGCCCTGGCCGAGCTGGCCAAGGCCGGGCTGGTGACGGAGCACGTGCCGGGCCGGTTCACCTGGCCGGCCGGGGCCCGCCGCTACGCGGCCGGGCGGGCCGCGGAGCTCGACGGCGCGCTGGCCCGGCTGCTGGATCACTACCTGCGGACGATGCGTGTCGCCGTGCCCCGCGCCTACCCCGGCGGGCTCGCCGCCCCGGCCAGCACCGCCCGGCCGGGCACCCAGCCCGAGCGGTTCGCGTCCACCGACCAGGCCCGGGCCTGGTGCAATGCCGAGCTCCCGGTCGCGCTGGCGCTGGTCGCACGGGCGGCCGAGCGCGGCCTGGATGACTTCTGCTGGCAGATCCCCTCGGTGATGGCGCCGTTCCTCGCCCGTAGCGCGTTCCTGCACGACTTCCTCGACATCGAGGCGGCCGCCCTGGCCGCGGCCGAGCGGCTCGCCAGCCCGGTGGCCCTGGGGCACGCGCACTACAACTTCGCGCACGCGTGCGCCCTGCTGGGCGAGGTGACCGACGCCGAACGGCACCTGCAGGAGGCCCTGCGCGGGTTCACCAGCGCGGGCGACCAGGCGGCAGGCGCGCGGACGCTCAACGGCATGGCCCAGGTCCTGATCCAGCGGGGCGAGTACGCGCGGGCGCGTGACCTTGAGCAGGAGGCGCTGTCGCTGCGGCTCGCGGTGGGCGAGCCCGACGAGATCGCGCACTCGGAGGAGACGCTCGGGTCCATTTACTCCCGGCTCGGGGATCATGACCTAGCGCTGCGGCACTGCTACCGGGCGCTGGACATCAGCCGCGAAACCGGCCAGCGCCTGCTGACGGCCGACGCCCTCAACACGCTCGCCTTCATCAGCCTCGCCCTCGGCGATCCCCGGCGGGCCATCGCCTCCTACATGGAGGTGCTGGCGATCTACCGGCAGGCCGGGGAGAAGCTGAGCATCGCGACCGCCCTGACCGGCCTCGGCGATGCCCAGCAGGCGGCCGGCGACTACCCGGCCGCTCGCGTCAGCTGGCAGCAGGCGGTCACGCTGCTGCACGACCAGCCGGGCTCCGACGCCCAGCCGCTGCGGGCCCGGCTCGCCCGGGTCCGCCCGCCCGCCTTAGGCCCGCGGCCCGACACCGCGGCCCCGCTACGCGCCCAGGACGGCGGCGGCGGCGCGGGCGGCGGCCGGCGCGGCGTCGGCTACCCGCGCCAGCGCCTGCTCATCGTGGGCGGCGGAGACGAACCACGCCTCGAAGGCCGACGGCGGCAGGTACACCCCGCCGTCGAGCATCGCGTGAAAGAACGCGGCGTACGCGGCCGTGGACTGGTCCTTGGCCGACGCGAAGTCACGGACCGGGCTCGTGCGGCCGAGGAAGAAGGTGAACAGGCTGCCCGCGGCGGACAGGTAGTGCGGGACGCCGGCCTCGTCCAGGGCCGACGACACGAGCTTGGACAGCGCCCCCGCGAACGAGTCCACCGCCGCGTACACGTCCGGGGTGCACGCCTGGAGCGTGGCCAGCCCGGCCGCCGTCGCCAGCGGGTTGCCGGACAGCGTGCCCGCCTGGTAAACCGGCCCGGCCGGAGCAAGGCGGCTCATGATGTCCGCCCGCCCGCCGAACGCGGCGCACGGCAGCCCGCCGCCCATCACCTTGCCGAACGTCACCAGGTCGCCGCGAACCCCGTCGACGCCGTGCCAGCCCGACGCCGTCACCCGGAACCCGGTCAGCACCTCGTCCATGACCAGCAGCGCGCCGCTAGCGTCGCACACGGTCCGCAGCAGCTCGTTGAACCCGGCCGCGGGGGGCACCACGCCCATGTTCGCCGGGCAGGCCTCGGTAATGACGCACGCGATCTCCGCGCCCCGGGCGGCGAACAGGTCCCGGACCGCGTCCGCGTCGTTGTACGGCAGCACGACCGTGTCGGCCGCCGCCGCGCCGGTCACCCCGGGTGAGTCCGGCAGCCCCAGCGTCGCCACCCCCGACCCGGCCGCGACCAGGAGTGCGTCCACGTGGCCGTGGTAGCAGCCGGCGAACTTGACCACCAGCGAGCGGCCGGTGTAGCCGCGCGCCAGGCGCAGGGCCGACATCGTCGCCTCGGTGCCCGAGTTGACCAGCCGGACCTGCTCGACCGGTGCCCGGGCCACGATCTCCTCGGCCAGCAGCACCTCGCCCGGCGTGGTCGCCCCGAAGGACGTGCCCCGCTCCAGGGCGGCGGACACCGCCGCCCGCACCGCCGGGTGCCCGTGGCCGAGGATCATCGGCCCCCAGGAGCAGATGAGGTCCACGTAAGAGTTGCCGTCCACGTCATGCAGGTACGCCCCGTGGCCCCGCTCGATGAACCGCGGCGTCCCTCCGACTGGCCCGAACGCCCGCACGGGGGAGTTCACCCCGCCGGGGGTCACCGCCTCCGCCCGGCGCAGCAGGGCGGCCGTCAGTCCGGTCTCGGGGGATTGGCCAGTCATGGGCTAGCAGCCTTCTTCCTCACAGGCATCGGCCAGGAACTCAAGCAACCGCACGGCGTCCGGGAGCGGCTGGCCCGCCGGCGCCCGGACCCAGCGTACGTCCTGCCCGGTGCCGTACCGCGAGGGCGGGGCCAGCACGTAGCTCTCCCGGCAATGCCAGCGCAGCGACTCGGTCTGCACGTAGGGGTCGGGCGAGCTGTCCAGCCCGCAGGACCACCACTCGTCCTCGTCGGCGGGCGCGCCCCGCGTCGTCACGAAGAAATGCATGCGGTCGGTCCCGTCCACCGCGACCGGCCCGGTGTCCACGTCGGCGGCGGCCATCTTGGCCAGCGCGTTCGCCCCGGCCACGGCGGGAACGTCCAGAACGTCAAAAACCCGCCCGGTGACGAGTATCACGTTCGCCTCCGGACGGGCTTCCCACCAGCCCCGCACCGTCGTGGTGTCGGTCGTCGCCTGCATCTGCCAGGTGGGCGAGACCGGATGGGCACCGGGGGCCGGGCATCCCACCCGGTCACAGGAGCACGCCCGGCCCATTTCCATGGTCCCGTCAATCCCCCGGCTGGGCTGCGCGCCGAGGCACACCGGCCAGCCCAGCGCCGCGTAGTCGAGCGCCGCCGCGCCCAGCGCGGGGGGTTTCTGCGTCCCGCGAGCACGCCCTTTTCGCCGCATCAAAGTCACCATCAGGCCCCAGTACTCCAGTTCCCCGTTGACGGTCACGCACCTGTCCCCGCCCGTACCTGGGTACGCCAAAGCGCAACCAGCGCGAGGGGGTTAGGCCGTATCGTACCTTCGGAAAACTTGATTCTTCACCCAGAACGGACCGTCGTGACTCAGGCCACGCACCGATTTCCGGGTTACCTACCCAGGCCCTAGGTAGCCATCGTCTACACAGAAGGTAATTTGTAGCGCTAGGTAATCTACTGAATTTTCTGAGCGACTTCGGTAGCCCAGTAGGTAAGGATCATGCTCGCGCCCGCCCGGCGGATCGCGGTCAGCGTTTCCATGATGACCTTGTCCCGGTCGATCCAGCCGTTCGCGGCGGCCGCCTCGACCATCGCGAACTCGCCGCTGACCTGGTAGGCGGCCACCGGGACGGTGACGGCGTCGGCGACCTGGCGGATGACGTCGAGGTAGGCCAGGGCGGGCTTGACCATGACGATGTCGGCGCCCTCGGCGATGTCCTGCGCCACCTCGCGCAGCGCCTCGCGGGCGTTGGCCGGGTCCTGCTGGTGGGTCGCCCGGTCACCGAACTTGGGCGCCCCCTCGGCTGCCTCGCGGAACGGGCCGTAGAAGGCCGAGGCGTACTTCGCGGAGTAGCCGCACACCGGCACGCCGGGGTAGCCGGCCTCGTCCAGCGCCTTGCGGATGACGCCGACCTGGCCGTCCATCATGCCGCTGGGCGCGATCATGTGCGCCCCGGCCGCCGCCTGGGCGACCGCGATGCTCGCGTAGCGGTGGAGGGTCAGGTCGTTGTCCACCGAGCCGCCGGGGGTGATGATCCCGCAGTGGCCGTGGTCGGTGTACTCGCACAGGCACAGGTCCGCCAGGACGACGAGGGCGTCCCCGGCCTCGGCCCGGATGTCGGACAGCGCGAGCTGGGAGATCCCCTGCGGGTCGTCCGCCTCGGCGCCCCGGTCGTCCTTCTCCTCCGGGATCCCGAAGACGATGATGCCCCCGACCCCGGCCGCGGCCGCGTCGGCGGCCGCCTTGCGCAGGCTGTCGCGCGTGTGCTGAACGACCCCGGGCATCGAGCTGATCGGCTGGGGCGCGGCGATGCCCTCCTTGGCGAAGACGGGCAGGACGAGCTGCGCCGGGCGGACGGATGCCTGCGCGACCATGGCCCGTAGCGCGGCGGTCCCGCGCAGCCGCCGGGGCCGGACCTCAGGGAATCCAGCGCTCATGGTGGCCTCTCCTCACGTGCTCGCGGCCTGGCACCGCCGCTCCCGGGCGGGCACCGCGGTGCCCGCCCGGGGCAGTGCCCAGTCCCAGGTGGTGCTTTACTTCAGGGCGATCCGGCGGCGGCCGCCCCGGCGGCGCTCGCTCGGCCGCTTGAGCGGCTCGCCCGCCGCGAGGGCCGCGTCGCGCTGGGCGGCGCCGAACTCCGCGACCGCGTCGACCAGGGCGCCAACCGACGGCCGGGGGGCCGTCACGTCGACCCGCAGCCCGAACTCAGCCGCGGTCTTGGCGGTCTGCGGGCCGATCACGCCGATGATCGTGACCGCGTGCGGCTTGCCCGCGATGCCGACCAGGTTCCGGACCGTGGACGAGGAGGTGAACAGGACCGCGTCGAAGCCGCCGCCCTTGATCGCCTCGCGGATGGGCGCGGGCGGCGGCGCCGCCCGCACGGTCCGGTAGGCGGTGACGTCCTCCGGCTCCCAGCCAAGCTCGCTCAGCCGGGCCATCAGGGTCTCGGTGGCGATGTCCGCGCGGGGCAGCAGCACCCGGTTGATCGGGTCGAGCACGTCGTCGAACGGCGGCCACGCGTCCGCCAGGCCCTCAGCCGACTGCTGGCCGTCGGGGACCAGGTCGGGCCGGATGCCGAACTCGAGCAGCGCGGCCGAGGTCTGCTCGCCCACCGCCGCCACCTTGACTCCGGCGAAGGCGCGGGCGTCGAGGCCATACTCCTCTAGCTTCTCCCGCACCGCCTTGACGGCGTTGGTGGAGGTGAACGCAACCCACTGGAACCGGCCCGTGACCAGCCCCTTGACTGCCCGGTCCATCTGCTGGGGGGTCCGCGGCGGCTCGACCGCGATGGTCGGCACCTCCTCGGGGACCGCGCCGTACTCACGGAGCCGGTCGGAGACGGCCGACGCCTGCTCCCGGGTCCGCGGCACCAGGACCCGCCAGCCGAACAGCGGCTTGGTCTCGAACCACGAGAGCCGGTTCCGGGGCGAGGCGGCGTCCCCCGCGACGGCGACGGCCTCGCCCCGGGTGGTCGCCACGGTGATGCCGGCCGCCTTGAGGTCGGGCCCGATCCGGCCCAGCGTGGTGACGACCGTCTGCTGGTCAGTGGTGGTCCCGTCCCAGGTGATGGCGAACGGGGTGGAGTCCGGCCAGCCCGCCGCGATCAGCATCTTGCCCAGGTCGGCGGGGGCGCTCTCGGCCCCGGTGATCAGCAGCGTCCCCGGGGCATGCGAGACCTGGCTCGCCTCGGCCGCGTTGATGACCCGCAGGTCGCCCGCGCCCTCGCTGGTCAGCGGGATGCCCGCGTAGCCGGGGACGGCGGTCGCGGCCGGGACGCCCGGAACGATCTCGAACCGCACCCCGGCGCTCGCGCACTCCCCGATCTCGACCGTGCCGCCGTTGAGCAGCGGGTCGCCCTCGTACAGGCGCACGGCGAGCTTGCCGTCCCGGGCCGCGTCGAGCAGCGCGCGGGCGGTGCCGCCCGCGTCCGTGCCCGGCTCGGCGATCGTCACGCCGGCCGCGAGCACGTGCCCCACCCGGTCGGCTACCTCTGCTGTGGCCACCACGAGGGCCGCCGAGCCGAGCAGGCGCACTGCCCGCAGGGTCAGCAGCCCTTCGTCACCCGGGCCGGCCCCCACGAACGCGACCCAGCCGTCCATGTCAGTCATGCACATCTTCCCTTACGAGTCGCGCCGCACCACGCGCCAGCATCCGCGCGGCGAGGTCGCGGCCGAGTCCCTGAGGGGCGGTCGCGTCGCCTTCACCGTGCTCCCGCACCACTATCATCTCGCGCGCACCGGAAACGTCCAACCCGGCGGGCCGCACCGTGCTTCCCGCTGCGTCCCCGGCCGCCATGGTGCCGATCACCACGGCGTCCAGGCGCAGGCGCCCGCCCGCCGCGCGGGCGTGCCCGGCCTCAGGCGCCGCGACCGCGTAGGCGCCCACGGGCGCGCTGCAGCCGGCCTCGAGCGAGGCCAGCAGCTGCCGCTCGGCGGTGACCGCGACCCGGGTTACCGGGTGGTCGACCGCGGCGAGCAGTTCAAGGAGAGCGGCATCCCCGGCCCGGCACTCGACCGCGAGCGCTCCCTGGCCAGGCGCGGGCAGCATCGCGTCGGGCTCGAAGACCTCGGTGACGAGGTCGGTGAACCCGATCCGGGCCAGGCCCGCGTAGGCCAGCACCACCGCGTCCAGCTCCCCGTCGCGCACCCTGGCCAGCCGGGTGTTCGCGTTGCCGCGGATCGGCACGCAGGTGACGTCGGCTCGCAGCAGCGCGACCTGCGCCGCCCGGCGCGGCGACCCGGTCCCGATCCGCGCCCCGGCGGGAAGGTCGGCGAGCTTCGCCCCGTCCCGCCCGACCAGCGCGTCGCGCGGGTCGTCGCGCTCCGGGATCGCGGCCAGGGCGATCCCGGCCGGGCTGGCGGTCGGCAGGTCCTTCAGCGAGTGCACGGCAAAATCCACCTCCCCGCGAACCAGGCTTTCCCGCAGGCTGCTGACGAAAACTCCGGTGCCGCCGATCTGGGTGAGTTGCTCCTTGCTCACGTCCCCCAGGGAGGTGATGCCCACGATCTCCACCGGCCGGCCGGTCCGCTCGGTGAGAAGGCGGGCCACGTCGCCGGACTGCGCGACCGCCATGGGGCTGCGCCGGCTGCCCAGCCGCAGGGGTGCACCTGAGGTTGCCACCGGGGAAGGCAAGGAGCGCCCGCTAAGCTGGCGGTCTTTGCCAGCGGGCGCGGATCGGGGGGTACGGGGGGTCGCCCCCCCGGGAGACACGGTTTTCATACCTCCCCCTGGGGATCGGCTTCGGCGCGGGTGACCGCCTCGGCCGCCCGCGGGCCCAGGTCGAACAGCACCCGCAATGCGGCGGCATATTCCTCGCCGCCCGGCGCGGATGCTAGCTCCTTGACCCGCACGGTGGGCGCATGCAAGAGCTTGTCTACCACGCGGCGCACCGTGCGGGCTATTTCATCCAGGGCGTGGCCGCTTAGTCCCTCGTCGCTGAGCCGCCCCTCCAGCCGCGCGAGCTCCGCGTCGACGACCGTGGCGGCCTTGGCCCGCAGCGCCACCACCGTCGGGGTGACGCTGGCCGCCCGCACCGCCGAGCCGTGGGCGGCGAGCTCCTCCTCCACGATGGCCCGGACCGCGGCCAGGTCAGCCGCGCCAACCGGGGCGTGCCCGTTGCCGCTGAGCCGGTCCATGCCGAACAGGGCGACGCCGGGCAGCGTCCCGACGGCCGGGTCCACGTCCCGCGGCATCGCGAGGTCCAGGAAGGCCAGCGGGCGGGCCTGCGAGCGCGCGGTGAGCGCCCGCGCCACCATGTCCTGGGCGATGACCAGGCCGCTGGCGCCGGTGCAGGAGACGACCAGGTCGGCGGCGGCGATCGCGCCGGCCAGGTCGCCGAGGTCGGCCACCGTGCCGCCCACGCTGGCGGCGAGCCGGGCGGCCCGCTCGCGAGTCCGGTTGGCGACCACGACGCGGTCCGCGCCGAGCCGCGCGGCGGTGGCGACCGCCAGCCCGCTCATCGTGCCCGCGCCGACCACGAGGACCGAAGTCCCGGCCAGCGCGCCGGCGGTGGAGCCGGCCCCGGCCGGCAGCCCGAGGGCGACCTCGATCCCGATGCTCACCAGCGACAGGCCCATCCGGTCGATTCCGGTCTCGGCCCGGGCCCGCTTGCCCGCGTGCAGCGCGACCCGGCCCAGGTCCCGCAGGACCCGGCCGATCGTCCCGTGCTCCTCGGCGTTCTTGATGGCGGCGCGCACCTGGCCGATGACCTGGTCCTCGCCGACGACCATGGAGTCCAGGCCGCTGGCGACCGACAGCAGGTGCTGGACCGCCCGGTCCTCGTAGTGCACGTAAAGGCTGGCGGTCAGGTCGGGTAGCGGGATCCCGGAGTGCCGCGCCAGCAGCTCGCAGATCCCGCCGACCCCGCTGTGGAAGCGGTCCACGTCGGCGTAGACCTCGACCCGGTTGCAGGTGGATATGACGAAGGTCTCGGCGACATCGGGCAGCCGCGCGATGTCCGATAGCAGCTTCGCGAGGCCGTCGCCGCTGACCGACGCCCGCTCGAGGGTCGTGACTGGAGCACTCTTGTGGCTCAGCCCGACAACCAGGACGCTCACGTTCTCACCGCCTAAGCTTCCGCCGCCGACTCGCCGTCGTGCCCGACCCGCATCGCTACCCGGCGCTGGGCGTGGAACGCGAGGATCTGCAACTCGATCGACAGGTCGACCTTACGTACATCGACGCCATCTGGCACATTCAGGACAAGCGGCGCGAAGTTCAGGATGCTGGTCACGCCCGCCGCGACCAGCCGGTCGCACACCGCCTGGGCGGCCGGGGCCGGCGTGGCGATGACGCCGATGGCGACGTTGTTGCTGGTGATCACGGGCTCCAGCTCGCTCATGGGCCGGACCGTGGCGACGCCGATCTGCCGCCCGACGAGCGCCGGGTCGCTGTCGAGCATGGCCGCGATCCGGAAGCCGCGGGTCGCGAAGCCGCCGTAGTTGGCTAGGGCGCGGCCGAGGTTACCGGCGCCGACGATCACGACTGACCAGTTCTGGGTGAGGCCGAGCGCCCTCGACACCTGGTAGACGAGGTACTCCACGTCGTAGCCAACGCCGCGGATGCCGTACGAGCCGAGGTAGGACAGGTCCTTGCGGAGCTTGGCCGAGTTGACGCCCGCGGCGGTCGCGAGCTCCTCGCTCGAGACGGTACCGGTCCCGCGCTCGGCCAGGGTGTAAAGCGCCCGCAAGTACACCGGGAGCCGCGCGACGGTCGCCTCAGGGATCTCGCCCGCGGGCCGGGCCGCGTCGCCCGCAGGCGCGGGGTGCGGGGCCACGGCGGGCAAGGGCTCGCTGCCTGGCGTCTCGGCGGCACTGGTCATACGCGCTCCTGGGGGCTGTCGGCCGGATCTCGGCCGCCCCCTACCTTACGTCGTTTGTGAATGAATGCACAAAGTCGCCCACCCGGCCCCGTGGCCCCCCGAGCGACCCTCCACCGGGCTCCCACCCGCGCCCCACCCGGCTCCGGGGTACCAGCCGTCGCCGGCCGCGCATCCCTGGCCGACCACCTGGCCACTGAGAGTGAAGAATGGCGCACAACGGGATCGTGCACGCGAGTTCCATGATCTGGAATTACTCATTCGGACAATCAGGTATCGGCACAACACCAGGCACGCTAGTTGGGGTAACGATGTCAGGAACTGACTCAGCCGCCTGAAGTGACCACAATTAGTGGGTGGACCGCACACAGAAAGCGCATGACACCCGGGGAATCGTTACCAGGAACAATTAGTGTGACGAAGGGTCAGGGCTGGTGAGTGCCGAGCGCAGCCGGTCGCCGGAGACATGCCAGAAGTCATGCTGCACTCCGTCAACGAACGTAACCGGAATCTTGTCCCAGTACTCCACCATGTCCTCTTGGGACAACGTGATATCACGTTCCTCCCAGGACACACCAAGCTCGGTAGCCACCACGCGGATGACGTCGCGGGCCTCATCGCACAGGTGGCAGCCGGGACGGCCGAGGAGGGTGATCCTCGCCGTCATCTCAGTTGTCCCGGTACCGCTGGCCTGTGTACTGCGACGGCCCCCAGTCCTGTGACCTGCGCTCACCTGAGTCGAACGGGCGGTCGGGGACCCAGTCGGCGTCCCCGTCGCCTCCCCGCCCGGGCGGCTGGTCGCCAGCGAACCAGCCGCTGGCGTCCTCCTCGGGCGCCTGCTGCCCCTGGGCCGCCCGGTGCCGCGCCCCGGGCGGGAGCGAGGGCTGTCCCAGGGCCGCGCCGGGAGCCGGCTGCGGAGCGCCCTGCAGCGGCGCCACCTTCGCGTATTTGAGCCGCAGGTCAATTATGTTCGTGACGAGAACGCACGGGCGGCGTCCTTCCTCGAACTCCTGAATATGCGGCTGGCGCTGGTGCCGCTCAAAGGCGGCGAGGTCACGGTAAATCTCGTAGATAATCCGCTGCATGGGCGCCTTGGGCACCACGTGCATTACGTAAACGAGGGTATCGGGTTCCATGACCCGAACCCCTTCGGCGGCCTGCTCGGCCAGGCGGTCGAATTCCGCCACCTTGTCGTCGAGCAACGTGAATATCGAGAGACGCCCATATGGCCGGCTACCGGAAGTCGCGGCCGGGGCGGCCGGGGCGGCCGGCTGGCTAACGCCCGCGGCGGCCGCCTGCGGCTGGCCCGCCGGGGTGAATACCGGAACCGGCATGTCCTGCTCGGGAGGTCCCCAGTCGGCGCCGTCATTCCACTGGCCGCCGTCGCGCCGGTCCCCTTCACGACGGTCACCGCCGCGGAAGTCCCCGCCGGGGTCGCCCCCGCGGCCGCCGAAGCCGCCCGGCTGGCCGAAGCCGCTGTCGGGGTAGTCTCGCGAACGGCCCTGGCCATAGCCCGGCCCGGGCTCGCTGAAGTCAGGGTCGCCGAAGCCGGGACCGCCGCCGTACTCGCCGCGGCCGCGCCGGGGCGGTTGTGAGTCTGGCCAGGGAGCGTCGCCGGAGCCACGCCGGTCATGGTCACCGAAGCCGGAGCGCTCGGGATCGCCAAAGCCCTGGTGGTCGCCGAAATTCGGCCGCCCGTTCCCGGCCGGCGCCCCGTTGCCGGGGCCTGCGTTGCCGGGGCCCGCGTTGCCGGGGCCCGCGTTACCAGGGCCACTGTTCCCGCCCCAGTCGCCGGACTCATCCCAGAACCCGCCTCCCCGACGGTCGTCGGGTCGCTGCTCGCGACGGTCTTCCGGCTGGTCCCGGCGGTCGTCACCGTCCCAGTCGTCGTCGCGCTGCCGCCTGCCCCACATATCCGCTCCGCTCTCGGTGACGAGGTCTCGGGGTGTGCCCCCCCTTGGGCACGAGGCAGCCACGGGCCGCGCTGGGCGCGGTCCGTGGACTGTCGCTACTTCTTGTTCCTGCGCTGGATACGCGTCTTCTTGAGCAGCTTGCGGTGCTTCTTCTTAGCCATCCGCTTACGGCGCTTCTTGATGACGGAGCCCATCAGGCCACCACCCTTCTCGGCACAACGGCAGACGGGCACGCCATCGCGCTCACCGTCAAGGGGAGGCTGGGCACACGCCCGAAGGTAGACAGACTGCGCGAGCTCATGTCGCTCGCGCAGTCCCCTAGCCTACCCGCTGCCGGGCAGCGCCGCGCCGCCTGCGTACCACAAGTGCCGCCAAGGCGCACTTAACGACAGGCCGCCCCACCCGACGGGCCTGCCCCTGCGTGCCGCGCGACGGTCCGGTCTCCTCGCCGCGCGACCCGGGGGGGCCAGGCCCGTCAGCCGGTGCCGACGAAGGCTGCCCGCAGGTACTGGTTGACGGCCGCCTCGGGCACCCGGAAAGAGCGACCGACCCGGATGGCCTCCAGTTCACCGGAGTGAACCAGCCGGTAGACCGTCATCTTGGATACCCGCATGATGGTGGCTACTTCGGCGACGGTAAGGAATCTCACGTCGCTAAGGGGGGTTTCGTTTGCCATCTTTACCCTCTTCCGCCCGAAGCCGAGCACGCCTGACCGGATTCAGCGCACCAGTCACGTACGTCTCCAGGGTAAGTCCCGCACAGAAAAGAGCAACCCCTCCGAATAGCCTCATTGTTGTTACTCCCCGGTCGGACCGGTCCGCATGCGCCCCGGCGTGACTCAGATGAATCACCGGAAATACCCGAAAGGGCCACGTCAGGCTTGCGGAAGTAGCCCGTGCGAGGCAAAGACGGCGCCCCGGGTCCGCATGATGGCCCGGTCGACGGGATCGCCCGGGTCGATCCCCGAGCCGAAGGCGGCAAACCGCGGCGCCGCCCCGTCGGTCATCGTCGCCGGGGCCGCCTCGCCGCCCAGCCGGGCGGCCTCCTCCCGCCAGGCGGCCGGGGTCGGCGTGGCCGGGTCGAGCGGGGCGCCTGCCACGATGGCGAGCAGGTGCGTCCACGTGCGCGGCACGACCTGCACCACCGCGTAGCCGCCGCCTCCGGTCGCCACCCAGCGCCCGTCGCATAGCTCATGGGCGAGGTCGTGCAGCCACTGCGCCGCCTGCCGCTGCGCGTCCACGCTGAGCTCCAGGTGGGCCAGCGGGTCCAGGAGGTGGGTGTCGCACCCGTGCTGGGTCACCAGCACCTGCGGGCGGAACGCGCGCAGCAGCGGCGGCACCACCGCGTCGAAGGCCCGCAGCCACGAACCGCTGGGCGTGCCCGCGGGCAGCGCCACGTTCACGGCGTAGCCGGCCCCGTCGCCGGTGCCGCTGTCGCCCGGCAGCCCGGTCCCGGGGAAGAGCGTGGCCGGGTGCTCGTGCAGGCTGACCGTCAGGACCCGGGGGTCATCGTAGAAGGCCGCCTGGACCCCGTCGCCATGATGGACGTCAACATCGACGTAGGCCACCCGCTCGGCCCCGGCCGACAGCAGCCACCGGATGGCCAGGGCCAGGTCGTTGTAGACGCAGAACCCGCTCGCGGCGTCCCGCATCGCGTGGTGCAGGCCACCCGAGATGGACGCCGCGTGCAGCGCCTCGCCCTGCCACACCGACCGGGCGCCGGCCAGCGTGGCCCCGGCGATCCGCGCCGTCACCTCGTGCATGCCCGCGAAGACCGGGTTGTCGGAGGTGCCGAGGCCGTAGCGGGGGGCGGGGGCGAGGGTGCGGCCCGCCGCCCGGACCGCCTCGATGTAGGCCGGGTCGTGCACCGTCGCCAGCTCGGCGTCGGTCGCCGCGACGGGGGCGTCAACCGTGAGCGACGGCCCCGCGAGCACCCCCAGCTGGCGGGCGAGCGAGAACGTCAGGGCCACCCGGACCGGGTTCATCGGGTGATCCGGGCCGAAGTCGTACCCGGCGAGCGCCTCGTCCCACAGGACCCGAGCGGAACCAGCCATGGCTTGCCTCCCTCTGCCACCCGGGGGGACGACCCCCGTACCCCCCGGGACAGGGCCGATGGAAGGGCCAGGATATCGGCCCGGTAGCCGCCTCCCGCCTCCGCGAGCTTAAGAGGTTCGCCGCTTACCCGCCCCCGAGCTCCCGGCCGCGGTCGCGGGCCGCCTCGATGGCGGTGAGGAAGGCGGCCCGGACCCGGTGGTTCTCCAGCTCCCGGATGGCCGAGATCGTCGTGCCGCCGGGCGAGGTGACGGCCTCCCGCAAGATGACCGGGTGCTCCCCGGACTCCCGCAGCATCGTGGCGGCCCCGTAGACCGCCTGGATCACGAGCTCCAGGGCCGTCTTGCGCGGCACCCCGAGCAGGATCCCGGCGTCCACCATCGACTCGACGAGGTAGTACACGTAGGCCGGCCCGCTGCCGGACAGCGCCGTGGCCGCGTCCTGCTGGGCCTCGGGAACCCGGGCGACCTTGCCGACCGCGTGGAAGAGCCCCGCCGCCAGCTCCAGGTGCCGCTCGGTGGCGTGCGCGCCACCGGAGATCACCGACATCGCCTCGGCCACGAGGGCCGGGGTGTTCGGCATGACCCGGACGACCGGCACCTCGGCCTGCAGCCGCGACTCGATGTACGACGTCCGGATGCCCGCCGCGATGGAGATCACCAGCTGGTCCGGCCCCGCATACGGGGCGATGTCCGCCAGCGCGGCCGCCATGTCCTGCGGCTTGACCGCGACGACGAGCACCGAGGCGCTCTTGGCGGCCTCGGCCGCCGGCACCGCCGTCACCCCGTAGGTGGCGGCCAGCTCCTGCGCCCGCGCCTCCCGGCGGACCACGACGGACACCGAGGACGGCGGCCGGCCAGTCCGGATGAGCCCGGACAGCAGGGCCTCGCCCATCTTCCCGGCGCCGAGGATCGCGATCATGCGCGCGACCGCCGTACCGACGGCACCAGCGACCGGGCGAGCAGGCCCAGCGACGCCGGCCGCTCGGCCAGCCGTCGCGTCAGGTACCCGTACCAGTCCGAGCCGTAGGGCACGTACACCCGCACCTTGGCCCCGGTGGCGGCCAGCCGCGCCTGCTCGCCGGGCCGGATCCCGTACAGCATCTGGTACTCGAACGTGCCCGGCTCCCGGCGCAGCCCGAGCGCGGTCGCGATCGCGATCAGCCGCGGGTCGTGGGTGGCGATCATCGGGTAGCCGTCGCCCTCCATCAGCACCCGCAGGCACCGGGCGTACGCCTTGTCGATGTCATGGCGCTCGGCGTGGGCCTCCGACGCCGGCTCGTTGTAGGCGCCCTTGCACAGGCGCACCCGGGTTCCCGCGGTGGCGAGCGCCCGGGCGTCGGCCTCGGTCCGGCGCAGCGCCGCCTGCAGGACGCTGCCCACGCCCGGGTACTGCTCGCGCAGCGCCCCGGCGATCGCCAGCGCCCCGTCGGTGGTGTGGTGGTCCTCGGCGTCGACCGTGACCGTCGTCCCAAGGGACTGCGCCCGGCTCGCGATCCGCTCGATGTGCTCGCGGGCGATCTTCTCGCCGAGCGCCCCCGGGACCGCCCCGGCCGCGTCCCCGTCCCCTAGCCGCTGGCCGACGGCGCTGGCCTTGACCGACACCTCGACCGCGCCGCCCTCGGTCAGCCCGGCGGCGCCGAGCGTGTCGAGCAGGGACATGTACTGCGCGGCCACCCGGGCCGCCGCGAGCGCGTCGGTGGTGTCCTCGCCGAGGTAGTCGACGGTCACCAGCAGCCCGGCGGCGCGCAGGTCGCGGGCAGCCCGCACCACGTCCCTAATGCCCTCCCCGGCCACGTACCGGGCCACGACCGCCCGCGCCATGGGCGTGCCGGTCAGCAGCCCGCGAACCTGGTTACTGGATGAAGCCGCCAGCAGAGCACGCCGCAGCACAATTCCCCCTTGAGGACGAAGGGTTACATCAGCCTGCGGGCCGCCGCCGGTGGCGGTGGCACGCTGTCCCGGCGCAGCGTCACCTTCACGGCTCCGCCCGCTTCGGGAGAGACGATCACCTCCTGGGCGGCGGCGATCCCGTCGGCCAGCAGCGTAGCCCCCGCCGGGACGGTGCGCTTGACGAGCCCGAGGCCAACCGGCCCCAGCTCGTAGTGCAGGGCGGCCGAGCCGGTGAACCCGACCTCGGTTCCGTCGAGCGTGATCGCCGTCCCGTGGCCCGGCAGCCGGTCCACGCTGCCGTCGAGGTGCAGTAGCACGAGCCGCCGGGGCGGATGGCCGAGGTTGTGCACCCGCGCCACCGTCTCCTGCCCGCGGTAGCAGCCCTTGTTCAAGTGCACGGCCGGCTCGATGAGCCCGAGCTCGTGCGGGAGCGTCCGGTGGTCGCTGTCGGTCCCCGGCCGCGGCACGCCGGCCGCGATCCGGGCGGCCTCGAACGCCCACAGGCCGGCGACCGGCAGGCCGAGCTTGCCCGGCAGCTCGGCGATCAGGTCAAGTTCCTCGATGATGCCGATACCGAAGGGGTCCGCTACCTGCGCTGCCCCCAGCTCGCGGGGAACCCGGGCCGCGGCTGGCGACGGCTGGCCGCCCGCGGCGGAGGCGACGCCGTAGCGGTCCGACACGTCCGCGACCTCGACCCGGAGCATGAAGCGCATCGAGCTCAGGTAGGCGACCAGGGCGGGCGCGGTTCCCGGCTCCACGTGGATCCACGTCCGGGTGCCGTCGTCGGTCAGGGCCAGGTGGTACTCCAGGTGCCCCTGCGGGCTGAGGATGAGCGCCTGGGTGCTCGTCCCCGGCGCCAGCCGCTCCAGGTGCTGGCTGGTCAGGCTGTGCAGCCACGCCAGCCGGTCCGGCCCCGAGACCATGACCACGCCCCGGTTGGACCGGTCCACCAGCGCGCCCCCGCTGGCCATGACCCGCTGCTCGCGCAGCGGGTCGCCGTAGTGCGCGGCCACGCCCTCATCCGGCCCGGTGGCGGCGACGGCTCCCTCGACGTCCAGCATCGCTTGCTACTTCCCCCTGCAATCGGCGCACCGGCCGAAGACGGTCAGGTGCGCGACGTCGGTCTCGAAACCCTGCTCCTGCTCTAGCGCCATGATGAGCGGCTTTATTGCCTCGGGCCGGACCTCGCTCAGCTTGCCGCACTCCTGGCAGACCAGGTGGACATGGTCGCCCTCGCTGGCCAGGTGGTACGTGGGGGCGCCGTTGCTCAGGTGGTGGTGGGTCACCAGGCCGAGGTTGTCCAGGAGTTCCAGCGTCCGGTAGACGGTGGACATGTTGACCCCGCGGGCGGTCTTCTGGACCGTCGTGGCGATCTCCTCCGGCGTGGCGTGATCGAGCTGGCCGATCGCCTCCAGCACGAGCTGGCGCTGCGGGGTTACCCGGTACCCGCGCGCTCGCAGCTGCTCGTCCCAGTTCATGGCCCAAGTCTAGGTCGCCAAATAATCTCTTGCGCGACCCGAGGGAACAGACTAACGTCTTCCTTAGCAAGAAGGGAGGTGGTCCGAAAGTATGCATGGTTATCGGACTTGTGAGGTGGCTGTCAGCTAGCCGCCCCCGCCGCTCGCCGGGGAGGTTCCCCGGGCCCGATCAGCGGGTGTGGCGGCAGGCTAATACACGGCATACACCGGCCCCCCGGGCTGACTAGGCTTGTCCACCTAGTCCCGCTGCAGAAGCGGAGTCGCCCGGGGGTTTACTCTGTCTCCCGCCTGGCTGCACATCAAGCCAGGCTCACTGCCTTCCCTACTCGGTCCAGGCCCAGGCCAGGCGGGCCCACAGGTGGGGCTGGAGCGGCTGGCCCACGGCGGCCATGTCGTAGGCCCAGGCCAGGTCCTTCTCGCCCGCGCGCTCGCTGTCGACCAGCCCGTACAGCCGCTTGCCGGCGGTGACCTCCTTGGCCGACTCGGTGCGGACGACCGCGTCGGTCGCCATCTCCACCCGCGTGCCCGACACCACCCCGAGGTAGATCTCGGTGATCCCGGTGGGGTGGGTGAGCAGGACCTCGACCGCGTTGCCGGGCCGCGGCCGCCAGAAGCCGAACTCCATCCCGAGCGGCCGGCCCTTGACCCGCTGCCCGTTCTCGCCCTCCTCCAGCGCCCACGAGCGGCTGCTGTAGATGAGGAACGGCTTGCCGTTGTGAGTGAAGCTCAGCTCCTGGATGAAGTCGAACGCCCCGATCGTCGGGTAGTCGCCCTTCCCGACGCCCTCCCAGCGGCCGAGCAGGAAGGACAGCGGCGCCAGGTCCGGGTGCTCCGGCGGCAGCTCGTTCACCAGTCGCTCATCGGTCACGTGCTCATCCATCGTGGGGGCCTCCGCGGATCACCTTGACCGCCGTATAGGCGGCGACGAGGGCGACCACGGCGTACCCGCCGATCATGATCGCCACGCTCAGCATGCCATGCACGAAGCCAAGAATATGAGGAATAGAGTGACCCTGTGGTAGCACGTGCACTTGTCGTCAAGGTCACTGCCGGGCAGGAAGATCCCGAGCGCTGCAACCAGGCGTTCACGGTGGCGGCGACGGCCCTCGCGAGCGGGTTCAGCGTGTCGCTGTGGCTGACGGGCGAGGCGGCGTGGTTCGCCCTCCCCGGCCGGGCCGAGGAGTTCTCGCTGCCGCACGCCGCCCCGCTGGCCGACATGCTCGCCGGGGTCCTCGCCAGCGGGACGGTCACTGTCTGCACCCAGTGCGCCGCCCGCCGGGACATCACCCCCGACGACGTCATCAAGGGCGTCCGGGTGGCCGGGTCGGCCACCTTCGTGGCCGAGATCATGGCCGACGACGCCAAGGCCCTGGTCTACTAACCCCGGTTCTTCAGGCGTGCTGGCCGGCCGGGACGGCGGCCAGGCGCTCGTCGCGCAGGCGCAGCGCCAGTTCCTCCGCCTGCGACGGCATCGGCGGCAGGGGCTGGCCCAGCGCCCAGGTGAGCAGGAGGTCGGCCAGGCCCGGGTTGCGGACCAGGGCCGGCCCGTGCAGGTAGGTGCCGAGTACCCGGCCCGCGTAGGCGCCCTCGGTGCCGTCGCCGTTGCCGGTGCCGGCCACGACGCGGGCCAGCGGCTTCGCGCCCGGCCCGATCCGGGTGACCCCCTGGTGGTTCTCGAACCCGCTCAGCCGGGGCACCCCCAGTTCCGGGTCCACGTCGGCCAGGATCTCACCGACGCCGCGGCGCTCGCCCCGGCCGCTGCTGATGTCCAGCAGCCCGAGACCGGGCAGCGGCTGCCCCTCGGACCCGCCGTACTCGCTGCCGAGGACCTGGTAGCCGGCGCAGACCGCGAACAGGACCGCGCCCCGCCGGACCGCCTCGTGCAGGCCGCCGTCGGCCGCCAGTCGCCGGGTCGCGAGCACCTGGGGCAGGTCTTCGCCCCCGCCCATCAGGTAGATGTCCCCGTCCACCGGGACGCGCTGGTCGGAGTTGACGTGGGTCGCCTCGACCGGCAGGCCGCGCAGCCGGGCCCGGCGCTCCAGGACGAGGAGGTTGCCGCGGTCGCCGTACGTGCTCAGCAGGTCCGGGTAGATCCACACCAGCCGCAGCGGCCGGAAGGAGCCGTCGGGGTTCCCCATGTCGTTACGTCCCTCAGTGCGTAGGAGGAGCGCCCGCTATCCTTGCTTCTCCATCGGGCGCGGATCGGGGGTACGGGGGTCGCCCCCCGGGAGACTACTGCGCCCGGCCCAGGGCGGCGCGGTACTGCTGGAAGGCGGTGTAGTTGGCCAGCACCTCAAGGCGGGGCGAGCGGGCCAGGGTGACCGCCTGGTCGATGTTGCCCACGAGCTCGAACTCGACCTCGTCGGCCTCGAGCCGGACGGCCAGGTCCAGCCGGCGCTCGCCGCCGACCAGCACCGGCCGGCCTTGCAGGCGCCGGTAGTCCACGTCCCACAGCCACGACGTGTCCTTGCCGTCGGGCGTCTGCGCGTTGACGGCGAGCAGGACCGGGACCTCGGGCTCCATGACGTCGAGGGCCTCCAGCCAGCCGGCCGGGTTCTTGGCCAGCAGCAGCCTGATCTCGGTGCCATGCCGCTGGACGGTGGTGTAGCGGCCCGCGACGGAGGTGACGCCGCGCATCCCGCCCAGCGCCGCCCCGACGCTCACCCCGAACGCCTCGGCCACCGCGAGGGCAACGACGGCGTTGGACGCGTTGGCCCGGCCCGGCAGCGCGAGGCCTAGCGGCTGGACGTGCCCCTCGGGGTCCACGACCTGCCCGTCGCGCAGCGTCCAGCGGACCGGCGGGCGGCGGTTGGGGCACTCGTGGCAGGCCCACTCATCGCCCTTGCGCTCCAGGTGCGCGCCGCAGTTCGGGCAGCACCAGGAGTCCTCGCGCCAGCGCTGCCCGGCCGCCACCCAGGTCACCTCGCTGGCCCCGCTGGCCGCCCAGGCGACGAGCGGGTCGTCGGCGTTGGCCACGACGAGGGTGCCGGGGCTCGCGGCGAGCGCGTCGCGCCAGCGGCGGGCGAGCATCCAGATCTCGGCCGCGCGGTCCATCTGGTCCCGGCTCAGGTTCAGCAGCACCACGACCTTGGGCCGGGTCGCCTTGATCATGGCCGGGATGTACTTCTCGTCGGTCTCCAGGACCGCCAGGCGCGCGCCGGGGTTGCGGCTCAGCGCGGACGTGAGGCCGGCCTCCATGTTGGCGCCGTAGATGTTGCTGGCGATCTGCTCGCCGGTGGCGCCGAGCGCCGCGGTGATCAGCCGGGTGGTCGTGGTCTTGCCGTTGGTCCCGGTGACGAGGACGACCTGGCGTCCGGCGGCGAGCAGGGACAGCAGTTCTGGCTCCAGCCGGAGCCCGATGATGCCGCCGATGACCGACCCGTCACCCCGGCCCGCGAGCCTGGATACAGTCGCAGCGGCACCACCCACGGTGGTCGCGAGCCGGGCCCTGATGGGAAGCCGGGGCCGCGCGGGAGATGTCG
The DNA here is from genome assembly GCA_036276115.1 of Trebonia sp. Taxonomy (GTDB): domain Bacteria; phylum Actinomycetota; class Actinomycetes; order Streptosporangiales; family Streptosporangiaceae; genus Trebonia. The sequence goes on from DATBEM010000058.1 coordinate 28,473, forward strand.
TGTCCATTGCCGCTGATGGTATCCGCTCCGCGGCCGCCGCTGCGGCGCGATTAGGGCGTAACCGGGCCTCGATGACCACGCGGAAGTGCTCGGGCTTGAGGATGATGACGGCCAGGCCGACGGGCGACTTGCTGCCGACGCCATCGAACCTGATCGTGACCGAGATCGCCGACTGGCCCGGCACCAGCTTCAGGCTCCGCGCCACCGAGGGCTGCGGGGGCGACAGCTCCAGGTCCACCGCGGCGGCGTAGGCCGACCCGGTCGCCACCAGGCCCGCTGGCAGCGACTGCAGGGCCTGGTGCAGGGACGCCTCGCCCGCGGGCAGCGCCGCCACGACCGCCTCCGGGACGTAGGCGGTGGAGACCGCGACCGGGACGCCGGCCGTCGCCCAGGTGCAGCGGACGATCCGGACCGGCATCTCCCCGCCGGTGCCGAGGGCCCAGGCGATGTCCTGCGGCGCGTCGCGCTGCGAGACGTGCTGGGACTGGCAGCTGATCTCGCCCCCCATCGGGTCGAGCCGGGTGCTCAGGCCGCCGATCCCCTCGACCGGGATCAGGTACTCAGCCTGGCTCGCCCGGTACAACTGCCCGTCGGGCAGGCGGCGGATCAGCGACCGGCGGATCAGCTCGCCGATGGCAGCGTCGATCTCGGGCACGCTCACGTTGTAGCGGCGGGCCAGCGCGCTACGCCGGGGCAGCCGCCAGCCCGGCTCGCGGTGCACGAGGGCGGCCGCGACCCGGTCGGCGAGCACCCCGGCCGCGGTGCCGGCCAGGCCGCCGGCCGCCGCCGGCGCGCCGGAGTCCGCAGGCTGATCCCGTTGGGCGGGCACGTGGCCACTGCTCCCGGCGGAGCCAGCAGTCATGTGGCGACACCTTGCCCTCACCGTTCATAGCCTCAGCGGGAGGTGAATCCCGCGTGTCCTTCCATCATTGATATTCACGACAGGTGAACTTGAGCTGAACGGAAACTTAATCGGGGATGTACCGGTCAATGCCATGTGGGTAAACGACGGCTCCAAAGGTTACGGGAAAACGCCCAGCAGGGCACGATCGAGCCGCAACGGAATGATCCACCGGTCATTTCACGGATCATGGGTCTATGCTCTTAACGAGGGACTCGCGGCTACCGGGGGGCATCGCCCGCGCCGCCCTCGCGACCCGCCAGCCTGCAGTGACGGGAATCACCAGCCCGACAGCGAGATATCCGTCACACCTGGCGACCACTGCGCGGCCAGCCGCGATCCCGGTATTTCCCGGCTAAATAGTGGCTAGGACACCATATGTTAACCATCCGTCCAGCCCTGGTTCCCTCTGGGTTCACCACCGGGTGGTCCCGGATTCGGCAAACTGGACCTGGGTGGCTGGCGACCCTGGCCGCGACACCGCCCGCGCATCGTGGCGCCTGGGCAAGGACCCTGATTGCGGGCGTTAATCAATGACTAAGAGGAGATATTCGTTATGCAACTCCGAGGCAGGAAGCAGGCCATCACCGCGGGGGGGGCCATCATCGCGGCTGCCCTGCTCGCCGCGTGCTCCTCGTCGAGCTCTTCGTCCTCCAGCTCCAGCGCCCCGGCCGGCGGCTCGTCGAGCAGCGCCGGCGGCAGCTCGTCGTCGGCCCCGGCCGCCAGCGGCTCGATCAACGCCGGCGGGTCGACCTTCCAGACCAACTTCCAGCAGGCCGCCATCCAGGCGTTCGGGGCCACCAACCCGAACGTCAAGGTGAACTACGACGGCGTTGGCTCGGGCGCGGGCCGCGCTGACCTGTACGGCGGCACCGTCCTGATCGCCGGCTCGGACTCCCCGGTCCCGGCCAGCGAGACGGCCAAGCTCAAGGGCAAGGCGATCCTGTACTTCCCGGTCCAGATCGGCCCGATCGCGATCGCCTACAACCTGCCCGGCGTCAGCGGCCTGAAGCTGAACGCCAAGGTCCTGGCGGGCATCTTCTCCGGCACCATCAAGACCTGGAACGACGCCCAGATCAAGGCGCTGAACCCGAGCGCGAGCCTGCCGGGCACCGCGATCACGCTGGCCGTGCGGTCGGACTCCTCCGGCACCACCCAGAACTTCTCGCAGTACCTGGTGACCGCCGCGGGCAGCGCCTGGAGCCTCGGCAGCGCCTCCACGATCAAGTGGCCGTCGACCGCCCACGCGGCCAGCGGCGGCAGCGGCGTGGCCTCCGAGATCAAGTCCACCCAGGGCTCGATCGGCTACGTCGACTTCTCCACCGCCTCGGCGTCGAGCCTGTCCGCGGCCTCGATCCTGAACTCGGCCGGCTCCTACGTGGCGCCGTCGAGCGCGGGCGCGACCGCGGCCGCCACCCACGTCACCCCGAAGGCCGACCTGACCTTCACCACGGTGGACGAGCCGGGCGCGGACTCCTACCCGATCACCTACCAGTCGTGGGACATCGTCTACGCCCAGCAGACGGCGGCTAACGCGGCGCTGATCAAGTCCTACCTGGGCTTCCTGCTGAGCTCGCAGGGCCAGGCCCTGCTCACCCCGCTGAACCTGGCCCCGCTGCCCTCCAGCATCGACCAGGCCGCGGTGGCCCAGCTCGACAAGATCACCACCTCCTGACGCATGAGCACCGTGGCTCAGGCGGGCCCGGCCAAGTCGGCCGGGCCCGCCCACCCGTTGGCCCAGCGCCGGCCGCTCGGCGACCGCGGCTTCGCGATCCTCGCCATCGCGTCCGGCCTGCTGGTGCTGGTGATCCTCGTCCTGATCGTGGTCTCGACGGCCCAGCAGTCGACCGGCTGGTTCAGCCAGGAGGGCCTGAGCGGGATCTTCTCGGTCGACTGGGACCCGGCGGCGAACCACTACGGCGCGATGGCGTTCCTGTACGGCACGGCCATCACCTCGGTGATCGCGATCGTGGTCGCCGTCCCGTTCAGCGTCGCGATCGCGCTGCTGCTGACCGAGGTCGTGCCGGGCCGCGCCGCGCGGCCGATCGTCTACGTCATTGACCTGCTGGCCGTGGTCCCGTCGGTGGTGTGGGGCCTGTGGGGCTTCGTCGTCCTCGTCCCGTGGCTCCAGAACCACATCTACCCGCACGTGGGCAACGTGCTCAACGGCGTCCCGGTGCTCGGCAACCTGTTCGGGCCGCCGGTCAGCGGCCAGTCCTTCTTCACCGCCGGCGTGGTCCTGGCGATCATGATCGTCCCGATCATCACGTCGCTGTCGCGCGAGGTCATCGCGACGGTGCCGGCGATCGACAAGGAGGGCGCCTACGCTCTCGGCGCGACCCGCTGGGAGATGATCCGGGGCGCCGTCTGGCCGCACAGCCAGGGCGGCATCGTCGGCGCGGTGATGGTGGGCCTGGGCCGGGCGATGGGCGAGACGATCGCCGCCGCCATCTTGATCGGCTCGTCTCCCCAGATCACGTCGCACCTGCTCGCGACCGGCTACTCCTTCCCGTCCGTCATCGCGAACCAGTTCGGCGAGGCGGTGGGCGTGCAGCGGGCCGCCCTGATCGGCCTCGGCCTGCTCCTGTTCGTGCTCACGATCATCGTCAACCTGATCGCCCGCGGCGTGGTGCTGCGCTCCACCCGCCGCATGAGGGGTGCCTGATGGCTGTTCCGTCCGCGTCCCCGCAGGTTCCCGACCTGCGCGAGCCGCCCGGCTGGCGGCGCACGAAGAACCAGCTCATGACGATCTTGATGTGGGCCGCGTTCGTGATCACGCTGGTCCCGCTGGTGCTCGTGCTCTACACGGTCATCCAGAAGGGCTCCGCCGCGATCAGCTGGCAGTTCCTGACCTCGCACACGATCCCGCCGAACGTGATGCCGCTGAGCTTCCCCGGCGGCATGGGCCCGGCCGTCCTCGGCACGCTGGAGATCACCGGCTTCGCCGCCCTGATCGCCATCCCGCTCGGCATTCTCGGGGCCGTGTACATCAACGAGTACGGCGGCAAGAGCGTCCTGGCCAACTTCACCTCGTTCATGGCCGACGTCATGACCGGGGTGCCGTCGATCGTGATGGGCCTGTTCATCTACACGATCTGGGTGCTGCACTTCGGGTACTCCGGCCTGGCCGGGTCATTCGCCCTCGCCTGCCTGATGCTCCCGATCATCATCAAGTCCACCCAGGAGATGCTCAAGCTGGTCCCCGACAGCCTCCGGCAGGGCAGCTACGCGCTCGGGGCCACCAAGTCGCGGGTGACGCTGACGGTGGTGCTCCCGGCCGCGGTCAGCGGCATCGTCAGCGGCGCGCTGCTCGCGGTGGCCCGCGCGGCCGGCGAGACCGCGCCGATCCTGTTCACCATCTTCACGGTCGAGGCGACCAACACGAACCTGTTCAGCGGGGCCAACACCACCTTGTCGGCGCAGATCTTCGTCAATGCCACCTCCTCCTACACGGGCGCCGAGCAGCGAGCCTGGGGCGCAGCGCTTACGCTGATAGCCATAGCCTTCCTCTTGATGATCATCGCCCGCACCGTGACCGCCCGCTTCACCCGCTACACGCGCTAGGAACGCCATGGAACAGCCCGAGAACGAGGTAATTCCTCAGCTCCATGTCCGAGAGACGGCGCAGGACGCGGTGCCGGAGAGGCCCGCCAGGGCCTCGGTCTTCGACGTCGAGAAGGTCTCCGTCTACTACGGGGACTTCCGCGCCGTGACCGACGTGTCGCTGCGCATCCACGAGCACGAGATCACCGCCTTCATCGGCCCGTCCGGCTGCGGCAAGACCACGGTCTTGCGCACCCTCAACCGGATGAACGACCTGATCCCGGGCGCCCGGATGGAGGGCGACATCCGCTACCGGGGGGCCGGCCTGTACGACGCCGCCGTCTCCCCGACCGCCGTCCGGCGGCGCATCGGCATGGTCTTCCAGAAGGCGAACCCCTTCCCCAAGTCCATTTACGACAACGTGGCCTACGGTCCCCGCATCAACGGCATCCGCGGCAAGGGCCAGCTCGACGAGATCGTCGAGCGCTCGCTGCGCCAGGCCGCCCTGTGGGACGAGGTCAAGGACCGGCTGGGCAAGTCCGGCCTCGGCCTTTCCGGCGGGCAGGCCCAGCGCCTGTGCATCGCCCGGACCCTGGCGGTGGAGCCGGACGTCGTGCTCATGGACGAGCCCTGCTCGGCCCTCGACCCGATCGCCACCGGCCGGATCGAGGACCTGATGCAGGAGATCAAGTCCAAGTACACGATCGTCATCGTCACCCACAACATGCAGCAGGCGACCCGCGTGAGCGACCGCACGGCATTCTTCTCGGTGCTCCGCAACGAGAAGCCGGGCGCGAGCGACACCCGCACGGGCATCCTGGTCGAGTACGACCGCACGGCGAGCATCTTCGAGAGCCCCCGCGACGAGCGCACCCAGGCCTACGTCACCGGCCGGATCGGCTAGCCCGCCAGCGGATTGCGCGCGACGCCAAGGGCCGGCCCCTCGCTAGAGGGCCGGCCCTTGGCGCGTTCTGCGGCGGCCGGGCCGCGGGCCGGCGTGGCGGCCGGGCGCGGGCCCGTGAAGGGAAAGGCGGGACGAGGCGGCCGGGCGGCACCAGGCTAAGCGCGCGGGGGGCCGGCCAGGTAGACGACCCGGCGGGCGATGTTGACCGCGTGCGCGGCCAGCCGCTCGTAGCAGCGGGCCACCAGCGTCAGCTCCATCGTCGCGCGGGCGGTCATGGCCCCGGCCGCCAGTTCCCCGTAGAGGGTGGCGTGCAGGTCGTCCATCGCCCGGTCCTGCTCGCCCAGCGCCGCCGCGACCGCGCCGTCGCGCTGGTACCAGCAGTCCGCCGCCTTGCTCCACATGTCGGCGGCCAGCGCCCCCATCGCGACGATGGTGTTCCGCCCGACCGGCGACAGCTCGTCGGCCGAGGCGAAGCCGGCGTCGGCCGCGACCTGGACGATGAGGTCGTGCGAGCGCTCAAGCTCGGGGGTGATCCGCAGCACCGACAGCAGGAAGCGGAGGTCAGACGCCACCGGGGCCTGGAGCAGGATCTCCCGCTGCACCAGCTCCTCGACCTGCCGGTAGAGCCGGTCGATCTCCCGGTCCCGCTCGATCAGCACCGCGCGGATGTCGCTGTTGCTGGTGAGCAGGGCCTGCGTCGCCTCGCCGAGGTCTTGCTCGACCATCGCGAACAGCTGGATCACGTTGGCCTCGATGGCCTCCAGCTCCTGCTCGAACTCTTTCCTGGGCTCGCTCACAAGGAAAGAGTACGGCGGGCGCCGGCGTCAGCCGCCAGCGCCCGCCGTACCCGCGGTGCCTAGACGGCGACCTCGACCTTGGTCACCGAGCCGATCGCGGCCGGGACGACCCGCTCATCGCGGACGCCGCCCGGGGCGAGGACGACCAGGGTCCAGTCGCCGGGCGCGGCGAAGAACCGGAAGCCGCCGTCCTCGCCCAGCGGCACCTCGGCCACGAACTCGTCGTCGGAGCCGCGCAGCCGGGCGTAGCCCTTGCTCGCGGGCACCCCGCCGACGGTGACGCGGCCCTCGACGATGGCCTCCTTGCCCGCCGCGTCGGCGGTCACGGTGACTCCGCCGGCCGGGGCCCCGCAGCCGCTCAGGTCGTTGCTCAACGTGCCTCTCCCAACTCGATCGGCACGCCCACGAGCGAGCCGTACTCGGTCCAAGAACCGTCGTAGTTCTTGACGTTTGCCTGCCCGAGGATCTCGTGCAGGGCGAACCACGTGTGCGCCGAGCGCTCGCCGATGCGGCAGTAGGCGATGATGTCCTTGCCGAAGTCCACCCCCGCGTCGCCGTACAGCTCCCTGAGCTCGTCATCGGACTTGAAGGTGCCGTCCTCGTTCGCGGCCTTCGACCACGGGATGTTGCGCGCGGTGGGGATGTGCCCGGCGCGCTGCGCCTGCTCCTGCGGAAGGTGGGCCGGGGCGAGCAGCCGCCCGGTGAACTCGTCGGGCGAGCGGACGTCGACCAGGTTCTGCTTGCCGATCGAGGAGACGACCTCATCGCGCAGGGCGCGGATCGCCGCGTCCTGCTCGGTCGCGGTGTAGGTCGTCGCCGCCCGGGACGGCACGTCACGGGTCAGCTCGCGGGAATCCAGCTCCCACTTCTTGCGGCCCCCGTCGAGCAGCACGACCTTGTCGTGCCCGTACAGCTTGAAGTACCAGTAGGCGTAGGAGGCGAACCAGTTGTTGTTCCCGCCGTACAGCACCACGGTGTCGTCGTTGGCGATTCCGCGCGCCGACAGCAGCGCCTCGAAGCCGGCCTTGTCCACGAAGTCGCGGCGGACGGGGTCCTGCAGGTCCTGCTTCCAGTCGATCTTGATCGCTGACGGGATGTGGCCCTTGTCGTAAGCGCTGGTGTCTTCGTCCACCTCGACGATGACCACGCCCGGCTCACCGACCTTGGACTCGACCCAGTCAGCGCCGACCAGGACGTCTGAGCGGCTCATGGTTGAGAAACCCTCCTTGGGGTGACCGGCCTCAGGCGGCCGGCCGGAATCGTTGAATGAAGAGGTACATCTGGCAGCCCAGGCAGTAGTCGAACGCCGCGTTGAGGAACGCCGCCGCGAGCGCGAGCGCCGCGAAGACGATCCCGGCCACGGGCGACCCGGCCAGGTAGCCGATCGTTCCCAGGGCCGCGAACGCCAGGCCGACGGCCTGCGCGAACCTCGGCGGGGCCTCGTCCTCGAGCTCGGCCGGCGGGCCGAGTCGCGGTCGTACCAGGACCTTGTAGATGATCCCGTAGGGCGCGAGGCGCAGTCCGCCGAGCGCCCCGAGGGCGAACACCACCGTCTGGGCCAGCAGTAGCCAGCCGCTCCCGGTGACGAGAACGATCGCGAGGACAACGGTCGTGATGGCTGCGCCGAAACGCGGCCCGCGCGGATCGATCTGCATGGCGGTGGTGCTCCCTGCTGCAGGTGCGGTGAATCTTGAACTCGGCCTGCCCGGGGGAGAACGCGAAGGCTGTTTCTCCTCAGCGAAGGGGCAGGGCCGGCCGCATACAGATCGCGGTCGTCACCCGGCAAAAGTCAACAGCGCGCCGCTTGGTGAGCATCTGCGCTGCTGGGGACTGCACAAATCCGATGGTATTAGCCATTGGCCCGGATGTCACTATCGGCTGGGTCACTACCCGCCATGCTCCCGGCCAGCACGCCGCCGACCGCCGCCAGGACGTCGGGCCGGCGGGGCTGGCCGCTGGCCCGGCTCACGATGGCGCCGTCGGGACCGAGCACGAGGACGGTCGGGGTGGCGAGGACGTTCAGGCGGCGGGCGAGGTCGAGGCGGGCGGCGGCGTCCACTTCCACGAGCTCCACCCCGGGGTACTCGGCCGCCACCTGCCCGAGCATCCGCCGGGTCGGCGGGCAGTTGGCGCAGAAGCCGGTCGAGAACTGCACCAGCGTCGCCCTAGCGCCGAGCGGCCCGCCGAGGTCAGTCGCGGTCAGGATGTCCCCGCGCGGCTCGCGCGCGTCGTCGCCCGCTACCGCCGGCGCGGCGACCTTGAACTTGCCCTGCCGGCGGCGCAGGACCAGCCCGAAGCCGGACGCGGCCGCCAGGACCACCACCAGCACGATCAACCCACCCATCACGTCCCCCTCAGCGCGTGGTCCGTCGTGCGTATTCCCCGGAGTATGCCCTCGCGCTCAGGCCGCTACGCGCTGTAGCGGATCACGCTGGCGTAACGGTGATCGGCTGGCCGCCGGCGACCGTGATCAGGAAGGACTTCACCGCGGCCGGGGGCACGGACGCGGACGCGGGGTACCACACGGTCCCCTCGGCGGCGTCGGTCTGCCAGCCGCCGGCCGCGACCCGGGTGCCGTCCGCCTCGACCACGTACATCTGGCACCGGCTGTTCCTCGGCAGGCCGCTAACTTGCGCGTCCACCTCGATGCCCCAGCCCATCGACCGGTAGGCGACGGTCGCGGCGGCCGCGCCGTTGCCGCCCTTGGCGGTCTGCCAGGCGCCGGCGGGCTGGCCGTAGGGATGCGGGTCGCCCGAGCTCACCTGCCCGGGGGCGGGCGCCGGGCTGGCCGCCAGCTTGGTGCCACCGAAGGAGGCTCCCCCGATGACGACCGCGGCGGCCGCCACCGCGCCGGCCCGGGCCAGCCGCCGGCGCCGCGCGGCCCGCAGCTCATGAGCCCGCGCGAGCGGGACCGCGGCCACCGTGCCCGCGGGCCGCCCGTCCGGTGCTGTCGTGATGACCGGCGGGAGGGCGGGCAGGCTGTCGGCGTACCGGGCCTCTTCGGCCGCCAGGTCTTCCCCGGGCAGCACCTCCGCCAGCGCGATGGCCTCGTCCACGGGGATCATCGCCAGCAGCGCGGGCAGGTCGGCCAGGTCGGCCAGGTCGGCCGCGCACGCGTCGCAGGTGGCCAGGTGCGCGTCCAGCAGGACGCGCTCATCGGGGTCGATGACGCCCAGCACGTACACGCCGAGCGCGACCCGGGCCTCATGGCAGTCCCACTGGCGGACGTCGCTCATCACGGCTCGAGCCCCCGCTCCTGCAGCGCCAGCTTGAGCGCCTTCAGCGCGTAGTAGGTCCGCGATTTGACGGTCCCGGCCGGTATCCCGAGGGTAGCGGCCGCCTCCGCGACCGAGCAGCCCCGGTAATAGGTCTCCACGATGACCTTGCGGTGGTCCGGGCGCAGCGACGACAGCGCCTCGGCGATGGCCCACGACTCCAGTGTGCGGTCGGCGTCATCCCCGGCCGGCAGCGTCTCCAGCGCCGCCTGCCCGACTTCCGGGGGGCGCGACTGCCGCGCCCGGTAGGCGTCCACCGCGAGGTTGCGGGCGACCGCGAACAGCCACGGCCGCGGCTGCCGGTCGGCCAGCGCCTCCGGGTGCCGCCACGCCCGCACGATCGTCTCCTGCACGAGGTCCTCCGCCCGCTGCCTGTCTCCGCCAGACAGGTGCAGGGCGTACCGGAGGAGGGCGCCACCGTGCTCGGCGTACAGCGCCCGGATGAATGCCTCGTCGGCCACTCGCTCTTGCCTGGGAGCCGTTCTCGCGTCCGGCACATCAGGAAGAACGGAGCCGGCCGCCCGGCGGTTCACCTCATCCGCAGAATGTCCGCTCATCACCGGAAGCATACCAAAAGCGACCATGCATGTACACTAAGTAACTATACGTACTTTTGCGGGCGGAGGGCGCCCGGCCCGTGGGGTGCGCGGGGCGCCGGGCGAGCCGTGACATTCGTCGCGTTGCGCTCCGGTGAATCGCGTGTTACCCGCCCGCAAACGGCGGGAGCACCTCGATGGTCGCGCCGTCTTCCAAGAAGGTCTCGGCCTGCGCCTCGCGCCGCACCGGAAGGGCGTTGACCAGGAAGGATGACCGCGCCATGACCTGCCGCAACCGGTCATCCGGCGCTCTCCGGTCGAGCACGGTCGCCACCGCCCCAGCAAGGGTGACCGCGTCGACCTGCTCTTCCGCCGTGCCGGCGGCCTCCTTGGCGGCCGCCCAGAACCTGATGATGACCTGTGCCATGTCCGTCAGCTATCCTCACCTCAACGGGATCCTGGGCGCTGTTGCCCCCGGGTCCCGTTGTGTTTATACAGGTAAGGAAGGCGCCGATGGCGTCGCGGTCTGGAGGTGAGCATCAGGTGAGCGAACTGCTGCTGGTGACAGGAGTGCTAGAGCCCTCCTCGGAAGTGCTGCCCGCACTCGCCCTGCTGCTGCACTCCGTGCGGGTGCTGCCCGCCGATGCCTCCGCGCTCGTGGAGGCCCCGCCGGCCGACGTGGTCCTCGTTGACGCGCGCCGCGACCTGGCCCACGCCAAGGGTATCTGCCGGCTGCTCCACACGACCGGGCTCGACTGCCCCATGCTGGCCATCGTCACCGAGGGCGGGCTCGCGGCGGTGAGCGCCGACTGGAACGCCGACGACGTGATCCTCGCCTCCGCCGGGCCGGCTGAGGTGGAGGCCCGGCTGCGGCTGGCGATCGGCCGGCGCGCCCTGCAGGCCGCCGCCGACGCCCCCGACGAGATCCGCTCCGGCGACCTCGCCATTGACGAGGCGACCTACTCCGCGCGGCTGCGCGGCCGGGTGCTCGACCTGACCTTCAAGGAGTTCGAGCTCCTCAAGTTCCTCGCCCAGCACCCGGGGCGCGTCTTCACCCGGGCGCACCTGCTGCAAGAGGTGTGGGGCTATGACTACTTCGGCGGCACCCGGACGGTGGACGTGCACGTCCGGCGGCTGCGGGCCAAGCTCGGTCCCGAGCACGAGGCCCTCATCGGCACCGTTCGCAACGTCGGGTACCGGTTCGTGCCGGTCAAGGGCATTCCCGAGGAGCGCGGGATGCTCGCCGCCGAGGCCGACTCCCCGCCGGTAGCGGCGGACCGGTGACGGGGCCGGCCCCCCGGCCCGGCCTGACAGTGCGCGGCGCCCCCCTGTCCGCCGCGCAAGCGGAGCTGGTGGCCGGCCTGGCGGCGGCCGCCCGGGCGGCGGACGGCGTCATGCCGCTGTCTGAGCACGCGCTGCTGCACGCCGCGCACCCCGATGCCCAGGAAGCCCCGGCCCGCGACCTGCTCATGATTGTGGGCGGGCAGGCGGTCGCCTACGCCCACCTCGACGACTCGGGCGACGGCGAGCTGGTGGTTCATCCTGGCCATCGCCGCCAGGGGCACGCCAGCGCGCTGCTGGGCGCCCTCGCCGGCAGCGGGGAAACCAGGATCTGGGCCCATGGCGACCTCCCGGCCGCGGCCGGGCTGGCGCGGGCGCGCGGGTTCACCCGTGCCCGGGCCCTGTGGCAGATGCGCCGGCCGCTCACGGCGGAGCTCCCCCGGCCGGCGTTCCCGCCCGGGGTCACGCTGCGGACGTTCGTGCCCGGCCAGGATGAGGACGCCTGGCTCGCGGTCAATGCCCGCGCCTTCGCCCATCACCCCGAGCAGGGCGCGTGGACCCGGGCGGACGTGGCGCTCAGGGAGGCCGAGCCGTGGTTCGACCCGGCGGGCTTCTTCCTCGCCGAGCGCGACGGGCACCTGGCCGGCTTCCACTGGACCAAGGTCCACCCCGACGGCCCCGACGGCGCTCCCGAGGGCGAGGTCTACGTCGTGGGAATCGACCCTGGCCAGCAGGGCGGTGGCCTTGGCCGCGCCCTGACCCTCGCGGGGCTGCGCTACCTGCGCGACCGCGGCCTCGCCCACGTGATGCTCTACGTGGACGAGGACAACGCGGCCGCTACTCGCACGTACACGTCCCTGGGCTTCACCCGCGCCACCACGGACGTCATGTATCAGCGAGCCTAGGCCTTCTGGGGCTCGCTTACTCCCAAGACGGCGTCGAGCTCGGTGCTGGTGAGCGGCCGGTCGCTGGCCGCCACGGCGGTTAGTACCTCTGCGTAGAGTTCGATCTCGTCCAGGGCGACGCGGTCGTGCAGGCGTAGATCCAGCTGCCTGGGAATCTCGCTCACCTCCGTCGTCGCGGCCCGCCCTCGACCGCCCTCCAGGTTACGTTGGGACACCTTTCCTCCGCATGACCCATCGGGGTCATTCGCTAACCACCCATTGGTACGGTTTTACCCGCCCGTCTGGATGCCACTCGCGGCCACCACTCCTCCCAGAGTATGTCACGGAACGCGCACGCGCCATGCCCGATTGGCAACCATCCGACCTCACATGCCCCTCACGAAAAACTACTCTCAGTAGCTATCACTATGGCACATGGTCACTGAAGATCCCGGGAAGCAGGCTGCGGCGTCAGTCAAGTTGGGATATAACGGGACACTCAGCCGTTTCGGTTGCGGGGAGCGCCGCTTCGGGAGAAGAGTTCAGGGGGGTACCTGCACCAGACACCCTCGAGTGGCCACAGGAAGCCGCCGGCCGCCTCGCAGCTAGGCCGACCCTGACCAGGACATCGTTCCCGCCGACCTTGGAACCAAAGATTCTCGTGATGCCATGAATGAAAATAGTGACCTTCTGCCGAATCTCCTGCACGAAGAATTCGAGATGCAGATGCGCGGCTACAGCCGCCGGCAGGTTGACGACTTCGTAGCACGCCGCAACTCCGAGATCCGCGAGCTGGAGCAGCGCCTCGCCCGCAGCCTGGACGAGACCGAGCACCTGCGCCGGGAAGTCACGACCGCCCGCCAGCAGGCGCTGGCCGGCCGTCCTGCGCACGAGGAGGTCAGCGAGCGCATCGCGCAGATCCTCAAGCTGGCCGATGACGAGGCCAAGGCCCAGAAGGGCAAGGCCGACGACGACATCGCCCAGCTACGCGGCGAGGCCCAGCAGGACTCCGAGCGCGTGCGGGCCGACGCCCGCGAGCAGGCCGAGCGGATGCTGACGGCGGCCCAGGAGCAGGCCGAGCGGACCATCTCGGCCGCGCGCAACGAGGCCGACAAGACCCGCACCTCCGCCCGGGACGAGGCCGAGCGGCTGACGAGCGAGACCCGCAAGAAGTCCGACACCGCCCTCGCCAACGCCAAGGCGCAGGCGAAGAAGGTGCTGGACGAGGCGACCGCCCGGGCCGCGGCGATCCACGACGGCGCCGAGCGACGCCTGAACCTGCTGAGCGCCCGGCACACCGAGACGGTCCGGCGGCTCGCCGACATCCTCGACGGGGTCCAGGGCCTGGTCGCGGCGGAGAACGCCCGGATGACCCTTGAGGAAGAGGTCAACGCGCAGACGACCAAGGCGATCGCGATGGCCGAGGCGGCCGAGGGCGCGCAGCAGGCGGCGCAGCCGGCCGAGCCGCACGAGGACGAGTTCTCCCCGGCCGACCTGGCCCTGCTCGCGCCGCCCGCCCCGGAGACCGCCGCAGGCGGCCCGCCGCCGCTGGCGCGGCATCGCGAGGGCGCGAATGGCGGCCAGGTCCACGGCGCGACGCCGCTCGGCGGGCTGGTGCAGGCCCCGCCTCGGCTTGGCGGCCCGTCGCTTCCGCCGCCGCCGCCCGCGCCTTCCCCGTCCATGGCCGGGTTCCCCCCGCCCGGGGTGCCCGCGCGCCACGGCATCCCCGCGCCGGACGGCCCGGCGATGCCGCCGACGTCGCCCGCGTCGCCGGCGGACCGCGACCAGGAGCGCGACTTCGACCGGGACCGCGACCGGGACTTCGACCCGTTGCGGGACCCGATCCGGGACGGGATCAGGTCGACCGGGACCATCGACCCGGACGAGCCGACCGAGGGCATCCGGCTGATGCCGTAGCGCATGGCCACGGGCGGCCGTGGCCATGTCGCCGGGGGCCGCCCGAGACGGCCAGCGGGAACGGAGCGGGGCACTCCTTAGGGGGTGTCCCGCAGCATGTCCAGCCGCTGGAGGATGACTCCCTCGCGCAGCGCCCACGGGCAGATCTCGATCTGCGCGACCTCCATGAGGTCCATCACCGCGTCCGCTACGATGGCGCCCGCGATGAGCTGCGGCGCGCGGCCCTCGGAGACACCGGGCAGCCGCGCCCGCTCGGCCTTGTCCATCGCGGCGAGCCGTTCGGCCCACACGACCACGTCGGCGTGCCGCAGGAACCGCTTGACGTAGAAGCCCTCATTCGACGGCGCGGCCCCGGTGATGCGGGCGAGCTGGCGGAAGGTCTTCGACGTGCCGACCGCCTGGTCGGCGGTTCCCCGGCGCAGGAATTCCCCCGCGTGCCGGGCGATCTCGGCCCGCACGTGCTTGCGCAGCGCCCGGACCTCGCCCGCCGTCGGCGGGTCGGCGGCGAGCCAGTCGCGGGTAAGCCGGCCGGCGCCGAGGGGCAGCGACATGACCGCCTCCGGCTCCTCGTCCAGCCCGGCCGCGACCTCCAGCGATCCGCCGCCGATGTCGAAGACGAGCAGCCGCCCGGCCGACCAGCCGAACCACCGGCGGGCCGCCAGGAAGGTCAGCCGGGCCTCGTTCTCGCCCGACAGCACCTTGATCTCCGCCCCCGTGCGCTCCCGGACCCGGGCCAGCACGCCGTCGCCGTTGCCGGCCTCGCGCACGGCCGACGTGGCGAACGCGAGGAACTCCTCGACGCCCTTGTCCTCCGCCATCCGCATGGCCTCGATCGTGACCTCGGTCAGCCGCTCCTCACCGACCGCCGACAGCGTGTCGTCCTGCTCCAGCAGCGACGCGAGCCGCAGCTCGACCTTGTGCGAGAAGGCGGGCAGCGGGGGGGCTCCAGGGTGGGCGTCAACCACCAGCAGGTGGATCGTGTTCGAGCCGACGTCAAGCACCCCAAGCCTCATGGTCAAAACGCTACCGTTCCCCCGCGACCGGCATGGCCGTGAGCTGGGCTTAAGCACCCGGCCGAGGGCGCCCCGCCCCTCCGCTGCCAGGGCGCCAGGCCACGGCCGGACCAGGCCAGGTTCCGGACTAGCCCCAGGTCAGACCGGGGACAGGCGGCCGCGCCGCGCTGGCTGGCGGGCAGCCAGCTGCGCTACGGTCGTCGCATGCAGGCACCTCACGCCCCCCGTAATGGCGATGTTTCCTGGTGGTGGCGGGCGCTCGGCGGCTACCCGGCCCGGCGGCCATCGCTCCCGGGCCCGCAGGAAGCCGACGTCTGCATCGTCGGGGCCGGCTACACCGGGCTGTGGACGGCCTACTACCTGGCTGGCGTGCGCCCGGACCTGCGGGTGGTAGTGCTCGAGGCGGCGTTCGCCGGCTTCGGGGCCTCCGGCCGCAACGGCGGCTGGGTGACCGCCGAGAGCGTCGGCTCCCGGGACCTGTACGCGCGCGGCCCGTCCGGGCCGGCCGGCGCCCGCGCGCTGGAGGCGGCCCTGCGCGAGACCGTCCCCGAGATCGGCCAGGTGTGCGCGGCCGAGTCGATCGGCTGCGACTTCGCGGCCGGCGGGCGGCTGTCGGTCGCGACGACCCCGGCTCAGCTCGCCCGGCTGCGGGCCGGGCTGGAGGACGCCCGCGCCTGGGGCGACGGGGCGGACGTAGTGTCCTTCCTGCCTGGGCCGGAGCTGGCCGGGCGCGTCCGCGTCGCCGGGGCGCTGGGCGCCCTGTTCTGGCCGCACTCCGCCCGGATCCAGCCCGCCGCCCTCGTCACCGGGCTGGCCGCGGCGGCCGAGCGGCGCGGGGTCGTCATCTACGAGGCCACCCCGGTCACCGAGATCCTCCCGGCCCGCCCAGCGGGCGATACCGCCGGCGACCGGGGCGGGAGCGCCGTGGCCCGGACGGTCTTCGGGGACGTACGGGCGCGGGCGGTCCTGCGTTGCACCGAGGGCTTCACCGCCCGGCTGCCGGGCGCGCACCGCGTGCTCCTGCCCATGAACAGCTCCATGGTGGTGACCGAGCCGCTCGGCGACGATGCCTGGCAGGCGATCGGCTGGGACGGGATGGAGACGCTGGCCGACGAGGCGCACGCCTACATCTACGCCCAGCGGACCGCCGATGGCCGGATCGCGATCGGTGGCCGCGGCGTCCCCTACCGGTACGGCTCGGCGGTGGACGACCGTGGCGAGACCTCCCCGGCCACGGTGGAGGCGCTCCGCGCGGTCATCGGGCGGCTGTTCCCGGCCGCCGCGTCCGCCCCGCTCGACCATGCCTGGTCGGGAGTCCTCGGCGTGCCGCGCGACTGGTGCGCCGCCGTCAACTACAACCGGGCGGCCGGCCTCGGCTGGGCCGGCGGCTACTCCGGTCACGGCGTCCTCGCCGCCAACCTGGCCGGGCGGACGCTAGCCGACCTCGTGGCCGGCGAGAAGTCGGCCCTGACGAGCCTGCCGTGGGTCGGCCACCGCAGCCGCGCCTGGGAGCCGGAGCCCGCCCGGTGGACCGGGGTCCACGGCTTGTACGCCCTCTACCGCGCGGCCGACCGGCTGGAGGGCAACCCCCGCTCGGCTGCCCGCGCCACCGCCGCCCGGCTCCTGGGCGGCATCGGGGACCGCATCTCCGGCATCCCGCACTAGCCTCCGGGCCACCGCTAGCCTCCGGGGCACCGCTAGCTTCCGGGGCAAAGCCCTGGGAGGTCACGGAGCTTGAGCTCCCGATCGCCGACGGCCAGCGGGATAGGCGACAGGCGATACACGCGCCTGCCGGGCGGGCGTAACGTGCAGGCATGCTCCTGCCTACGTCACTTGTCGGAAGTTACCCGCAGCCGGACTGGCTGATCGACCGCGCGAAGCTGGCCGGCCGGTTCCCGCCCCGGGTGCGCGCCCGCGAGCTGTGGCGGGTGGCACCGGACTTCCTGGGCGAGGCGCAAGACGATGCCACCCTGCTGGCGATCCGGGCGCAAGAGGATGCCGGGCTGGACATCATCACCGACGGTGAGATCCGCCGCGAGAGCTACTCCAACCGCTTCGCGACCGCGCTGGACGGGGTGGACATCGACAACCCGGGAACGGCCCTTGACCGGAGCGGCCACCCCAACCCGGTGCCCCGCGTGGTCGGCCCCATCCGGCGGCGGCACCCGGTTGAGGCCGACGACGTCAGGTTCCTGCGCGCCCGCACCCACCGGTCGATCAAGATCACCGTTCCCGGCCCGTTCACGATGTCCCAGCAAGCCCAGGACGATCACTACGGCAGCCGCGAGGCGCTCGCGTTCGGGTACGCCGAGGCGGTCAACGAGGAGATCCGCGACCTGTTCGCGGCCGGGGCCGACGTCGTCCAGCTGGACGAGCCGTACCTGCAGGCCCGGGCGGGCGAGGCTAAGCAGTATGGCGTCAAGGTCATCAACCGCGCGCTGGAGGGCATCACCGGGACCACGGCGCTGCACATCTGCTTCGGCTACGCGGCGATCATCCACGAGCGGCCGGAGGGCTATTCCTTCCTGCCCGAGCTCGCCGCCTGCGACGTCAGCCAGGTGTCGGTCGAGACCGCGCAGGCCGGGCTGGACACGTCGGTGCTGGCCAGCCTGGCGGGCAAGACCGTCATCCTCGGCGTGATCGACCTGAGCGACCCGGCGGTCGAGACGGCTGACACCGTCGCGGCCCGGGTCCGGCGGGCGCTGCCCCACGTCCCGGCCGACCGCCTCGTGCTCGCGCCCGACTGCGGCATGAAGTACATCCCCCGCGCCACCGCCAACGGCAAGATGCGGGCCATGGCCGACGCGGCCGCCCTGCTGCGGGCCGAGCTGCGCTAATCTCCCCGGCCGGGCAGGCACGGAAAGCGGAGCGCGGGAAGGCCCGTCCCCTGGCCAGCCCCGCTACAGCCACTCTCTTGCTGTTATCAGTTCTCAGACTCAGAATGCCGTCGATTAGACGCACATGTGAAGCTAATCAACGGCAATCCCGGCTGCACCCGCCACGCGCCCGCGGCCCGGCCGGAACTCTTCTTGCTGTTATCGCAAGCTCTTGCGGGTGCCGCCGCCGGGGCGCGACTGGCCCGGCCGGCCGCAAGCCGTCGAGCCAGCGCCCGCCGTAGCGGCACCCGAGCGACATATCTTGCTGTTATCAGATTGCAATCCCGAAGTGCCGTCGATTAGACGCACATGTGAAGCTAATCAACGGCAATCCGATGGCTGGCCGGGCTATCTCTTGCTGTTATCGCGAGTAGTTGGGGGTCGGCGGGTCAGGCCGACCCCGGTGGCCAGCACGAGGAGGGGCCGGGGACGTCGGCGGTCAGCCGGCCGGCGCAGGGCGGGTGACCTTAGCGGATCCAGCGGGAAACGAATTCTGCCTGGAGGATGGGGGCTAAGGCCGCGTGAGAAGATGCGTCGATGGCGGATCTCACCTTCGTGTCGCTCTACTCCGGGTGCGGCGGCCTTGACCTCGGCTTCGCCCGGGCGGGCATGCGACCGGTGTGGGCCAACGACGCCGCCGACTGGGCCGTGGAGACCTACAACCAGATCGCCAAGATCACCGACCCGCCCTGGCGGGCGGCGGCCGAGTTGTTCGAGGGGCACAGCGCCATCGCCGGGGATGTCCGCCTGGCGGGCGGCGGCCTGGCTCCGGGCATGGCCGACCTGGTGATCGGCGGGCCGCCGTGCCAGGGTTTCTCGGTCGCCGGGCGGATGGACCCGGCCGATCCCCGGTCCCGGCACGTGTTCAGCTTCCTTGACGTGGTCGGCCGCCTGCGCCCCACGGCGTTCTGCATGGAGAACGTGGCCGCGCTCGCGCGCAATCAGCGCTGGGCCGACGTGATCGCCCGGCTCGCCGCGACCGCCGCCCGTGACTACGACATCCGGCTGGTGGTCCTCAACGCCTCGCACTGGGGCGTGCCGCAAGCCCGGGAGCGGATGTTCCTGGTCGGCCTGCCGCGGGGAGCGGGCGAGCTCGCGCTGCCGGCCCCGCCGACGGCCGCCTGCCCGCCCAGCGTCGGGTCGGTCCTGCGCCCGCTGCCGAAAGTGGGCACGCCCGGCAACGCCTCCTTGTGCACCGCCCGCATCACGATGGCACGGGCGCCGGTGCTGCGCCTCTCGCCGTTCGCGGGCATGCTGTTCAACGGGCAGGGGCGCCCGGTCGACCTGAACCGGCCGGCCCCTACCCTGCCTGCCAGCATGGGCGGGAACCGGACCCCGATCATCGACCTCGACCAGCTGGAGCACGGCGCCGTCCCGTGGGTCGTCGGCTACCACCGCCGCCTGGTCATGGGCCACGAGCCGCCGCTGGCGCAGCTGCCGCGCGAGGCCCGGCTGCGCCGCCTCACCGTCGAGGAGGCGGCCGCCATCCAGACGTTCCCGGCTGACATGCACTGGCGCGGTCCCCCGACCGCCCGGTTCCGCCAGGTCGGCAACGCGGTCCCGCCCGTCCTGGCCTGGCACGTCGCTCGGGCCATCCGCGCGGCCCTGAGCTAGCTGGGCCTGCTCTTCCTCACGCGAGCGGGTCAGCCCCGGGCGTGGGGTGCCATTCGGGGCGGCTAGTGCGGATCGGCTTGGAGCGGCCGATCTCCGCCATGATCGGGGCGAGGATCGCCTCGTAGGCGACCGGGTGGTACTTGGAGTGCAGCGCCCGCAGGATGCCCTTGCCGCTGGCTTCGCCCAGCAGCTCGTCCAGGATCCGGTAGTCGACCTCCCCGTCGGAGACCAGCCGGTCATAAGCAGACTGCGCGATCCGCGCCACCGACGGGTGCCCGGCCGACTCGGCCACAAACACCAGCGTGGCATCACTGAGGTTCATGCAGTCAATTGTCCGCTTATTCGGCCTAGGTTCCCTGACATTGAGGCGAATCATTTCCGGTTCCGGGGGAAGTCCTTATTCTCAGCATCAACATGCGTGTTGACCTCGGGTTTCCTTGCCGGGGCAGCCGCCGGAGCTGTACGGTGATGACCAGACAGCGCGTTCAGCTCTGGACAACCAAGTCGCTGCGATGAGGAGAGACTGATGCCGCGGCAAGGTACGCGCCGCGCCGCCAAGTGGGCGGCGCCATTTGGCGTAGCCGCCGGCGGAATCTTCTTCGTGCTCCTCGTCTCGGCCAAGCAGGCTAGCGCGGCTCCGGCCGACGACCCGCTCGTCCCGGCCCTGGCGTCCGCCACCACGGCGGCAACGTCAACCGTGTCCCAAGCGCCCTCGTCAGCCGCCCTCGCGCGCGTCCTAAGCTCGGTCGCCAGCACAGTCAGTACTGGCAGCACAGTCAGTACTGGCAGCACGGACAGTCTGGCCATACCGGCCAGTCCGGCCGCGCCAGCTAGCCCCGCATCACCAGCCAGTCCTGCTCTACCAGCCAGTTCCGCCAGCACGGGCAATCCTGATAGCACGGGTACTTCTGCCAGCACGGGCAATCCTGATAGCACGGGTACTTCTGCCAGCACGGGCAATCCTGATAGCACGGGTACTTTTGCCAGCACGGGTACTTCTGCTAGCACAGCCAGCGTCGGCGCGTCGGCCACCGGACCCCTGGTCAGCTCCGCGCTGCCCCCCCAGGTCACGGCTCCGACCGCGCAGGCCACCACGGCCCCGGCAGCAGACCCGGCCACAACGGCGAATTCAGCCCCGCCAGCAAGCCAGACTCCACCAGCAAGCCAGGCCTCGCCAGCAGCCTCGGCCACAGCAACAGACTCGGCCACAGCAACAGATTCAGCCACAGCAACAGATTCAGCCACAACGGCAAGCGTGGCCCCGGCAGCAGGCCCGGCCTCAACAGCGGCACCGGCCTCAACGGCAAACTCGGCCCCAACGGCCTCGTCGGCGACGGCGACGGCGACGGTCCCAGTTTCCACAGCGGCCCCGGCCGCCGCAGCCTCCACGGTTGCGCCCCGGGCCACTCTCACCGCAACCAATCCGGCCGCCAGCACGACAAGCGGCTTGGCGACGGGCACGGCCGCGACGCCGCCTGCCCCCCAGGCGCTGGGGCCAGCCACCTCCGTGGCCACGAGCGTCAGGCAGGTCACTACCTCGACGGCAAGCTCAGTAGCCGCACTGCTCTCCCCGGTGGGGCAGATAGCCGTCCCGGTCACTGGCAGCATCGCTCCGGTCGTCTCCATCGCCGAGCCAGCCGGCGCGGCCGGCACACCCGGTGCTTCCACGGCTGCCCCGGCCGCCAGTCCGGTCGTAGCTATCGCCGCGCCGGCGGTCGCCCTGGTCAGCAAGGCGATCACGCCAGTCATCACCACGGTCAGCCAGGCCGTTGCGCCAGTCACCACGGCAGTTGCCCCGGTCGTCACCACCGTCAGCCAGGTCGTTGCGCCGGTCACCACGGCGATCACGCCGATCGTCACGACGGTCAGCCAGGCGGTCGCGCCGGTGACCACGGCGGTCGGGCCGCTTGTCTCCGGGATTACCACCCCGCTTGCGCCGGTCGTCGTGACCGTCACCCAGGTCGTGGCGCCGGTCACGACGGCGATCACGCCGGTCGTCGCGCCCGTCACCACTGCCATCTCGCCCGTGGTCACGACGGTCACTCAGGTCATCGCCCCGGTGACCTCGGTCGTCAGCCCGGTTATCGCCCCGGTAACGTCAGTCATCTCCCCGGTCGTTGACCCGGTCACCTCGGTAATCTCTCCGGTCACCTCGACGGTGACGCCGATCGTGTCGCCGGTTACCTCGCCGGTCACGTCACTGCCGGGCGGCTCGGGTGGTACCGGCTCAGGCGGGACTGGCTCAGGCGGGACTGGCTCAGGCGGTGCGCCCGGCTCGGGATCGACTCAGCCGACCGGGCCGCAGGGCACTGGTCCGGGGAGCCCGACGACCGGCACCGGGACTTCGGGCACCGGCACCTCGGGCTCGGGTACTGGCTCTGGCCCGGCGGGCGGCTCGGGTGGCAGCGGCTCGGGGGGCAGGACGGGGGCCGGCAAGGGCCACCCGGCACCGCCCCGGGTCATCTCGACCTCCAGCATCACGGGGCCGGTTACCACCGGGGGGCACCCAGCCTCGCTGGCGGCGGCGAGCTACGAGCGCGCGGCCAGCCTGCCGCACGGTTCCCCCGCCCCGGCCAGCCCGGCCCACCATGCGACGCCTGCTAGCCCGGTCGCACCGGCTGGCCCTGGTGGCCCGAGCGGCCCTGGCGGCGCGGGTGGTTCCGGTGGCGGCGGGGCCGGTGGCCCTGGCTCCGGCGGCCTCGGCGGGAGCGGCACCGGAACCGGTGGCGGCATCGTCGCCAGTGCCTGCGCCTGCGCGGCGGCGCTGGTCGTACTCCTCATGCTCCGGGCGCTGCGTCTCGCGGCTGCCCGGCCAGTCTGGCGCTCTGCCCTGCCGGAAGTCCCGCCGGCGTAACTCGCTTTCCTTCCCAGCCAGGTTCGTGTCCTCAGTGCCGAACCCGTTCCGGCGCTGATCCTCAGGAAGGAAAGCAAGACCACCGTGCGCAAGTGGACAAGGTCCGCGTGCATGGTGCTCGCCTGGTGCATCCTGCCCATACTGGCAGCGGCCTGCGTGACCATGACCGGTCACGCCAGCGGCCTAGCCCAGGCGAAACACCGCATCGCGAGTAGCATCACCCAGGCAATCCTGGGCCACACCTCTATCGACCCGGCGCTGTTCATCATGCTGTCAGCCCCCGGCCCCCGGCCAGCGGCCCGCCCGGCCCCCGGGCCGCCGACCGCCCTGCCCGGGACCACGCTGTCCCCGACCTCATTCACTTCGACCACGCTGCCCTCGGCGGCAGCACGCCCCCCTGCAGTGCCTTGGGTCCCAGTGCCTTGGGTCCCAGTGCCTTCGGTCGCAGTGCCTTCGGTCGCAGTGCCTTCGGTCGCAGTGCCTTCGGTCGCAGTGCCTTCGGTCGCAGTGCCTTCGGTCGCAGTGCCTTCGGTCGCAGTGCCTTCGGTCGCAGTGCCTTCGGTCGCAGTG
>DATBEM010000059.1:0-50506 GCA_036276115.1 Trebonia sp.
CGCAGCGGGTCCGGCGACGGCACGACCGCCGCCTCGGCCACGGCCGCGTGCTCGATGAGGACGCTTTCCAGCTCGAAGGGGGAGATGCGGTAGTCCGACGCCTTGAACACGTCGTCCGTCCGCCCGACGTAGGTGATGTACCCCTCGCGGTCCTGGGTGGCCACGTCGCCGGTGTGGTAGTACCCGTCCCGCATGGCCTCGGCGTTCCGCTCGGGATCGCCGCGGTAGCCGGTCATGAGCGCGAGCGGCCGCTGGGACAGGTCCAGGCAGATCTCGCCCCCTGGGCCGCCCGCGCCGCCGTCGCCCGGCGCGGCCGGCTGCCCGCTGGCCGGGTCGACCAGCACGACCGGGCAGCCCGGCAGCGGGCGGCCCATCGACCCGGGCTTCAGCGGCTGGCCGGGGGTGTTGCCGGCCTGCGCGGTGGTCTCCGTCTGGCCGAAGCCGTCCCTGACCGTGATCCCCCAGGCCCGCTGGACCTGCTCGATGACCTCGGGGTTGAGCGGCTCCCCGGCCGCGACCGCCTCGCGCAGCCACGAGACGCCGGCCTTGCTCAGGTCGGCCTGGATGAGCATCCGCCAGACCGTCGGCGGCGCGCAGAACGTGGTGACGCCCAGGTTGCCGATCGCGGCGAGCAGGCCGTCGGCGCTGAACCGGGACTGGTTCACGATGACGATGGTCGCCTGGGCGTTCCAGGGGGCGAAGAAGTTGCTCCAGGCGTGCTTGGCCCAGCCGGGGGAGGAGATGTTCAGGTGCGCGTCCCCGGGCTGGATGCCGATCCAGTACATCGTGGACAGGTGCCCGGCCGGGTAGCTCGCGTGGGTGTGCTCGACCAGCTTGGGCTGGGAGGTGGTGCCGGAGGTGAAGTAGAGCAGCAGCGGGTCGCTCGCGCGGGTGAAGCCCTCGGGCCGGAAGCCCTCCGGCGCGTCCAGCGAGTCGGCGTAGGGGAGCCAGCCGTCCGCCCGCCCGGTCACGACCGGTGTCCACGATCCGGGCACCTGGTCGAACTTCGGCGCGTGGGCGGGCTCGGTGATCACGTGCCGGACCGCGCCCCGCTCGACCCGGTCGGCCAGGTCCTCGGCGCCCAGCAAGGTGGACGCGGGGATGATGACCGCGCCGAGCTTGATCGCCGCGAGCATGACCTCCCACAGCGGCACCACGTTGCCGAGCATCAGCAGGACATGGTCCCCGCGGTTGACCCCGAGGCCGCGCAGCCAGTTCGCGACCTGGCCCGAGCGGGCGGCCATGGCCCCGTAGGACACCTGCTCGTCGCGGCCGTCGTCCCACGAGACCCGCAGCGCCGCCCGCTCCGGGTGCTCCGCGGCGATGACGTCGAACCAGTCCAGCGCCCAGTTGAACTCGCCCAGCTTCGGCCAGGCGAACAGGCGCCTGGCCGTGTCGTAGTCGGTGCGGTGGGCGAGCAGGACGTCCCGGGCCGCGCGGAACGCGGCGTGCGCGGCAGTGGTCATGCCCGCCATCATGGCAGACCGGCCGCCGGGGCTGGAACTGCCTGCACCCAGCCCTTGCCTGCCTATGGGAAAATGGACACAACACATCAGTCGGCACTCCAGGCGGTACCAATCACGGAATCCGGGCAGACGGCCTTCACCTCCTGGCAGGCACTTGGCATGCTTGTCCAGCTTGTCGTCACGGAACCGGAAGCGCTGCGGGAGGCCCGCCGCCTGCTGTCGGGCGAGCTGGCGGAGCTGGACCTGGCCTGCAGCCGGTTCCGTCCCGACTCCGAGGTGGCGCGGGCCGCCCGGCTCCCGGGCGGCCCCGACGGCCTGGTGGAGCTGACGGTCAGCCCGGTGCTGGCCGAGGCCCTGGCGGTGGCGCTGCGGGCCGCCATCTTGACCGACGGGGACGTGGACCCGACCGTTGGCGCGGTGCTGGCGGCGCTGGGCTATGACCGGGACTTCGGCGAGGTCCCCGGCACCGGGCCCGCCGTGCGGCTGCGGAACGTGATCATCCCCGGCTGGCAGTCGATCGACCTGGACCTGGCGACCCGCACGCTGACGATGCCGGCCGGAGTACGGCTGGACCTCGGCGCGACGGTCAAGAGCTGGGCGGCGGACCGGGCGGCCGACCGGATCGCCCGGGAGCTGCGCTGCGGGGTGCTGGTCAGCGTGGGCGGCGACACCGCGGTGGCGGGCGAGGCGCCGCCGGGCGGGTGGCGCCTGCGGATCCAGGACGTGACTGGCCTGCCGGGCGACCCGGCCCTCGGCGGTGGCAGCGGCGGTAGTCACGGGGCCACCGTGGTCGCGATCCGCGACGGCGGCCTGGCGACCTCCTCGACCATGGCCCGGCACTGGCGGCGGGGCGGGCAGGTGCTGCACCACATCCTCGACCCGCGGACCGCGCTGCCCGCCCCGGCGGTCTGGCGGACCGTCTCGGTGGCCGCCGCGAGCTGCGCCGACGCCAACACGGCGGCGACCGCCGCCATCATCCGCGGCATCCACGCCCCGGGCTGGCTGGCGGGCCTCGGCCTGCCGTCGCGGCTGGTCGGCATCGACGGCTCGGTCGAGGTGGTCGCCGGCTGGCCCGCCGGCGACTAGCTGGCCGGGTAGCTGGCGGGCTGGCCCGCTAGCGGGCGGGCGACATCCCGAGCTGGCCCCGGCCGCCCGCGTCGGGTCCCTCCGGGGCCGAGTTGACCAGGCTGTGCGCCGCCATCACGAGGTAGTCCCACATCTGGGCGTCGAGCGCGGGCGGCAGCGCGATCTCGTCCAGGGCGGTGCGCATGTGCTTCAGCCACAGGTCGCGCTCTTTCGGGCCGATCCTGAACGGGACGTGCCGCATCCGCAGCCGGGGATGGCCCCGCAGGTCGTTGTACGTGCTCGGGCCACCCCAGTACTGCATGAGGAACAACCGCAGGTGCTCCTCGGCTGGCCCCAGGTCGCGAGCCGGGTAAACGGGCCGCAACTGCGGGTCGGCGGCGACTTCCTCATAGAACCGGTGCACCAGCCGGGTGAAGGTTTCCTCGCCCCCGACGGCTGCGTAGAAGGTGACGGGCTCGTCCGCGCTGTTCTCACTCATGGCAGCCTCCACGATAACGGCTCACGGGGCATCACCCGGGCTCCGCCTGTCAGCCGGCCGGGGGCCGGGCGGTCACGAGGGGAAGGAAGATGTCGTCCACGATCTGGCGCAGGACGTGGTCGGGGACTGGCTTGAGCGTCATCATCAGCTCGTGCCGGAACAAGGCGAAGGGGAGGTCGATGATCCGGGGGGTCAGCCGGGCCGGATCGACCTCCCCGCGCTCGACGGCGCGGTCGATCACCTCCTGCACGGACGAGCCGCGCTGGCTCAGGAAGGCGAAGCGAAGCTCGGCCGGGGTCGGGCCGGACCGGTTGTAGTAGCTCCCGACCATGCTGCTCAGCAGGGCGACCAGCGGATTGCGGCCGCTGTTGGCCGTGGCGAGCAGCGCGAGAAGGTCGCCCCGGAGGCTGCCGGTATCGGGCAGGACAGGCGGGTCAGCGGCGCCGCGGTGCCGGACGGTGGCGCGTAGCAGGTCCTCGCGGGTCTTCCAGCGGCGGTACAGCACCGGCTTGCTCGTCTTGGCCCGGGCAGCGATGGCGTCGATGGTGAAGTGCTCGTAGCCGTCCGCGATGAGCTGGTCCCAGGCGGCGTCGAGGATCGCCGTCTCGAGCTCGGCCCCGCGCCGGCGCGTCGCGATCGGGCCGGCCTGCGCGTTGTCGTCATCCGGGTTACTGGTCACGGCCATATTCTCGCCGAGCCGGGCGCCATGGCAGTGACCGCCCGCTGCCATGAGCCCTCGTATTTCCGCCTCCGGCCGCCCCGCGGCCAGCCACGCGGGCAGCGTCGGCCGCGCGTCAGTCATCGGTGGCCGCGCGGGCGGCGGGCAGGGCCAGGGCGGGGATGAGCGCCGCGACGGTGATGCCGGCGGCCCACCAGAAGGCTTCCTGGAAGGCGCCGGCCGGCCCGCGCGCCAGGAGAGACTGCAAGACGACGGCCACGATCGCGATGCCGAACGAGGTGCCGACCTGCTGGGCGATGCGGGTGTTCATGGTGGCGTGGGGGATCCCCGCGGCCGGCACGTCCTGGTAGGCGACCGACATCGGCGGGACGAGCACGGCGCCGATCCCGACGCCGCGGACCAGCAGGGCCGCGCCGAGCACCCAGAGGCTGGCGTGCGGGCCGGCGAACGCGAAGGGCACGGTCGCGGCGGCCGCCACCAGGAAGCTGGCGACCGTGACCAGCCGGGCGCCGAACCGGTCGATGAGCCTTCCGACCACGAAGCGGACAGCGAGCGAGCCGACCCCCTGGGGGATGAGCAGCAATCCGGCGTCCAGCACGCTCTCGCCGTGGAGTTGCTGGTAGTACAGCGGCAGCAGGAACATCCCGGCATACATGGCCGCGCCCGCGGTGAACAAGACCGCGGCGGCGGCCCCGAGCGAGCGCAGCCGCAGCAGGCGCACGTCCACGACTGGCTTGCGACCGCCAGGGCGCCCGGCCCAGGCGATGAAGCCGCCGAGCAGCGCGATCCCGGCCAGCAGCGGGACTCCCGCGCCCGCGTGGCCGATGCCGCCGTCCGCGGACAGGTTGGACAGGCCGAGCAGGATCCCGGCCAGCGCCGGCGCGAGCAGGGCGAGCCCGATCAGGTCCAGCCGTGGCCGGACGGCGGCGGGAGCGGGCCGGTCGGCGGGCAGCAGCCGCCAGGCGAGCACCAGCCCGACCGCGATCACGGGCACGTTGACCAGGAACAGCCAGCGCCAGCTGAGCCAGTTGAGCAGCACCCCGCCGATGACCGGCCCGAGGATCGGCCCGAGCGCCAGCGGCAGGCTCACCGCGGCGATCAGGCTGCTGCTCGCGCGGCCCCCCGCGGCCCGCACGCCCAGGGTCTGCATGAGCGGGAAGATCAGGCCGGCCGCGAAGCCCTGCAAGACCCGGAACCCGATCA
The DNA here is from genome assembly GCA_036276115.1 of Trebonia sp. Taxonomy (GTDB): domain Bacteria; phylum Actinomycetota; class Actinomycetes; order Streptosporangiales; family Streptosporangiaceae; genus Trebonia. The sequence goes on from DATBEM010000059.1 coordinate 4,913, forward strand.
GGCTGGCGGCGTTCCAGGCTAGCCCGGACAGGACCGACCCGAGGACGAAGAGGACCAGCGCGGCCATCCAGGCCCGCTTGCCACCCCACCGGGCCTCGGCCCAGCCGGTCACCGGGATCGCGACCGCCATCGCCAGCAGGTAGCCGGTCGTGACCCACTGGATCACGCCGTCAGTGGTGTGCAGGCTGGCCGTCAGCGTGTGCAGCGCGATCGTGACCATCGTCGAGTCCAGGATCGCCGCGATCCCGCCGATGACCAGCGCCAGCACCGCGTTGCGGACCTCTGGCGGCAGTTTCGCCGCTTCCGGCGCCCGTTCCATCGTCGCCTCGGCCATGATGGCCTCCTCGCTTCTACTAGATACTGGTAAGTATCTTATGGTCGCCGCAGAAGCGATGTCAAGATACAAGGCAGTTTCTTAAAGTAAGGAGCAAGAGGGGTGCTGGCCGGCTGGCGGAGGCGGTCGGCGTCGCGCCCGTGGCCGCGCGGCCTATCTGATAACAGCAAGATGATCCTTGCGGGTGACTTGCGAGGTCACGGGCAGCGCATGCTGATAACAGCAAGATGACGCGGCGGGAGCCGGGGGTCAGGGGCAGAGGTCAGGGGCAGGGGTCAGGGCAGGGGCCAGGGGGCCGGGACAGGGTTAGCGGGCGGCTGCCTCGGCGGCGACGGCGTCGGGCTGGACGGGAGGCGAGGCCGGCTCGCCTTGGCGGCGGCGGGCCAGCGGGTAGAGCAGCAGGGCCAGGATCGCGGCGGCCGCGGCGCTCGACAGGGCGAGGCCCTGGTCCAGCTTCGGTGAGGTGTAGCTCCAGGTCAGCACGCCGGTCCCGGCTGGCACGGTAACTGCCTGGACCACGCCGCGGGCCTGCACGGGCAGCGCCACCGAGGGGCCCTTGGCGGGCTGCCACGATGCGCTCCAGCCCGCGATCGCCGCGACCGAGCGGACGACGGTGACCCCGGCGCTGCTGCGGACCACGGCCCGGGTCGGGTCGGTCGCGGCCGGGCCGGTCACGTCGCTGACCGAGGCGCCGGCGGTCGTCTGGCCGGGGGCTGCCGCCAGCGTCAGCGGCGCCTTGGCCTCGGTGTTCGCGAAGATCTGGAAGCCGCCGTCCCAGCCTTTCAGCACCCAGTGCGGTGCCGTCAGCTCGCTGCGCAAGACCCCGCCGGCGTACTCCGGCAGCGTCAGCAGCAGCGTGGTGTCGAGGTCATCGAGGGTGCCGTCGCTGACCGCGGCCGGGGACAGGGTGTCCTGCCCCTCGCCGGTGGCCATGTGGGACCCGGTCGCGGTGGCGTACCGGCCGTCCACGATGGACGTGTACCCCTGGACCGACGGGGTGCCAGTGATCGAGTTGGTGTCCGGCGGCTGCAGGGCGCCCAGGTCGCCGGTGTCGTGCAGGTCCGGGTCGAAGATCACGAACCGCCCCGGGTACCCCAGGGCCGAGACCGGGCGCGCGCTCAGGCGGGGCACGCTGGCCCCTGCCCCCGACGAGCCTGCCCCCGACGAGCCTGCCCCCGACGAGCCCTCCCCGGACGAGGGGGCCGCCGGCGCGGCCGGCGCGCTGGCGGCCGGGGGCGCGGCCGCGGGCTGCGGGCGCGCGTCGACCGCGACCACCGTGAGCAGGCTGAACGCGGCCACGTCGATGACGACCAGCGCGGTCGCCAGGCCCGCCAGCACCCGGCGGGTCAGCTTCCGCCCGGCCACCAGCAGCACCACCGCCGCCACCCCGAGCAGCAGGTAGGGGACCACGTACGGCTGCAGCCGCCCGATGACGCTGATGCTGATGCCGCCGCTGGCGGCCACCCAGTCGATGAGTCCCGGCCCGGCCAGCACGCCCACCGCGATCGCGATCATGGCGAGGGCGGGCAGCGCGGCGACGACGGTCTCGGTCAGGGCGGGCCACGATTGGCGCACCCGGCCCGGCCATCCCCCGCGCCCGGCCCGCGCCGGCCCGGTCCCGGGCAGGACGGCTGGCTCGGCGGCGGCCACTGCCTCCGCGAAGCCCTCGGCCGGCGCGGGAGCAGCGCGCCGCGCGAAGGGCTGCTCGATCCAGTACGCCAGCAAGACGGCCAGGGCGATGTCCAGGATCGCGATGTTGCGGCTTTGCAGGCGCTGGGTCCCGTAGAACGGCAGCCTGGCCAGGAGCCCGCCCAGGGCGGTGTTCCCGCCGAGCGCGAGCACGAGCCCCACCGCGCCCATCACGTGCCACGCCAGCCACTGGGGAGGCCTGGCCCGCAGCCCCGTCGTCAGCCACCGGGCCAGCAGCGCGAAGGCCGCCACGAGGGGCAGGATGCCGGCGTAGCCGTTGATCTCGGTCAGGTTGTAGGACGCGAAGAAGGACGGCTGGGTCAGCGTCCCCGAGCCGCCGAGCAGGTCGGGCACGAGCATCAGCGTCAGCCACCGGCTCGGCAGCGAGCCCGAGCTGAAGAGCACCAGCGACGCCCCCGCGCGCTGGGAGGCGTCAATCGCGGCGAGGCCGGGCAGCAGCTGGACCGCGCTCAGCGCGACCCCCAGGATCCCCCCGCCGGCCACGAAGCCGAGGGCGGGCAGGCACCGCCGGCTGCGGGCGAGGCCCAGGCCGATGACCCGCCACAGGGCGTACAGGCCGATGATGATGAGCCCGTCCGCGATCGCCCGGGGCTCCCCGGCCAGGATGATGAGGCCGATGACCAGGCCGAGCAGCGCCGTCCAGCGCCCGTCCAGGGCCAGCCGCCGGCGCGTGGTCTCGAGCGGGACAGCCTCGAGCCGGACAGCTTCGGGCGGGACAGCTTCGGGCGGGACAGCCTCGAGCCGGACAGCCTCGGGCGGGACAGCCTCGGGCGGGACAGTCCCGGCCGGGGCGGTTCCTTCCGCGCCCTCGCCCGCCGTCAGCCTGGCCACGGCCAGCAGCCCGAGCGGTACCCAGCTCATCCCGGCGACCAGGCCGAAGTGCGTGACCTGGGCGGCCATCGCCCCGCCGAAGGCGAACGTGAGCGCCCCCGCGAACGACCCCAGCGGCCGCAGCCGTAGCCCCGCCCGCAAGAACGCGTACATGGCGAGGGACCCGGTCGCGTACGTGGCCACGAGGCCGATGGTCCACGCAGCCATCCCTGGCAGCACGGCGAAGAGCCACGTCAGCGGGTACGCGGCGGCGGCGTTCCAGCCGGCTAGCAGCGGCGTGCCGCCCCAGATGTACGGATCGTAGAGCGGCAGGCTGCCACCCCGGATCTGCTGGCCGGCGAAGACCCGCAGCGGGTAGTTCTGGGTCAGGTCGTCACCGGGCCACACCGGCCGGCCGAGCATCGACGGCAGCCCGAAGACGGCGATGGCCAGGGCGACGAGGACGCCGATGGCGATCGCGTCAGATCGGTGCCGGCTGACACTGGCCGGGATAAGGCGGTGAACACTGTCTCGGTGAACACTGTGCCCGGCGGAGTCGGCTCTGCGCGCGGTCCAGCGAATCGGGCTGCGCTTGGGTACCACAACGGAACTATGGCATCAGTAGCTGTGCGGAGGCTGAGCGCCCTCCCTGCTTTACCGGAAAATATGGTAAGTCCCCGGCGGAGCCCAGGCCGGTCTCCCGGGCGACGAAGGCGAGCGTGTCGCCCGACAGCGCCGCCGAGAGCGACACCGCCCGCGCCCCGTGGCCAACTTGCCCCTCGGCCCGCAGCAGCACCGGGCGACCCGACGACGTGGCGTGCTGCAGGGCCGCGCACATCTTGTAGGCGTGCATCGGGTCGACCCGGGTGTCGTTGGCGAAGACGGTGAACAGGACCGACGGGTACGCGGTGCCCGCAGTGACCCGGTGGTAGGGCGAGTAGGAAAGCAGCCATTCCAGCTCGCCCGGCACGGCCGCCGACCCGTACTCGGTGTTCCACGTCTCGCCCAGGCCGAATTTCTCGTAGCGCACCATGTCCAGCAGTGGCGCCGAGCAGACGCACGCGGCGAACAGGTCGGGCCGCTGGGTGACGGCCGCCCCCACCAGCAGCCCGCCGTTGGACCCGCCCCAGACCGCGAGCTGCCCCGGGGTGGTCAGCCCGGCCCCGATCAGGTCCTCGGCCGCCGCGTGGAAGTCGTCGAACACGTTCTGCTTGCGGTCCAGCATTCCCGCCCGGTGCCAGTCCTCGCCCTCCTCGCTGCCGCCGCGCAGCCCCGCGATCGCGTACGCGCCGCCGGCCTGCACCCAGGCGAGGATCGCGGCCGAGTACCCGGGTGTCATGGAGATGTTGAAGCCGCCGTACCCGTACAAGATCGTGGGCAGCGGCCCCGTCGCCCCCGCGGGCCGGATCACGACCATCCGGACCGGGGTGCCGTCCTTGCCCGCGTACGTGCGCTGCGCGGCGGTCACCTGGTTCCCGGCTGACGCGATTGCCAGCTCGGGGCTTGCCAGCTCAGCGTCGCCCCTGGCCGGGCCCGGTTCCCCGGCCGCCAGCTCGCCCTGGCCAGGCGCGGTCGCGTAGGTGTCCAGCGCGCCGGTGGTGGCGTCGTAGCGCAAGACCACGGGCGGCGTGGTGTAGTCGGTGTAGGTGAACCAGGCCTCGTGCCCGCCCTCGGGCCGCTCGGCGATCCCGCCCGCCGAGCCGATGCCGGGCAGGTCGAGGGCGGCCAGCCGCTCGCCGGTGGCCAGGTCGTGCACGGTGACCTCGCTGACGGCGTGCCGGGTCCACCGCGCGAGCAGCACGCCCCCAGCCGGCGCCGGTCGTGAAAGGCCGCCCAAGGCGGCCGCATCGGGGGTCCCAGGGGGTCGCCCCCCGGGGAGATCCAGGATGGCGTAGCCGCGCAGGACCGCCTCGGGGTCTTGCGGGATGAGGTCGTGCCAGGACTCCGGCCCCGGGCTGGCCGGGTCGGCAATCGCGAGCCGCGTGCGGGGCGCGTCCAGGTCGGTGAGCACGTACAGCCGCCCGTCGCGGCCCGGGTGCAGCCAGCTCTGCGCGTCCAGGCCGGCGGTGACCTCGGTGAGCTGCGGCCGGGCCGGGTCGCCCCCGGACAGGTCGGCGATCCACGTGTCGTCGCGCGGCGCGGTGCCGATCGAGGCGGAGATGACCAGCCAGCGGCCATCGCGGCTGACGCTGACGCCGTAGTAGGTGGTCTTGTCGCGGCCCTCGCCGAAGATGAGCGTGTCGGCCTCGGGGTCGGTGCCGACCGTGTGCAGGTAGACGCGCCGGTGGTACTGCTGCTCCCCGTCGGGGACGGCGCCCGGGGGCAGCCGGCGGACGTAGTAGAACGCCTTGCCGCCCGGCAGCCAGGCGACCCCCGAGTAGCGGCACCGGTCAATGGGGCCGTCGATCAGCGTCCCGGTGGTGACATCCATCACGCTGAGCAGGGATTCCTCGGTCCCGCCGGCCGACAGCTGGTAGGCGAGGAGGCGGCCCTCCTTGTCCGGCTGCCAGTGGTCCAGGGTGGTCCGGCCGGACGGGTCGAGGGCGACCGGGTCGATGAGCACCCGGGACGCCTCGCCGTCGGCCACGTGCAGCACGCCGTGCTCCTGGCCGGGGTCGCGGCGGGTGTAGAAACGGGCGCGGCCGCGCCATGTGGGCGGGGAAATCCAGCCGACCCGGAGCAATTCGCCGACCCGCCGGGCGAAGGCATCGCGCTGCGGCAGGTCCTGCCGCCAGCCGGCCCACAGGCGGCCCTGCGCGGCGAGCCAGGCGGCCGCTTCCGGGCTGCCTGAGTCTTCCAGCCAGCGGTAAGGATCGGCTACCGGGTGGCCGAAGAGGTCCTCGGTGAGGTCGAGGCGACAGGCGTCGGGATACATGACCGACACCATAACGCCAGCTCGTTACCGTCCATTAACCAAGCTGGCGGAGTTCGGAGGGTATTGTTAATGCTGTTGGCGGAGGCACGTGGCTTCGGTCACACTGGGGTTGTCGGGTGATCCTGGTGATGCGAGCGGCGCCTCACGATGGTGCCCTGCGCGGAGGTGCCAGTGCGACGTGTGCTGCTGCTCAACGTTACGTATGAGCCTCTTACGACTGTCGGCCTGCGGCGTGCCGTGTGCCTTGTGCTGTGCGGCAAGGCCGAGGTGGTCCACGACAGCGGGGGCGAGGTGCTGCACAGCGCCACCGTCTCGGTTGCCGCCCCTTCGGTCATCCGCCTGCGAAGATACATCCGCATCCCGCAGCGCAACCGGGTGCCCCTGACGCGGTCCGCGCTCATGCGACGGGACAATTACCGGTGCGCGTACTGCGCCCGGCCCGCCGCCACCATCGACCACGTGATCCCGCGCAGCCGGGGCGGGCAGCACACCTGGGAGAACTGCGTCGCGTCTTGCCAGATGTGCAACCACCGCAAGGCGGACCGCCTGCTGGATGAGATCGGCTGGGAGCTCCTCAACAAGCCGGTCGTGCCGCGCGGCGCGCACTGGCGCCTGATCGGCGCCCAGTTCGACGGCGACCCGGCCTGGGAAGCCTACCTGCACGACACCAGCGCCGCGTTATCTTTCGCCCGGCTGGCGAAGGATGATCGCTAGCGTGCGCCGACGGCGCCCTGCCCGCCGGGGCAGGGCGCCGTTCCGGCCGTGACGGCCTTCTTCAGCCGGGGCAACTGGGCCGGGGTCCTACGAGGGGGCGGGCCGCGAAGGGGCGCCGAAGGCGCGGAACCGCGGCTGGGACAGGCCCGCCACGATCGCCAGCGCGAGCAGCGTGCCCGAGATGACGAAGACCGGGGACGGCCCGAGGTGGCGGGCGAGCATGCCCGCGACCGCGGTGGCCAGGGGGAAGCTGCCCAGCGAGCCGAGCATGACCACCCCCATCACCCGCCCGAGCATCGCCGGGGGCGCCCAGCGCTGGATGAGGGTCACGAAGATGACGTTGCCGAACCCCGCGACCAGGCCGAAGACGAACATCGCGGCGGCCGCGCCCGGCAGCCCGTTCGCGGCCGGGACGGAGGCGACCGCCAGCGCCGCGATCAGGAACACCGACGCGCTGACCACGGCCGGCTTGGTCAGCCCGCCCGCCCGCGCCGCGGTGAGGGTGCCCGCCACGCTGGCGGCCCCGAAGCAGGCCATGATCGCGCCGTAGCCCTCGGGCCCGAACCGGGCGTGCGACAAGACCGGCAGCGCGACCTCGAAGCAGGCGGTGACGGCGAAGTTCGCCCCCACCAGCACGACCAGGATGAGCTGGAGGACCCGCTCGCGGGCCAGCAGTGCCCAGACGGTGATGCGCTCGGTCGGGGGAGCGCCCGCCGCGTCCGCCCCGGCCCCGGCCCCGGGCTCCCTGATCATCGCCAGGGACACGGCCGAGACCGCGTAGGAGACCGCGTCGATGCCGAACGCCCACTCCGGGCCGGCGGCGGCGACCACCGCCCCGCCGAGGGCCGGGCCGAGCAGGGTCCCGCCCTGCACGGCGGCGTTGTAGACGGCGTTGCCCGACTGAAGCTGCTGGGGCGCCAGCAGCGACGGCAAGATCGCGTAGGAGGCCGGCATGAACAGCGCCGCCCCCGCCCCGAGTAGCGCCGCGACCGGGCCGAGGGCGGCCAGCGAGGTGACGTGCAGCCCGGCGAAGACCGCGAACACCACCGTCAGCAGGCACCGGGCGACGTCCGAGCAGAGCATGAGGCGGCGCGGGCCGAGCCGGTCGGCCAGCGAGCCGCCGATCGTGATCAGCGCCGCCCGCGGGATGCCGTAGCAGGCGAGCACGCCGCCGAGCTCGACGGCACTGCCGTGCGCGGACAGGACGAGCCAGGGGAGGGCGACCGCATAGCAATAGTCACCGATAGTCGAGGAAAGCTGACCGGAGCTGAGTAGCCGGAAATTCCGAATCCCGAGCGGGCCGGAGCGCAGGGCCGTGAGCCGCGTCATGGCCGGCACTCGCAGTGATCGACTGGGGTCGGGAGTGACGGCGGCGTCCCTGCGGGACCCCTTAATTTATGCACGCTGGCCAGGATAATTTGCAAGTTTCAGTTACACAATGGCACCAACGGGGGGTTACCGAAGACGGTGCGTTACTGTACCATTTTTGGCCTTTCTTAAACGCGGAACTTACCGTAGTCATGTTCCGCGCGGGCCAGTCCTTGACCGCTGTCTCCCCGTTAAGCACTGCCCCTGTACTGCACTGCCCCTGTACTAAGCGCCGTCTCCTCGTTAAGCACCGTCTCTGTGTTAAGCGCTGCCGCTTTTATTCAGTATCGTAACGATGATTAACAATAGCACCATCTTTTCCCGATGGCGCGCTGGCGGCGAAAGCGTACCGCAGGCGAGCCCGGCGTCACTGGCCGGACGGCCGGGCGGGCGGCTTACCTGCGCGTAACGTGCCCGTGCCAGGATCGGGGCATGGCGCTGCGCCTCACGGACATCTGGCGGTACCCGGTCAAGTCGTGCCGGGGCCAGCGGCTCGCCGCGGGCACGGTCGAGCCGTGGGGGCTGGCGGGCGACCGGCGCTGGATGCTGGTGGATGATGACGGCCGGTTCGTGACCGGGCGCGAGCACCCGTGCCTCGTCCTCGTCCGGGCCGAGCCCGCCCCGGGCGCGATCCGCCTCGCCGCCCCCGGCGTGGCCGACCTGGTCGTCCCGGTCCCCCCGGCCGGGGCGGCGCTGGTGCCGGTCCGGGTCTGGGCCAGCGAGCTCGTCGCGGCCCAGGCGAGCGCGGAGGCCGGGCGCTGGCTCAGCAAGGTCATCGGCGCGGACGTGCGCCTAGTCTACCTGGACGACCCGACCCGGCGCCCGACGCCGGCGAAGCACAGCCGCGCCGGCGACGTGGTCTCGTTCGCCGACGGCTACCCGCTGCTCCTGACGAGCGAGCAGTCGCTGGCCCGGCTCAACGAGTGGATCGCGGCCGGCCGGCACGCGGCCGAGGGACCGCTGCCGATGACCCGCTTCCGGCCCAACGTGGTCGTCGCCGGGGCGGCGCCGTGGGCCGAGGACGACTGGCGGCGGGTCCGGATCGGCCCGGTCGCGTTCCGGGTCGCCAAGCCCTGCGGGCGGTGCGTGTTCACCACCGTCGACCCGCGGACCGCCCGGCGGGGCAAGGAGCCGCTGGCCACGCTGGCCCGCCACCGGCGGTGGGATGGCAACGTGTGGTTCGGCGTCAACCTCATCCCGGACGCGCCCGCCCCCGGCGGCGTGATCCGGGCCGGGAACCCGGTCGAAGTCCTGGAGTGAGGGGCCCGGGCCTGCTCGCGCAGCGTGCCGGCCACGCCGGCTCCCGTCACCGGCTACGCACGATCGCCCGGGGCGCGGTAACTTTCCTCTTATGACTTCCGTGGCGCCCTTCGGCCGGACCCTGACGGCGATGATCACCCCGATGGCCTCCGACGGCTCGGTGGACTACGATGGCGCCGCCACGCTCGCGACCTACCTCGTGGACGAGATGCGCAACGAGGGCCTCGTGCTGAGCGGGACGACCGGCGAGGCGCCGACGACGACCGACCAGGAGCAGGAGCGGCTGATCCGGGCCGTCCGCGAGGCCGTCGGGGACCGGGCGCAGATTGTCGCCGGCGTCGGCACCAACTCGACCGCCCACACGATCGAGCTGGCCACGATGGCCGAGCGGGCCGGGGCGCAGGGCCTGCTGATCGTCACCCCGTACTACAGCCGGCCTGCCCAGGACGCCCTGGCCGCGCACTTCACGGCCGTCGCCGACAGCACCGGCCTGCCGGCCCTGCTGTACGACATCCCGGTCCGCTCCGGGATCCCGATCGCGACCGAGACGCTGCTGCGCCTGGCCCGGCACCCGCGGATCGTGGGCGTGAAGGACGCCAAGGGCGACCTCGCCGCGACCTCGCACGTGCTGGCCCGGACCGATCTGGCGTACTATTCCGGCGACGACATGGTCAACCTGCCGCTGTACTCGCTCGGCGCGGTCGGCCAGATCAGCGTCACCGCCCACGTCGTGGGGGACCGGATCCACGAGATGCTCACCGCGTTCACCGCCGGGCGGGTCGCGGACGCGCGCAAGATCCACCTTGACCTGCTGCCGGTCAACGTCGGGCTGTTCCGCAACCAGGCCGCCGTGCTGACGAAGGCGGCCCTCGATATGCTCGGGTTGCCGGGCGGCCCGGTTCGCGGGCCGTTGCAGCCGGCGACGCCCGACGAGCGACGGCAGTTGCGCGAGGACCTGATGGCGGGTGGCGTCAAGCTTCCCGACTGACACGCCGGCCCGGCTGCCCCTGATACCTATGACACTATGCTCAACTGAAACGATGGACGTGACCACGACTCGTTGCTATGGCGTGACCATATGAGTTACCCGCACCCTGAGCTAAGCCCGCCCCCCCCGCTGCCGGACGGGGGGCTGCGCATCGTGGCCCTCGGTGGCCTCGGCGAGATCGGGCGCAACATGACCGTCTTCGAGTACGGCGGCCGCCTGCTGGTCGTCGACTGCGGCGTCCTGTTCCCCGAGCCGGACCAGCCGGGCGTGGACCTGATCCTGCCGGACTTCCGCTACCTCGACGACCGCCTGGACCGGGTTGAGGCGGTCGTGCTGACCCATGCCCACGAGGACCATATCGGGGCGGTGCCCTACCTGCTGCGCAGGCGGGCGGACATCCCCCTGGTGGGCTCCAAGCTGACGCTGGCGCTGACCAAGTCCAAGCTGGTGGAGCACCGCATCACCCCCGAGGTCGTCGAGGTCGTCGAGGGCGACACCCGCGAGTTCGGGCCGTTCACGTGCGAGTTCTTCGCGGTCAACCACTCGATCCCGGACGCGATGGCGGTCGCGCTCAAGACCCCGGCCGGGGTCGTGCTGCACACCGGCGACTTCAAGATGGACCAGCTGCCGCTGGACGGGCGGCTAACCGACCTGGCCGGGTTCGCCCGGCTCGGCGGCGAGGGGGTCGACCTGCTGCTGGCCGACTCGACCAACGCCGAGGTGCCCGGCATCGTCCGCTCCGAGCGGGACATCGCGCCGGTCCTCAACGACGTGTTCTCCCAGGCGGACCAGCGCATCATCGTCGCCTGCTTCGCCTCGCACGTGCACCGGGTCCAGCAGGTACTCGACGCGGCGGTCAAGCACCGGCGCCGGGTCGCCTTCGTCGGCCGGTCCATGGTGCGCAACATGGGCGTCGCGCGCGACCTGGGCTACCTGCACGTTCCCGGCGGCCTGCTGATCGACATGCGCGACGCCGAGGAGATGCCGCCCGGCGAGGTCGTGCTGGTCTCCACCGGGTCGCAGGGCGAGCCGATGTCGGCCCTGTCCCGCATGGCCGGGCGGGACCACCCGATCAGGATCGCGGCCGGCGACACCGTCATCCTCGCGTCCTCGCTCATCCCCGGCAACGAGACCGCCGTCTACAAGGTGATCAACGGCCTGACCCGGCTGGGCGCGCGGGTCGTGCACAAGGAGTCGTCGCTCGTCCACGTCTCCGGCCACGCCCCCGCCGGGGAACTGCTGTACCTGCTCAACCTGGTCCGGCCGCGCAACTTCATCCCCGTGCACGGGGAGTGGCGGCACCTGCGGGCGCACGCCCGGCTCGCCTCGCTCACCGGCATCCCCGACGACCGGATCGTCGTCGCCGAGGACGGCGTCACCGTCGACCTGGTCGACGGGCGCGCGGCCGTCTCCGGCGCGGTCGAGTGCGGCTACGTGTACGTGGACGGCCTCACCGTCGGCGAGGTGACCGAGTCCTCGCTGAAGGACCGGCGCATCCTCGGCGAGGAGGGCTTCATCTCGGTGGTCATGGTGGTCGACACCAGCAGCGGCAAGGTCGTCGGCGGCCCGGAGATCCACGCCCGCGGGTCCGGCATCCGCGACTTCGGCTTTGACGAGGTCCTCCCGAAGGTGGAGGAGGCCCTGGCCCGCGCGACCGCCGACGGCGTCTCCGACGCGCACGCGCTGCGCCAGCTCGCCCGCCGCGTCCTCGGCAAGTGGGTGAGCGACAACTACCGCCGCCGCCCGATGATCATCCCGGTCGTGGTCGAGGTCTGACGCGGCACCTGCCCGAAGTACTGCGCCTGCCAGAAATACTGCGCCTGCCAGGAAGTACTGCCGCCAGCCGGGTCCCGCCGCTAGCGGGGCCCGGCCGCGCGCGCAGGGCCCCTGGGATCACCGGGACCGATAGCGCGCTGGCGGGACGCCCAGCGTGGTGGTGAACTCGCGGGTCAGGTGAGACTGGTCGGCGTAGCCAAGGCCGGTCGCCAGCCTCGCCCAGTCGATATCCTCGCCGCTGTCGGCCCGCAGCGCCGCCTCGTGCAGCCGGGCGCGGCGCATCACCCATTTGGGCGAGACCCCCACGTATTCGGCGAATAGCCGCTGCAACCTTCGTTCATTCATGGTGAACGTGCCCGCCAGCTGCCCGACCGATCGCAGCTCAAGGTCCGTGCCGATCCGGTGCGCCATTCCCGCGACCTGCTCGGCGACCGGATCGCGGGGCGGCGCGACCGAGCGCAGGAACCCGGTCGCGATCTCGCTCATCGCCTGAGCCGACCCGGCCCGCATGATCGCCTCGTTGACGGCGGGCACGCGTTCCCCGGGCCGGCCGAAGAAGCCCGCCGCCGGCCGGACCTGGTCGGTCAGGTCCGCGACCGGCACCGGGCTGAACGGCCGGAAGCAGCCCGCCCGGAACCGGGCGCCCAGGACCTGCCCGGAGCCCTCCAGGCGGCGAGTGAAGACCCGGGTGTCCACCCCGTACACATGGGCGCCGCCGGGCTCGAAGACCAGGTGCACGCACGGGTGCGGCAAGACCGACTGCTCATGGGGCGGCTCGCCCCGCAGGTCCCAGCGGACGCTCCAGAAGTACTCAACGAACGGCGCCAGGTCGGGCGGCGGCTCGACCCGGCCCAGCGTGAACCGCCCCGCCGCCCCGTCCGGGCGCAGCACGCCCCGCACGCCCGCCACCCCCTCGGCTCCCGCGTGCGCGGCCGGCCCCTCATGCCCCACGACGTCCAGCCTAGCCGCTGCATTCTGCTGAGCGGTAGCGTCCTTCGTGAAATGGCGCACTTGTTCGATTGAGTGCCCTTGCCCGGCGTGGTGTCGCGTTTGTTCAAGACGGCCGGGCCCGGCGCCGCTAGCCTCGCTCACCATGAACCTTCATCCGCAGCTCACGGCCGCCGCCGGCGCGGCCGCCGACGTCGTCGCGGGCGTGCGCCCGGCCCAGCTGGACGGACCGACCCCGTGCACCGAGTGGGACGTGCGCGCCCTGGCCAACCACCTCATCGTGTGGACCTCGTACTCGCTGGAGAAGCGGGCGCACGGGGAATCGGTCTCCGAGGAGATGATGGCGCGCGACTTCACGGCCGAGCCGGGCTTCGCCGCCGCCTATCGCGCGCAGCTTGACCGCGCGCTCGCCGCCTGGGACGACCCGGCCGCCTGGGACCGCAAGCTCGACGTGATGGGCAGCCAGACCCCGGCCGCCGGTGTCGCCGCGCTCAGCCTCGCGGAGATGATCCTGCACGGCTGGGACCTCGCCGTGGCCACCGGCCAGCCCTACGCCGTCGACGCCGCCGCGGCCGCGGCGGCGTTCACCGCCATCGAGGCCAACGCGGACCTGTTCCGCCAGTACGACGGCTTCGCCGCCCCAGTCGAAGTCTCCCCGGACGCCCCGGTCCTCGACCGGGCGCTCGCCCTGTCCGGCCGCGACCCCCGGCAGGGTTCCTAGCCTCTCGCGGTCCCTGGCCAGGCCCGGCCGCTGGCGACTTCGCTCTCGCCTGCCGTGGCGACGGCGGCGCAGGTATGTTTGGCTTTTCCGGGACCAGAGTCCCGGAAAAGCCAAACACATGAGAAGAGATGACTCCGGCGCGCGGCGATTGCGACCTCTGGTGCGCGGTAGCCGGCCAGTACCCGGCGCTTGGGGGCGCCCGGGCCGCCTAGCGGTGCCGGGCGGGGACGGGGCTGGTGGCGGTGGTGATGGCCGTGGCCAGGTCGCGGACGCGCTGGCTGCCCTCGGTTACTTCCCGGCGCATGGCGTAGACGCTGATCAGGTGCTGGCCGCCAAGGTCCGGCCCGGGCTCGGGGACGCGCGGCCACGGGTGGGTGACCTCGGCGATGCGCTCCTTGAGGCCGTCCAGGCGCAGGCTCGCCTCGGCGACCGGCCACTGGTCCAGGTGGTCGGCGCGGGTCCCTGCCTCCTGGGAATGCCTCGCGGCCGGCGCGGGGGAGGGGGCGGCCAGGCGCGGGGCCTGCGGGGGAATGGGGGCCGGGCCAGCCGCCGCCGGCAGGCGGTCGACCGCTTGCCGGAAGGCCCGCCGGGCGGCGGAGAACTCGACGCTGGCCAGCACGGCGCATCCCCAGCCGACCGCGCTGGTGGTGAAGACATCGGACGGCGCGCCGGCCGGCAGCACCCGCGCGACCCGGTAGGACGGTCGGCAGCGGCCGCCCCGCTCGACGCGGGCGAAGGCCAGCACCGCGTCATGGCGGGCCGCGCCCGCCCCGCCGGTGATCGCGTGGACCGCTACCCAGTCGCACCCGGGCGTCAGCGTCGCCAGCGCCGCCTCGCCGCGGAGCTCATAGCCCCCGTCGGGCGCCGGCTCGCAGCGCGAGCCCGGGTCGGCGAAGGTGAGGTCCCGGCCCGGCCGGGCCGCGCGGTGGCCCGCGCCGAACAGCGCGCCCCGGGCGGCCTCGTCCAGCAGCCACGCCATGGAGCCGTCGCCGGAGCGGGCGGCGTCGGCCGCCGCCCCGGTCCAGTACAGGTGCGCGCTCACGGCCACGGCCGTAAGCGGCGCGATGCCCGCCAGCCGCCGCTGCCCGCACGCCGCCTGCCGCAGGGTGCAGCCCAGGCCGCCCAGGCCAGGCGGCAGCGCGACCGCGAGGTAGCCCGCCGCGCGGAGCACGCCGATGTCGGCCGCGAGCGCTTCCTCGCCGGCCCCGTCGGTTCCCCGCAGCTGCCCGAGAACGTCATCGGTCAGCAGGTCCCGGGGCCGTGGCGCGGGCAGGCCCGGCACTGTCGGCGTCGGCGCTGGCAACGGACCTCCCCACTGCATGTCTGGGCTACTGCATGTCTGGGCTACTGCCTGTCTGGCTACTGCGCTTCCGGACTGCCGCGCTTGTCCCGCACTAGGAGACCACGAGACCGGCCGTAAGTCAATCTAACTAGTAGGAAATATCGATTAAGGGTCGGGAACCCGGCGGGTGCTGGCCGCGAGTCCGCCGACGTCTCCCCGGGCAGCCCCTGGGCCCGTCACCGGTTACGTACCCGATATGGGGGCCCCGGTACCGTGCGGGGTGATTTTCGCCGTCGATGCCCCCGGCGGCGGTTCCTCATCATATAGGGCGGCCCCGTCCCGGCGCTGGCTCCGCGGCGCCCGATGATCAGCTGGCCGCCGCGGCCGGCCCGCGACCGTCCCAGGGGCTGGGATCATTTCCCGCGCACACGGGACTCCCGCCTAAGGCGCTCGCGAGGTGACTCTAGTACCTTGCTTGGTATGACGTGGCTTGACTCTCTTGCTGACAAGGCCCTGCGGCGCGAGCTCCCCCCGCGCGAGGAGGCCCTCCGGGTCCTGCGCAGCGGCGACGACGAGCTCCTGGACGTGGTGGCGGCCGCCTTCCGGGTCCGCCGGGAGTTCTTCGGCCGCCGCGTCAAGCTCAACTACCTCGTCAACATCAAGAGCGGGCTGTGCCCCGAGGATTGCTCGTATTGCTCGCAGCGCCTCGGTTCCAGCGCCGACGTGCTGAAGTACACGTGGCTGAAGTCCGATGAAGTCCTCGCGGCGGCCAAGGCCGGCGTGGCGGGCGGGGCCAAGCGGGTCTGCCTTGTCGCCAGCGGGCGCGGCCCGACCGACCGCGACATCACGCGGGTGTGCGGGACGATCGAGGGCTTCAAGGCCGAGCACCCCGACGTCGAGGTATGCGCCTGCCTCGGCATCCTCGGCGACGGCCAGGCCGAGCGCCTCCAGCAGGCGGGCACGACGGCCTATAACCACAACCTGAACACCTCCGGCGCCCACTACGCCGACATCTGCGCCACCCACGAGTACGCCGACCGGGTCGCGACCGTGGAGAAGGCGCACGAGGCGGGCCTGAGCGCCTGCTCGGGCATCATCGCCGGCATGGGCGAGACCGACGAGGACCTGGTCGACGTGGCGTTCGCGCTACGGGAGCTGGACCCCGACTCGGTCCCGGTGAACTTCCTCATCCCCTTCGAGGGCACCCCGCTGGCGGGCGAGTGGCAGCTGACCCCGCAGCGGTGCCTGCGCATCCTCGCGATGGTCCGGTTCACCTGCCCCGACGCCGAGGTCCGGATCGCGGGCGGCCGGGAGATCCACCTGCGCACCCTGCAGCCGCTGGCGCTGCACATCGCCAACTCGATGTTCCTCGGTGACTACCTGACCTCCGAGGGCCAGGCCGGGCAGGCCGACCTCGACATGATCACCGACGCGGGCTTCACCGTCGAGGGCGCCGACGAGCAGACCCTCCCCGAGCACCGGATCGACCTGGTCCGCACCCGCCACCGCGGCGCCGGCACCTCGCTCCCGGCCAACACCTGAGCGACCTGGCCAGCGAGCTTGAGCGGATAGCGGCCCGGCACTGGCGGGCGCGCGAGGAAGAGGCCCTCGGCGGCTGGCTCTTGCGTGCCGCCGGCGGCTTCTCGGGCCGGGCCAACTCCGCTCTCGCGGCCGGCGATCCTGGCCTGCCCCTCGACCGTGCCCTCGCCGCTGTAAAGGCCTGGTATGACGCCCGGGGCCTGCCACCCATGATCGCCGTCCCGCTGCCCCTGTCGGCCGGCACCGCTCCGTCCGCCGGCGCTGCCCTGTCCGCCGGCGCCGCCCTGTCCGCCGGCACCGCCCTGGATGACTACCTGGCCGCGGCTGGCTGGACCGTCCGCCCCGGCCCCGCCTTCGTGATGACGGCGACGGCCAGCGACGTGGCCGGCGATCGCCAGCGGCCGCTCCCCCTCCCAGACGGCACGGAAGTCCATGCCGCCCCCGGGCCAGGCGACGCCTGGCTCGCCCGGTACCACTACAAGGGCGCGCCCCTGCCGCCCGTCGCCCGCGAGCTGCTGATGTCGGCCCCGTACCAGCTCTTCCTCAGCATCCGCCACGCCCCCGCCCGCCGGGCCGCCGGCGCCAGCGCCGGCGCAAGTGGCACCAGTAGCGCCACCGGGGAGCGGGACGCGCCCCTGGCGATCGCGCGCCTGTCGATCGCCGGGGGATGGGCCGCGATCACCGCCGTCGAGGTCGCCCCGTCCCAGCGCAGGCGCGGCCTGGGCACGCTCATTACCCGGGCCGCCTGCGCCGATGCTGCCCGCCAGGGCGCTGACCGTGTCTTCCTTCAGGTCGAGACAAGCAACACCGCCGCGCAGGCGCTCTACGAACGCTGCGGTTTCCAGTACTCTCACCGCTACCACTACCGGCTCGCCCCGCCCGCCTAACGGGAGAACGGACTATCGGGGCCCGGTGGCCCCGTGGCTGGTGAGGGTTCGCCCGGCGGGGGAGGTGGCCTGCCGGGTGCCGTCGGGGTGCTTGAGGATGGTCCAGCCTGCCCGGTGGATGTAGTGGTGATGATGAACCCGGCAGTACAGGTCCAGGTTCTCCGTCGAGGTGTCGCCGCCGTCAGCCCGGGGCCGCCGGTGGTGCGGCTCGCACTGGGAGGCGGGCCGGTCGCACCCGCCGGGCCACTGGCAGTGCCTATCGCGGAGCATGACCGCGCGGCGGATGTGGTCGGGGATGTCGTCGGTGGCGCCGGCGTCGAGGATTAGGCTGGCCCCGCTGAAGGGCCGTCCGAGAAGGCGGGAGCGCAGGAACCCGGCCACGCCGCCCGGGCCGGCCACCGCCCGGATCGCCATCCGCAGCAGCGTCCGTTCCAGCGCGAGCCGGGCCGGGCCGGAGAGCGACCCCGCCGCCGATCGCCCCGTTAGCCGTGCCCCGGCGGTCGGCGACTCGGCGGGCAGTGAACCTGTGACCAGCGACCCGGCGGGCCGGGATGCCGCGTCGCGACTGTCGTCGTTGCCGCTGTCGTCGTTGCTCCTGCCATTGTCGCTCGCGTCGCCGTTGCCGCTGTCGCCGACCTGGTTGCCGCTGCGGTCGGAACCGCCGGGCGAGGCGCGGCGGCCAGGGCCACCCGGCGGCCCAGTGCCGGCGGCTCCACGCCTGTCGTCAGTCCCAGGGCCGCAATCGCGGCCGGCGGCATCGGCGGGCTCGTACCTACAGAGGCCGTGCGCGTCCAAGAACAGGCCGGCCATGTCGCCGAGGACGTCCCAGTCGGGAGTGCCGGTGATCACGGGGGTGACCTGGCCGGCGCAGGCGGCCGCGCGCGCAGCCGGGCCGAAGAGCCAGCCGGGCTCCCCGCCCCGGGCCGACAGCCACGCCTCGCACAGGTCGTCCGCGCCGTCGAGTCGCAGCAGGTCGCGGAGCGACATCAGGGCGGTTGCGCGAGTCTTCATCCCGCTCGTCCGCGGGATGCCGGGCGCGGCCAGGGCCAGGCCAAGGGCGGCCTCCAGGGCGTCGTGGTTACGCTGCTCGGGGCCACGGAGGTCATCGCTGCCCGCGCTCTTGCCGAGCGTGGCGAAGACCTGGCCCAGCAGGGCGGCGCACGGGGCGGACAGGTCACCGTGCAGCCTCCCCGCCCCGCCGATGGTGGTGCTCAGCCGCACGCCCCGGTCGGCGAAGCCGTCACCAGGATCGTCCGGGTCGGGCTGCCGGCCCTTGACCGCCTCGTAGATGGCCTGGGCCAGGCGGGCGATGTCCGGGTACAAGTCCAGGCCCGCCCGGGCCGCGCCGAGCAAGATCGCGTCGGCGCGGTCGGCCTCGCCGGCTGGCAGCCGGTCGTTCCAGGTGGCGAACTGCCGCGCCCAGGACTCGGAAACCTCGCCCGCTGCCTGGGCCTGCCCTAGGACCGGGTGCGCGGCAAGCCTGCGGGCGGCCCGGTCCAGGTCGCGGGCGGCGGGACGAGTGACCCTCGCCTGGTGGACCAGCCAAGACCGGGCCGACGCCTGCCCGTCCGCTGAGGACCCGACCGCCTGGCCGAATGCCCGCAGCGCGGCCCGCGTGGACCGCCGCCAGTCGCGCCATCGCCGACCCGGCCGACCGCAGCCCTGCTGCCTGGTCCTGGCTGCTCAGTCCCCGCCAGTCCGTGTCGGTCAGGCGATCGAGGGCAGCGTGCAGCATCGCCAGCGCTTCTCCCGCGCTCGCGAATCCCGCGCGGGCCGCGTTGCTCGTCGTCATGGCGATACCTCCTCGCCCGGGGCCGCCGGAGCGTTATTTGCTACTAACATTGCCACCATACTATGAGCGATTTAGTCAGATAGTCAAGCGCTTACGAAAATACTATTTCGATGACCGACACGCCGGCGGCAAGCGGCGTCCCCAGCAGCGACGGGGGATCTCGCTAGGTTTGTCATCATGGCTACCCGTGCGCCTAGGGGCAGCTCGGCTCGCTCGCGAGGCGGGCAGGCTGACGCTGACCGCAATGCTGATGACTACGCAGGTCGCGATTCCGGCGACAACGGCCCCGACGACTACGGCGACGGCTCTGACGACTACGACGTGATCTTCGAGGAGATCCTGCCGCCCAAGCCGGCCAGCGGCGCGCGGGCCGCCGGGGCGCGATCGGGCAGCCCGAGGGCCACCGCGAGCGGCTCCGGCGCCACCAGGGCGGGCGGCGCGCAGTCCAGGGCGCGGTCAAGCGCGGCCGGGTCCGGGAGCGCCCGGTCCGGCGGGACCGGGTCGGGCAGCCGATCGGGCGGCGCGAGCCCCAGTGACAGTGCCTCCAGCCACGGTGCCTCCGGGAGCGGGCGATCGGGCGGTTCCCGGTCCACCGCGAGCCGGGCCGGGGCCGGGCAGTCGGGCAGCTCAAGGCCGGGGCGCTCAGGCGCGGGCCGCTCCGCGAGCGGGAGCGGCAGCCAGGGTAGCGGCAGCCAGGGTAGCGGCAGCCGGGCCGGCAGCTCCGGTGGCGGGAGCCGCTCCGGGGGCGGCAGTCGCGGGGGCTTCCCGGCGAGCGCGCCCCGGAAGAAGACCGCGACCCGCAAGACCGCGACCCGCAAGACCGCGACCCGCAAGGCTACGGCGGGCGGAGGCGGCCGCGCGGCCAAGGGCGGCGCAGCCCGGTCCCGTCCCGCCCCCGGGCCGGGCAACGACCCGGTCGTCCTCCTGGCCAAGGGGGCCTTCCGGGGCGCCCGGATGGGCTGGATGGCCGCCGCGGGCCTGGCCGGGTTCGGGGCGCGGCGCATCGGGCGCAGCGCCCGGGACCTGCACCCCGACCACCGCCGCGACGGCGTGGGACTGTTCTGGCTGGGCATGGCGATCCTGCTCGCGGCCGGGATCTGGCTGCGCATGCACAACGCCATCGGGACCGCCCTGTACATCGCCAGCACCAGCCTGCTGGGCGAGCTGGCGTTCGCCATCCCGGTCCTGTCGGCCATCGCCGCCTGGCGGTACCTGCGCCATCCCGACTATGACACGGGGACCCCGAACCCGCTGGTCGGCTGGGCGGCGCTCGTCGTCGGCGCGCTGGGCCTCATCCACATCGCCAAGGGGACCCCGGCGCTGACGGCCGGGGCCGTGGCCATCCGGACCTCAGGCGGGTTCTTCGGCTTCCTCATCTCCTGGCCGCTGGTCCACCTGGTCACCCCGTGGGTGGCCTCGCCGCTGCTGGGCATCGTGGCGGCCTACGGCGTGCTGGTCATCACCGGCACCCGGGTGCACCAGGTGCCGGAGCGGTTCCGGCAGCTGTTCGGGTACGCGCAGCCGGGCGCCGAGGACGGCTACGACGAGGACG
The DNA here is from genome assembly GCA_036276115.1 of Trebonia sp. Classification (GTDB taxonomy): domain Bacteria; phylum Actinomycetota; class Actinomycetes; order Streptosporangiales; family Streptosporangiaceae; genus Trebonia. Next base: position 25,469 of record DATBEM010000059.1, read on the forward strand.
ACTACGACGAGGAGCTCGACGAGGAAGGCGCGCGCCGGGGGCAGAAGCCGCTCTCGATCCGGCTGCGCCCGTCCGCGATCGAGCCCGGCGAGCACCTCCAGCCCTACGACACCCCGGTGATCAAGGCGGGCTCCGGGCGCCGGGGCGTGCGCGCCCCCGCCCAGCCGGCCCCCGAGGCCAGGATCAGCGACGACCTGCTGGAGGAGCTCGGCTTCGCCGCGCCCGAGGACACCGTCCCGGCCCTGGCGGAGGCCCTGCCCGGCGGGGCGCTACCTGGTGGCGCGGGCGAGCCCGCGCCGGGGGATAACGCCGCCCCGCCCGCCGAGGGCGCCCCGGTGACGGCGGTCCCGGTGGCGGCGGTCCCAGTGGCGGGAGCGCCCGCCCCGGCCGGCGCCAAGGCGTTCGACCCGCTCGGGCCGCTCCCGCCGGGAGAGCAGCTCACGCTGGGCACCGTCGCCGCCGACGGCTACGCCCTGCCGGCGCCGGGGCTGCTGAAGCCGGGGTCGCCGCCGAAGGCCCGGACGAAGGCGAACGGGCTGATCATGGACGCGCTGCAGGGCGTGTTCGATGACTTCAAGGTGGACGCGCAGGTCATTGACTTCACCCGCGGGCCGACGGTGACGCGGTACGAGATCGAGCTCGGCAATGGCGTGAAGGTGGAGCGGGTCACGGCGCTGTCGAAGAACATCGCGTACGCGGTGAAGACGGCTGACGTGCGGATCTTGCCGGTGATCCCGGGGCGGTCGGCGATCGGGGTGGAGATCCCGAATACCGACAAGGAGATCGTGTCGCTGGGGGACGTGCTCGCCTCGGCCAAGGCGCAGGCCGACCACCACCCGATGGTGGTGGGGCTGGGGAAGGACGTGGAGGGCAGCACGGTGCTGGCCAACCTGGCGAAGATGCCGCACGTGCTGGTGGCGGGGGCGACCGGGTCGGGCAAGTCGGTGTGCCTGAACGGGCTGATCACGTCGGTGCTGATGCGGTCGACGCCGGAGGAGGTGCGGATGATCTTGATCGACCCCAAGCGGGTCGAGCTGTCGATCTACGAGGGGATCCCGCACCTGATCACGCCGATCATCACCTCGCCGAAGAAGGCGGCCGAGGCGCTGGAGTGGGTCGTGGGGGAGATGGAGCGCCGCTACGACGACCTGGCGGCGTCGGGGTTCCGGCACGTGGATGACTACAACAAGGCGGTGCGGGCGGGGAAGCTGGTGCCGCCGCCGGGGTCGGAGCGGGTGTACGAGCCGTACCCGTACCTGGTGACGATCGTGGACGAGCTGGCGGACCTGATGATGGTGGCGCCGCGCGACGTCGAGGACTCGATCGTGCGGATCACCCAGCTGGCCCGGGCGGCGGGGATCCACCTGGTGCTGGCGACCCAGCGGCCGTCGGTGGACGTGGTGACCGGGCTGATCAAGGCGAACGTGCCGTCGCGGCTGGCGTTCGCGACGTCGTCGCTGGCGGACTCGCGGGTCATCCTGGACCAGCCGGGGGCGGAGAAGCTGGTCGGGCAGGGCGACGCGCTGTTCCTGCCGATGGGGGCGTCCAAGCCGATGCGGCTGCAGAACGCGTACGTCTCGGAGAAGGAGATCCGGGAGATCGTCGCGCACTGCAAGAAGCAGGCCGGGCCGTCCTACCGGGCGGACGTGGCCGCCGCGCCGGAGAAGTCGAAGGACATCGACGCCGACATCGGCGATGACCTGGACCTGCTCGTGCAGGCGGCCGAGCTGGTCGTGACGACGCAGTTCGGCTCCACCTCGATGCTCCAGCGCAAGCTGCGGGTCGGCTTCGCGAAGGCCGGCCGGCTGATGGACCTCATGGAGAGCCGGGGTATCGTCGGCCCGAGCGAAGGCTCCAAGGCGCGCGACGTGCTCATCCGGCCCGACGACCTCGATGAGGTGCTCTCGTCGCTGCGGGGCGGGTAGCCGGGTAGCTGGGCAGCCGGTCGGCGCCGCCAAATTGGTTACATCGAGTTACTTGCTGGGCACATGGAGTTATGATATTCGCGATCATTCCAGGAGGCGCGGCGTGAGCATCGGTGAATCCCTGGCGGAGTCCAGGCGGGAGGCCGGTCTCACCGTTTCCCAGGTCAGTCAGCAGACCCGGATCCGGGAGTCGATCATCCGGTCCATCGAGCAGGGCGACTTCTCCTCGTGCGGCGGGGACTTCTACGCCCGCGGCCACGTTCGCTCGATCGCCGGCGTCATCGGGACCGACCCGGCCCCGCTGATCAGGGAGTACGACGAGGAGCACGGCCCGCCTGGGGCCATCTCGGCGGCCGACGTGTTCGAGCCGTCCACCCCGATCAAGATCCGGGACCCCAAGCCGTTCCCGTTCGGCAAGGTGCTGGCGGTCGTGGTGGTGGCCGCGGCGGGGTTCGGCGTCTACCGGTTCGCCACCGGCGGCCCGGCCAAGCCGGCCGCCCACCCGGTGTCCATCAACAAGCCGAGCGCGACGGCCGTGGCCTCGCCCAAGCCGACGCCGAAGCCGGCTCCCAAGCCCCCCGCGTACCCGCCGGGCCAGGCGAAGATCGTGCTGAAGGCGACCACCGACTGCTGGATCCAGCTCACTGGCGACAACGGCAAGTCGCTGTTCCAGGGGGTCGTCTCCGCGGGTACGACGAAGACCTGGCTGGAGAAGCAGTCGGTCGCGCTGCAGCTGGGCAACCCGTCGGGGATCAGGCTGACCGTGAACGGCAAGAACGAGACGCCCAACACCGTCAGCCCGATGACCGTGCACGTCAACCCGGCCGACCACGCGCACCTCGTGGACACCGGCGGCATTCCGATCAAGAGCGCCTGACAACGCGAGGCGGCGGGCACGCTCAGCGCGGGGGTACTGGCGTGGCGGCAACGTGCCATCACGTACCCTCTGCGTGTGCCTAGTTCCCGTTCCGTCAGCCTGGTGACGCTCGGCTGCGCCCGAAATGAGGTCGATTCCGAGGAGCTCGCCGCGCGGCTCGCGACGGGGGGCTGGACGCTGCGGGGCGAGGACGAAGAGGCTGACGTCGTCCTGGTGAACACCTGCGGCTTCATCGCGGCCGCCAAGCAGGACTCCATCGATCGACTGGTCGAGGCGGCCGGGACCGGCGCCAAGGTCGCCGCGGTGGGCTGCCTGGCCGAGCGGTACGGAGCCGACCTGGCCCAGGCGCTGGAGGAGCCGGATGAGGACGGGGACAAGCTCGACGTCCAGGTCCTCGGCTTCGATGACTACGCCGACATCACCACCCGGCTCGATGACGTGCTCGCGGGCCGCAAGCGGATGCCGCACGTCGCCCGTGACCGCCGCACGCTGCTCCCGGTCAGCCCGGCCGATCGCCAGGCGGCCCGGTCGGCCACCGCGGTCCCGGGCGTGGACTCGGTCCCCGACCTGCCGGCGGGCGTGGCGCCCGCGTCCGGCCCCCGGGTTACCCGGCGGCTGCTGGCCGGCGGCCCGAGCGCGCCGATGAAGATCGCCTCCGGCTGCGACCGGCGCTGCTCGTTCTGCGCGATCCCGTCCTTCCGGGGGTCATTCGTCTCCCGCCGGCCGCCCGAGCTGCTGGCCGAGGCCGAGTGGCTGGCGGCCCAGGGCGTCCGTGAGCTGGTGCTCGTGAGCGAGAACTCAACGTCCTACGGCAAGGACCTCGGCAGCATCCGGCTCCTGGAGGAAGTCCTGCCCCAGCTCGCCGCCACCGGCGGGATCGACTGGGTGCGCGTCAGCTACCTGCAGCCCGCCGAGGTCAGGCCGGGGCTGATCGACGTGATGACCTCCACCCCGGGCGTGCTGCCCTACTTCGACCTGTCCTTCCAGCACGCGAGCGGCCCGGTGCTGCGCTCGATGCGCCGGTTCGGTGACCGCAAGCGCTTCCTCGACCTGGTCGAGCGGGTCCGGCAGGCCGCCCCGGAGGCGGGCATCCGGTCCAACTTCATCGTCGGCTTCCCCGGCGAGACCACCGACGACCTGCGCGAGCTGGAGCTGTTCCTGAGCGAGGCCCGGCTGGACGCGATCGGGATCTTCGGCTACTCCGACGAGGATGGCACGGAGGCGGCGGGCTTGCCCGGCAAGGTGGACGAGGACGAGGTGAACCGCCGGGTCAGCGAATTCGGGCAGCTGGCCGAGGAGGTCATGGCCCAGCGGGCCGCCGACCGCGTTGGCCAGGAGATCCAGGTGCTGGTGGAGGAGGCCCTCGGCGACGGGGAGTACGAGGGCCGCGCCGCGCACCAGGCGCCCGAGGTCGACGGGGCGGTGACGCTGCTCGCGGAGCGCGAGCTCCGGCCCGGCGAGATCATGACGGCGCGGGTGACCGGCTCGGACGGCGCTGACCTCATAGCATGCCCGATGTGACCACGGGGGGTTCGGGGGCGTCCCCCGGGGTCTCTCCGGCTCCGTCTCCCCCTCCGGTCGGGCTGGTCAACGTGGCCAACCTCCTGACCGTCGCCCGGCTGCTGCTCGTGCCGGTCTTCGTGCTCTTCCTCCTGCTGGCCGGGCATCCCGGCAGCACGCTCTGGCGGCTGGCGGCCCTCGCCGCCTTCGGCGTGGCCTCGCTGACCGACCTGTACGACGGGCGGCTGGCCCGCAGCCGGAACCTGGTGACCGACTTCGGCAAGATCGCCGACCCGATCGCCGACAAGGCCCTCACCGGGGCCGCCCTCATCACCTTGACCGGGCTGGGCGAGCTCCCCTGGTGGGTCACCGCCGCCATCATGGCCCGCGAGATCGGCATCACCGCGCTGCGGTTCGCGGTCATCCGGCGCGGGGTCATCGCCGCCAGCCCGGGCGGCAAGCTCAAGACGGTGCTGCAGATCGCCGCGATCTGCCTGTACCTGCTGCCACCGTCGCTCAGCCCGCCCGCGATCTTGCGCGAGGTTGTCATGGGGGCGGCCCTCGTGGTAACGCTGGTGACTGGTGCGGATTACGTGGTTCGTGCCGTGCGGTTGAGCCGTCCGGACGACCAGGGGCGTCCAGAGACCTGACGTCGCCTGGGGCGAAGAGGGCAATTACGGGGTTGACTGGCCCGGACGGCGTGGGCGAAGTTCATAGGGGAGGAGCTCATGCCAGACGAGGCGGCGGGCACCGCGGCCAAGGGCGCGGCAGACGCCGACAGCACGGTGGACGCCACCGGCACCGCAGACGGTGACGGCGCGGCGGGCACTGCCGGCCGGGCCGGCACCGCGGGTGCTGGCGGCCCTGCGGGCGCTCACGGTGCCACCAGGGCCGGCGTCGCGGGCGAGGCCACGCGCGACCTGGCGACCGAGGTCCTCCGCCGCCTCCGGGCGGTCAACTGGACAGTGGCCACCGCCGAATCGCTGACCGGCGGCCTGGTCGCTGCCGCGTTGACCGACGTCCCCGGTTCATCGGAAGTTTTCCGCGGTGGCGTGATCGCCTACGCCACCGACCTCAAGGCGCGCCTGCTGGGGGTCGATGGCAAGGTCCTCGCCGTCCACGGCCCCGTCTACGCCCCCGTGGCGGCCGCCATGGCCGCGGGCGTCCGGGAGCGGCTGGACGCCACCATCGGCGTGGCCACGACGGGCGTGGCCGGGCCGGACTCGCAGGACGGCATCTCGCCCGGAACTGTGCATATCGCCGTCAGCCTGGCCGATGACACGATCGTAAGGACGATAGGGCTGGCGGGGGACCGGGATGAGGTACGTAGACTAACGGTAGAGCGGGTGCTCGGGCTCCTGCTCGGGAGGCTCAGGGAAGAGCATCCATGATTACAGCGTTACGTCAGGAGCGAACACAAGGTGGTGTGGTCTCGCGGGTAAACCGTACGGAAAGGTACGGTGGAAGTCAGTCAGCGGTTCTGCCTTGAAGGCTTGGTAGAAGCTCTGGAAGGGAGTGCGACGGTGGTGCTGCTTCGTCAACTACTTGGCGACGTGCTGCGTCGGCTGCGTATCAGGCAGGGCCGCACTCTGCGCGAGGTGTCCGCGTCGGCACGGGTGTCGCTCGGTTACCTGTCGGAAGTCGAGCGCGGCCGCAAGGAGGCGTCGTCGGAGCTGCTCGCAGCGATCTGCGCAGCGCTCGAGACGCCCTTGTCGCAGGTGTTCCGCGAAGTGTCAGACAACTTCGCGCTCGCTGAGCTACAGCAGGACGCGGGCCTCGGCGGCCCTCGCGAGCCTGGCCTGCGGCTGGGCGACCAGGCCCTGCGCATAGCGGCCGAGCGGGTGCCGGTGCCCGCCGAGGCGGTCCAGCCGACTGCCGCTGGCCTCGAGAACGTGGGCGAGATCAACGTGGCCGCGGTCAGCGACGAGTTCGCGGGCCACGCGGGCTTCGCCGGCCACGACGGCCAGGTCCGTGACATGGTGAGCGTGTAGCGGGCGCTCCGCTCGGGGGTGAGCCCTGCTCGGTGCCTGCGGCGCCTTCGCCGGTCGCCCTCAGCCTGCTAGCCCAGGGGGGCGACCCCCTGGAACCCCTGGTGCGCCCTTGGGTCCGCGTGGGTCGCATGTTGTCGCGCTGACTGGTCGCCGCGTGCCTGGGGTTCATTCGGCGGGGCACCCTGCGGGTGCCTGGTGGTCCCTTGTCGCGGTCGCCGGGCGGAGCTCGTTCTGGGGCTACGCTTTATTAGTTCCGGGCCTGCTGCTCCCCGACGGCGTACTCCGGCCTCGGGTACTTCCGAAACAGGCTGGTACGGCTACGTCAGGGTGCCTTACGTCAACTGGCAGGAGATCCCGGACACGATATCGGGTACCTGGTTCTCGCGGCCGTGCCGTGGCGGCCCTTGACCGCGCCCAGGCGCCTGGCAGCCGCCGGGGGCCGCTAGATCCAGGCCTGGGGGCTGGAGGTCAGGGAGGTAATCGGTTCCGGGAGGTCGCCGGAGACGATGTCGCCGAGGGTGACCGTCTCCAGGATGGCGCGCTCATTGGCGCGCAGGGCGATCCACACCCGCTGGAGCGGCTCAGCTGAGCCCGGGTAGGTGACGTTCTCGGGGCGCTCGCCCCGCACGCCGAGCAGCTGGCCGTCGATGGCGCGGATGATGTCCGCCAGGGAGATCTCGTTCGCGGGACGGGCCAGCCAGAAGCCGCCGTCCGGGCCGCGCTGGCTACGCACCAGCCCCGTGCGGCGCAACTGGGTCAAGATGGTCTCCAGGAACTTGCCCGGGATGCTCTGCGCCTGGGCGAGCTGCTCGGCGGTGACGTGGCCGTCTGGCGCCGCGGCGAGCTCAATCGCCGCCCGCAGGGCGTAGTCGGCTCGGGCAGACAGTCGCATGCCGCCATTATGCAGGTTCCCGACCAGTTTACTCACATCGCCCCGCCAATACGGTCGGGGGCGTTCCGGGGCTGGCGACCGGGGCCGCAGGCCTCCATCCCGTCCAGCAGGCGTTCTGGCAGCACCACTACGGGTCCGGCACCTGGACGCCGCTGACCGCCGAGAAGGTCTGGAGCGCGATCCGCGCGGCCCGGGCCGGGGCTTGACGAACTATGTTAGCAGTGACTAACGTTAGCGGTGACTAACGTACTGGGCATGTCGATGCACGGGGCATGCGCGAAGGAACGGTGCACTCAGAAGGAAACGGTGCACTCAGAAGGAACAGCGCATTTGGCAGCGCATTCACGGGCGGGGCGAGCCGGGAAGAGGGAGCGTCATGGAACAGCCCGCAGCGGCGCGGGGCGGTGGCCCTGACCCGGCCGGCGGGGCTAGCGCAGCCGAGGATGCGACCCCAACCGACGTGGTGCTGAAGGCCATCGCCGAGCCGCGGCGGCGCGAGATCCTGCGGCTGGTAGCGCGGGATGAGATGGCCGCGGGGGAGATCGCGGCGGAGTTCGACGTGACCCGCACGGCTGTCAGCCAGCACTTGGCGGTTCTGCGGAACGCGGGACTGGTCAGCGAGCGGCGTGCGGGCACCCGCCGCCTGTACCGGGCCCGGCCGCAAGGGCTGGCCGGGCTGCGTGAGTTCCTCGACGTCATGTGGTCCAGCTCGCTCGACATCGCGGTTGCCCTGGCAGAGGGGCACGTGGCCGGCGAGCGGCCCGAGGGAAGTGCGGCCGCGCGGACGCGCGATGCGGATGACGGGAAGATAGGAGACACGGTGGAGGCCACAGGATGACGAGCGGCGGGACGACGACGGGGAGCGACGTGCGGCGGGCGACGTGCGGCGGGCGGCGGAGGACTTTCTCGCGGTCGCCCGGGGTGGCGGGTTCGGGGCGCCTCCGCCGGGAGAGTGGGACGCCGAGCGGCTGCTGGCCCACGTCGGGATGGCGAACGCGCGCGTCGCGTCGGTCGCGCTCGCCGTCCTGGCCGGGGAGCGGCCCGGCTACGGCAACCGTGGACCGGTGCGTTGGCGGGCGCGTACACGAGACGTGGGACGACGGCACCGAGGTGGACTGGGGCGAGGTCCTGGCCTGGTCGCCGCCTGAGCGGTTCGCGATGACCTGGGCGGATGCCAGCCGGGACGCGGGGGCTGGGCACGAGGGCGGACGGGCAATGCCCGATAGCGGGCCGCGATGAGCGAGGCAACGCGCTACGTGCTGCTCTACGAGAACGGCGCGAACTACCCGGCTGGTGCCCGCGAGCACTTTCCTGCTCACCAGACCCGGTTCCGCGAGTTCATGCGGCGCGGCGTGCTGTTGTCGGTCGGCCCGCTCACCGACGCCGATGGCGGCGCGATGGCGATTTTCACCAGCCGGGATGCGGCCGAGGAGCTCGCGGCCAGGGACCCGTTCGTGCTCAACTCGGTGGTCGGCGCCTGGCACGTTCGCGAATGGCGGGAGGTCACGCCAGGCGACATACCTGAGCGTGGCGTCCGCTCCCTGGCCGGCGGCCGCCCGGGGCGAGGTTAGCGCGAGGGCGGATCGGGTGGCCGCGCGGGCGTCCTCTATCCGGCGCCCGCGGCCTGCTGCCACTGCCAGCCAGGTACCGCGCGCCCTCAGCCGCGCAAGCGCAGGCCCCGGGGGGTGGGGCGGAAGCCGGCCGATTGCAGCGCCCGCGCCAGCGGGGTGTCGTGGACGGTCTCGCCGTCGGCCCGCTCGACGGTGATCCGGCCGAGCGCCCCCTCGCGGACCGCGGTGGCGAGGGCGGCGGCGCACGGCTCGAGCAGCAGCGGGTCGTCAGTCCAGGACAGCAGCGACTTGCCCCCGCGCTCGACGTACAGCGCGAGCTCGCCCTTCGCCAGGATGACCAGCGCCCCCGCCTTGCGGCCGGGCTTATGGCCGGTGGCGGTGTCGCCTGGGCGCCCGGGCCACGGCAGCGCCGCCCCGTAGGGCTGGGCCGGGTCGGCCGCGGCGAGCACGAACGGCGTGACGGACGGGGCCGGCGGCGCCGCCCGCTGCTCCCAGGGGTTCTCCCACTCCGACGGGTCCGGCGGCGCGGGCGCGATGGCCTCAGGGGCGATGAGGTCACCCGCCAGTGCCCGCAGCCGGTCCACGGCCCCGGGCAGCGCGAACTGCGCGGCCCCGAGACCCTCGATGAAGTAGCCCCGGCGGCACTGGCCAGTGTCTTCCATGGCCCGCAGCACCGGGTAGACCGCCGCGAAGCCACCGGGTATCCGCTCGGCGGCGACGGCGCCCCGGGTCACGATCCCGTGCCGCTCCAGGAGCGCCTGCGCGACCGCATGGGCCCGGATCGTGGCCGCCCTGGCCGGGGAGCCGCTTCCGGTCCTGGCCGCGCCCCCCGCGGGGCCCTGCGCGAGCGCCGTGTCCTCAAGCGGCTCCGCACCGGGCGCCAGCCAGCCCGCCGCTGCCCCGGCCTCAGGCTCCGCCTGGTCGTAGCGGCTTGCCCCGCTCGGCGGCGGGGACCCGTCGTCCGGCGGGCCCTTCTCGCCTGCGGGCAGCCCGTGGCCGCCCGGGACCACGTCAGCGGACACCGCCTCGTCGAGCAGCGCCTCGACGGTTGTCCGCCAGTCCGGCCCGGGCGCGGCCCGGCCGGGCGCGTCTCGTGGAGGCACGCCGTCGTCCGGCGGGCCGGCGTTGGCGTCGTGCCCGGCCTCCCCGCCATCAGCCAGCTCCGGGACGCCTGGGCCTGCTTCTGCGAGCGTTGCCTCATGGAGCAGTGCCTCGACGGTCGTGCGCCCGGCCGGCTCCGGTCCAGGGCCGGGCGTGGCCTGCTGGCCGAGAGCGGCCGGCCCGCGCGGCCTGACCGGTGTGAGCGGCCCGGGCGCACTGGGCCGGGCGGGCAGTCCCGCGCGGCCCGGGAGCAGGGACCAGCGGCCGGTCACGCTGGGCGGCCCGGTCCGCGATGGCATCGCCGGACGGCGGGCGCCGGCCGGCGACCCGCCGCCGTAGCCGCCGCGCCCGTAGCCCCGCCTGGCCGGACGGGGGCTGAACACGTCCCCGGCTCCGCGCCGGGCGCCGCCAGAGCCGTTCGTCAGCCGGCTCCCCGTCCCGTAGCCGACGCTCGTCCCGTAGCCCGGGTCCGCCCCGGGCGAGCCGCTGGCGGCGGCAGGCCGGCCCGCCCCCGAGCGCCGGGGCTGGCCGCCGCCGCCGAGCAGGACTCGCAGCGGGGCGAGGGTGTCGTTGCTGACCAGCCCGGCCCAGACCAGGTCCCAGAGCGCGGCCGCGAGCTCGGCGTCGTCCGGCGGGTGCCCCCCGTCAAGCCGGGCGGCCCGGTCGCTGAGCGCGCGGAAGAACAGCGCGCCGCCGCCGTCGAGCACCGCCAGGACCGCGTCGTGCAGCGGCGTCATGGTCAGCTCGCCCGGCTCGGGCAGCAGCAGCGGCGCGGTATCGGCCGGGCTCAGCACGAGCCAGCCGTCGCCGGTGCCAACCGACCCCGCCCCGGCCCAGACAACCTCGCCCGCCGAGGTCAGCTCGTCCAGCAGCGCGGGGGAGTAGCCTGGCACGCGGCCCGGCAGCACCATCGTCTCCAGCGCCGACGCCGGGACCGGGGCGCCTGCCAGCCGCTCGATCACCTCGATGACCGCCCCCGCGTCGCCGTAGCGCCGGCGGCGCGCCCCGCCACCCCCGGGCCCGGCCTTGCCCCGGGAGCCGGCCGGGGCCGCCGGCGGCTCGAACGGCTCGATCCCGTGCCAGGCGGGCAGGAAGCGGCCCAGCGCCGCGGCCGGCACTGGCTCGACCTCCTTGCGCAGCCGCGCCAGGCAGCGCCGCCGCAGCAGCCGCAGCACCTCGGCGTCGCACCACTGGCTGCCCGCCCAGTCGGCCGCGCTGCCCGCGCCATCGCCGTCCTCGGGGCGGGGGGCATCGACGGTGAACTCGCCCTCGACGATCCGTCCCTCGGCCGCCAGCCGCCGCAGCGTCATCGTGACCACGGCCACGCCAAGCCCGTAGCGGTGCGCGATCATGGCCCCCCGGAACGGCCCGTGGGCCCGCCCCCATCGCACGACCAGGTCGCCCAGCGGGTCCGGCAGCGGCGTCGTGAACGCCTCGGGCACGCCGACTGGCAGCGCCACCCCGAGGGCGTCGCGCAACCGCCCGGCATCCTCGATCGCCGCCCACATCGGCCGCCCGGCTACCCGGACCTCGATGACCCGCCGGGCCGCCGCCAGCCCGGCCAGCCACCCCGCTGCCTCCGGCGGGCTCACGACCCGGCTCGCCACCTCGGCCGCCGTCAGCGGCCCGGACGTGCGCAGCAGGTCGAAGACGGCCTCCGCGTCGCGGCAGCGCCGCCCGGGCGACAGGTGCTGCAGGTCGGCCTCGGTCTCGGCCACCACGGCCGGATCGAGCAGCTCCCGCAGCCCTTCGGTGCCCAGCAGCTCCGCCAGCAGCGACGGGTCCAGCGCCAGCGCCTGCGCCCGCCGCTCGGCCAGCGGCGCGTCCCCCTCGTACATGAACGCGCCGACGTACCGGAACAGCAGCGACTTGGCGAACGGGCTCGGCAGCGGCGTCTCCACCTCGACCACCCGGACCCGGCGCGCGGCCAGGTCGGTCAGCAGCGCCATCAGCGCGGGCACGTCGAACACGTCCTGCAGGCACTCCCGTACCGTCTCCAGCACGATCGGGAACCCGGGGAACTGCGCCGCGATCTCCAGCAGCTGCGCGCTGCGCTGCCGCTGCTGCCACAGCGGGGTCCGCCGCCCGGGCTGGCGCCGGGGCAGCAGCAGCGCCCGGGCCGCGCACTCGCGGAACCGGGACGCGAACAGCGCGCTGCCGCCCACCTCGGCGGTGACGATGTCCGCCACCTCGTCCGGCGCGATCAGCGCGATCCCGGCTGGCGGCGGCTCGTCGGAGTCCGGCACCCGGATGATGATCCCGTCGTCGGTGTGCAGCGCCTGGACGTCCATCGCCCCGTACCGCTCCCGCAGCCGCGCGGCGATCGCCAGCGCCCAGGGCGCGTGCACCCGGTCCCCGTACGGGCTGTGCAGCACCACCCGCCAGTCGCCGAGCTCGTCGCGGAACCGCTCGACGACCAGCGTCCGGTCGTCCGGCACGTGCCCGGTGGCCGCCCGCTGGTCCGCCAGGTAGCGCATCAGGTTGCCCGCCGCGAGCTCGTCCAGGCCCGCCGTCCGGAGCCGCGCGACCGCCTGCTCATCGCCCAGTCGCCCGAGCTGGCGCACCGTCGACCCGATGGCCTTGCCCAGCTCGGCGGGCCGCCCGGCGGTGTCGCCGTGCCAGAACGGCAGCTTCCCGGGCTGCCCGGGGGCCGGCAGCACCAGCACCCGGTCGGGCGTGATGTCCTCGATCCGCCAGGAGGAGGCGCCCAGCACGAACACGTCCCCGACCCGGGACTCGTACACCATCTCCTCGTCCAGCTCGCCGACCCGGCGCGGTGCCCGGCCCCCCTCGGCGGCGGGCAGGAACACGCCGAACAGCCCTCGGTCGGGGATCGTCCCGCCGCTGGTCACGGCCAGCCGCTGCGCTCCCGGGCGGCCGCGGATCACCCCGGCGACCCGGTCCCAGACAACGCGCGGCTTCAGGCCGGCGAACTCCTCGCCCGGGTACCGGCCGGCCAGCATGTCCAGCACCGACTCGAGCACCGGGCGGGTGAGCTGCGCGAACGGTGCCGCCCGGCGGACCACCTGCTCCAGCTCGTCGACCGGCCACTCATCGAGGGCGGCCATGGCGACGACCTGCTGGGCGAGCACGTCGAGCGGGTTGCGGGGGACTCGCAGCTCCTCGATCTCGCCGTCGCGCATGCGGGTGGCGACGACGGTCGCCGACACCAGGTCGCCCGCGTACTTGGGGAAGAAGATGCCGCGCGACACGTCGCCCACGTTGTGCCCCGCCCGGCCGACCCGCTGCAGGCCCGAGGCGACCGACGGCGGCGACTCGACCTGGATCACCAGGTCGACCGCGCCCATGTCGATGCCCAGCTCCAGCGAGGAGGTCGCCACCACGGCCGGGAGGTGGCCGGCCTTGAGCGCCTCCTCGATGTCGCTGCGCTCCTGGCGGGAGACCGACCCGTGGTGCGCCCGCGCGATCACCGGCCCGGGCCCCTCGTAGCCGGCTAGCGCGGCCCGCTCGCCGGCCAGCTCGTTGAGCCGCCCGCACAGCCGTTCCGCCAGCCGCCGCGAGTTCGCGAACACGATCGTGGACTTGTGCTGCTCGATCAGGTCGAGCACCCGCTCCTCGACGTGCGGCCAGATCGACCGCCGGGCGACCGGGTCCTGCCCTGGCTCCCCGTCCGGCCCAGTTGCGGCCGGGCCAGCCGGGGCCGGGGCGGTCGCGGTCTCCAGGTCGCTCATGTCCTCGACCGGGACGATGACCTCGAGGTCGATCTGCTTGGCGCTCGGCGGCTGGACCACCGTCACCGGCCGCGCCCCGCCCAGGAACGTGGCGACCACCTCCGGCGGCCGGACGGTCGCCGACAGGCCGACCCGCTGGGCCGGCCGCCGCGCGTCGTCCCCTCGTCCCCGCAGCGCGTCCAGCCGCTCCAGGGACAACGCCAGGTGGGCGCCTCGCTTGGTCCCCGCGACCGCGTGCACCTCGTCCACGATGACCGTCTCGACGCCGCGCAGGGTCTCCCGCGCCTGCGAGGTGAGCAGCAGGAACAGCGACTCGGGGGTCGTGATGAGGATGTCAGGGGGCTTCGTCGCCAGGCGGCGGCGCTCCTCGGCCGCGGTGTCGCCGGTCCGCACGGCCACGCCGATCTCCGGGTCCGGCAGCCCGAGCCGGTGCGCCGCGTGCCTGATCCCCGTCAGCGGGGAGCGCAGGTTGCGCTCGATGTCAACCGCGAGGGCCTTCAGCGGCGAGACGTACAGGACCCGGCAGCGCTTCTTCGGGTCCGCGGGCGGCGGCTCGGACGCCAGCTTGTCGATCGCCCACAAGAAGGCCGACAGCGTCTTGCCCGAGCCGGTCGGCGCGATCACCAGCGCGTCATCGCCCCGGCCGATGGCACGCCATGCCTGCGCCTGCGCCTGCGTCGGCTCGGCGAAGGCACCCTCGAACCACGCCCTGGTCGCGGGGGAGAACCCGCCCAGGGCGTCGAGCGTGCTTTCGGTCTTCGCTGCCATGCCTCCATCATGCCTTGCCCGGCTGACATTCGAGACCGGGCAGTTCCCCGCCGGCAACCGATGAGCCCCGGCTGGGTACGTCGTCCTATTGACAAGGGGAACGCGAGAGACCGAGGAGGCATCATGACCGGCAAGCCGTTCACCACCTGCCTGTGGTTCGACACCGAGGGCGAGGAGGCGGCTGAGTTCTACACCAGCATCTTCAAGGACTCCAGCATCGGCGCCGTGAGCCGGTACGGCGAGGCCGGGCCGCGCCCGGCGGGAACGGTCATGACGGTGGAGTTCACCCTCAACGGGCAGAAGTTCGTCGCCCTGAACGGCGGACAGGAGGGGTTCTCGTTCGACGAGTCAGTCTCGCTCATGATCGAGGCGGCCGACCAGGCCGAGGTCGACTACTACTGGGAGCGGCTGACCGACGGCGGCCAGGAGAGCGCCTGCGGCTGGCTCAAGGACAAGTTCGGCTTCTCGTGGCAGGTCGTCCCGAGCGCGTTCTACGCGATGATGAGGGACCCGGACCCCGAGAAGGTCAACCGCGTCACCGCCGCGATGCTGACGATGAAGAAGCTCAGCGTGCCCGATCTCGAGCGCGCCTATGCCGGCGCGTAGCGAGTATCCTGCGGGCCGCGAGGACAGGAGGCAGGGGCCGGAGACCTTGCCCGAGCACGTCGAGTTCGGCGCGCGGGCGGCCCAGCAGGACTCGCGGGCGACGGCCGGCGCCGAGCTGAACCCCCTGCGGGAAGTCCCGCGCTGGACCTGGCCGGGCGAGTGAACCGCTAGCGGGCAGCTCCCCGCACCGACTGGGTGAGCTGCCCCTTGGCGGCGCTGAGCTCGCAGATGACCGTGCGGGTGCCGGTCTGCCAGGCGACCTGGCCTGGGTAGACGTAGCTCTGGGAGATGCTGATCGCCAGCTGCGGGTTCAGGTACTTGGTCAGCCGGGCCGCGCAGCCGCTGTCGGCGTCTTGCTCTACCGCCGTCATCCCTGGCCAGCGGGTGCCCGGCAGCGTGAACGTCCCGAAGACCTCGGCGTCATGGGGCGCGGAGCAGGCGGTGGGAGTGGGGGAGTCCTCGCTCGGCTGGTTGACCACGCAGTCGCCTTCCCGCAGGCTGAAGACGGTCCCGAGCTGGTTGTC
Organism: Trebonia sp.; assembly: GCA_036276115.1. Classification (GTDB taxonomy): domain Bacteria; phylum Actinomycetota; class Actinomycetes; order Streptosporangiales; family Streptosporangiaceae; genus Trebonia. The sequence goes on from DATBEM010000059.1 coordinate 40,916, forward strand.
GTACGCGATCCTGGTCGGCCGGTGGAAGCCGTGGGTCAGCTCCGCCACGGTGCCCACGGCCGCGCCCGCCGCGAGCCAGCAGATCGAGGTGAGCAGCGCCGCCAGGGCCAGCCCGCGCCCCCGGCGGCGCCCCCGGCGGGTGGTGACCAGGCCCGCGATGCCCAGCCCGAGGCCCAGGGGAACCGTCGGCAGGATGCCGAAGGGCAAGGCGATAAGAGCGATTTTGCTAAAAGGGGTTCTCCGCTGGCCCTCGCCGGCCGGTGGCTCGGCCCGGGCGGGCGCCTCGTCGCCGTCCGGTGCTGCCTCGCCCGGCGCCGGCGCGTGGCTGGCCGTCGGCGCGTGGCTGGCCGTCGGCGCGGCGCTCGCGGGGAGCGCGGCGTCGCCCGGCTGACCGTCGCCCGCGGGCTCAGCCGCGCCCGGCGAGCCGGCCTCGCTCCCTGGCCCAGCGTCGCCCCGTGGCTCGGTGTCGTCGGACGGGGCAGCGTCGCCGTCGGGCGCGGTGCCGCCATCAGGGGCGGCGTCCCCGCCGGGGGCGGCCGAGCCGTCCGGTCCGGCGCTGACCGCCGGGCCGGCGACCTCCGCTGGCCGGGCGTGGCCGGCTAGCGGCCTGGTGTCCGCTGGCTCGGCGTCGCCGGCTGGCCGGGTGCCCGCCGCTGGCTGGGCATCCATATTCGGGGTGCCCGCCGCGGGCCGGGTGCCGTCCGCGGCCCGTGCGTCCCGGGTGGCCCCGTCGTCCGCCGGCCCGCCGGCGGCGGGCGCGGCGGGTGCCGGCGCGGTGACGGGCTTGGCGGCGGGCGGCTGGCCGGCCGCCAGCGGAACGGCTGGCTGGCTGCCCGCCGTGGACGGCGCGCCCGGCGCGGGCCCGGTGCCGGCGGCCTCGCCGTCCGGGCCGGGAACGGCGGGCGTGGCGGCGGTCTTGGCGGTCGGCCCGGGCCCGGGTTGTGGGCCGGGCCCGGGTTGTGGCCGGGGCTTCGGCCGGCGCCGGGCCCTGGGCGTGGCGGCGGCGGGCCGTTGACTGGCGGGCGGGGCCGAGGCAGGAGCCGGAGGGGGCGCCGGGACGGGCGCGGCATTCGCGGCCTCGCCGTCGGAGGCGGGCACGGCGGGCGCGGTCTTCGTGGCGTCCTTGGCGGGCGGCCCAGCCGCTGGCTGCGCGCTGGCCTTGGGTTGTGGCCGGGGCCTCGGCCGGCGCCGGGCTGCGGGCTTGGCGACGGGGGCACGCGGGTCGCCCGCCGGCGGGCCGGCGGGCGGGGCCGGGGTATCCGCCGCCGGAAGCGCGGGTACGGGTGGCTGGGCGTCGTCGTGCGTGGCCGGGTCGGCGGCCGGGTCAACCGTGGGGGTAGACATCGCGCTCCTGCAATGCGGTCCCGGGCGCCGGGGGCGGGCGCCACGATGATGATCACTACCCCGCCCGCGGCGGTCACATACGTATCGGCCGATACCCTCAAGGACGTGCGGCTGACAGCGTTCTGGGAACGGATGACGGAGTTCTTCGGCGAGGCCTACGCCGAGAGCGTGGCCAAGGACCACGTGCTGGCGGGGCTCGGCAGCCGCACGGTGAACCAGGCCCTGGCCGACGGGGAGGACGCCAAGGTCGTCTGGCGGGCCGTCAGCGAGGCCTTCAACGTGCCGGACCGGCTGCGCTGACAAGCGCGATCGGCACCCGGCGGCGGCTGCCCGATAGGGGTCGTTTACCCGCGATTACCGCATGCGGGCGGCCTTGTCGCCGATTATGGTACTTACGTGACCAATCCCCCACACGACCCCTGGCGCCTGTTTCGCGATAACCGTCCGCTTTCCACGTACGTCTACCTGAACACGGCCGCGGCCGGGCGTTCGTCGCGCAAGACGCTCGCCACGGTGTCGGGCTTCCTCGAGCGTGAGTCGGTCGCGGGCGCCTACGTCGCCGCGGCCGAGGCCGAGGGAGTGATCTCCGCCGGCCGGGCGACCCTGGCGGAGCTGATGGGGGTCGAGGCCGGGGGGATCGCGTTCGTGGAGAGCGCGTCGGCGGCGCTGGCGGGGCTGTTGCGGGCGTGGCCGCTGATGGCGGGCACGACGGTGGCGGTGGTGCCGAGCGAGTGGGGGCCGAACCTGGACGCCTTCACCGACCGGGGGCTGCGGGTCGCGCAGCTGGCGGTGGACGGCGCCGGCCTGGTCGACCTGGACGCGCTGCGGCAGTTCGTGGCGATGACCCCGCCGGCCTTCGTGCACCTGACGATGGTGGCGTCGCACCGGCCGCTGGTCCAGCCGGTCGCCGAGGCGGTCGCCATCTGCCACGCGGCCGGGATCCCGGTGTGGGTGGACGCGGCCCAGGCGCTCGGGCACGTGGACACCGCCTGCGGGGCGGACGTGGTCTACTCGACCTCGCGCAAGTGGCTGTGCGGGCCGCGGGGCGTCGGCGTCATCGGGGTCACGTCGTCGTGGTGGCGGCAGCTGCGGCCGCGGGCCTCGGAGAAGGAGCGCGAGGAGCTTCCCGTGGGCGCGTCGCCGGTGCTGCTGATGGAGTCGGGCGAGGCGAACGTGGCGGGCCGGATCGGGCTCTGCGCGGCCCTGGGGGAGCACGTCGCGGCCGGCCCGGCCGCCGTGCGCGCCCGGCTGGCCGAGGTCGGCGCCATGACCCGGGAGGCGCTGGCAGACGTGCCGGGCTGGGAGGTCGTGGCGGCCCCGGAGGGCGCGGCGGGCGCCTGCGCGATCGTCGCCCTGCGGCCGACGGCGGGCCAGCGGGTCGCCGGCGTGTGCTCGTTCCTGCTGGCCGAGTACCAGATCGTGACGACGAACGCGGCCCGCGTCCGGGCGCCCAAGGAGATGAAGGAGTCCTACCTGCGGGTCAGCCCGCACGTGGACGTGACCCCGGAGGACCTGGCGCTGCTGCGCAAGGCACTGCCTCCCAAGTAGCACTGCCTCCCAAGTAGCCTGCCCGCCAAGCGACACTGCCCGCCAAGCGACACTGCCCGCCAAAGTAAAAAGCCTGCCCGATCGAACGGATCGGCGTGTCTTGGCCACGGTCGAACATCCGTTCACTTACAATGGATGCATCAGGCCTATCCGCAGGACCCTATTCAGGTGGCGCGGAGCGCGTACTTGCTGGTCAGCGGTGATGCGACCCTCGAATGTCAGTGGTGGCGCGTACCGTGTGGACCACTACAGAACTACTAGCTCGACAACCTGACAGCATCGACATAACCGGCAGGAGTCCTCATGCCACCTAGCACCAAGACGGGCCTGGACAGGGCCAGCGACCGCGAGAAGGCCCTGGAGACCGCCCTGCTCCAGATCGAGCGGCAGTTCGGCAAGGGCACCATCATGCGCCTCGGTGAGGATGCCCGGGTCCCGGTCGAGGTGATCCCCACCGGCTCGATCGCCCTCGACGTCGCCCTCGGCATCGGCGGCCTGCCCCGGGGCCGCATCATCGAGATCTACGGGCCAGAGAGCTCGGGCAAGACGACCCTCGCCCTGCATGCCCTCGCGGGCGCACAGAAGATGGGCGGCATCGCCGCGTTCATCGACGCGGAGCACGCGCTGGACCCGGAGTACGCCCAGAAGCTCGGGGTCGATACCGAGGCCCTGCTCGTCTCCCAGCCCGACACCGGCGAGCAGGCGCTGGAGATCACGGACATGCTGATCCGCTCGGGCGCCCTCGACGTCGTCGTCATCGACTCGGTCGCCGCCCTCGTCCCCAAGGCGGAGATCGAGGGCGAGATGGGCGACAGCCACGTCGGCCTCCAGGCTCGCCTGATGAGCCAGGCGCTGCGCAAGATAACCGGCGCGCTCAACCAGACGAAGACCTCTGCCATCTTCATTAACCAGCTCCGGGAAAAGGTCGGGGTCATGTTCGGCAGCCCCGAGACGACGACCGGCGGAAAGGCGCTCAAGTTTTACGCCTCCGTCCGCCTGGACATCCGGCGAATCGAGACCCTGAAGGACGGGACCGACGCGGTCGGCAACCGGACGCGGGTCAAGGTCGTGAAGAACAAGATGTCGCCCCCGTTCAAGGTGGCCGAGTTCGACATCCTCTACGGGATCGGGATCAGCAAGGAAGGCAGCCTCATCGACCTCGGGGTCGAGCACGGGATCGTGCGCAAGGCCGGCGCCTGGTACACCTACGAGGGCGACCAGCTCGGGCAGGGCAAGGAGAACGCCCGGAACTTCCTGCGCGACAACCCCGACAAGTCGAACGAGATCGAGAAGAAGATCAAGGAGAAGCTCGGCGTCGGGCCGCGCATCGACGCGGAGGCCACCAGCCCCGCCGCTCCCGTCGGCGCCCCGCCCGGCCCGGGCGTCCCGGGCGTGCCCGCTGGCGCCCCGGCTGCGAAGGGTCCGGGCACGCGGCTAGCCGGCGTGCCGAAGCCCGCCGACAACTAGCCCGGTGACCGGTGACTACCCGTCCGCCCGCCGGTGGCCCGCCCGGCGGGCTCCCGGCGAGCGGACGGACACCGGGGCCGGAGACGCCAGGGCCACGACCAGGGGACGCGGGACCTGGAGCGGCAGGGGTCCGGGCACTGCGGACGCGGACGCTGCAGCGGCGGACGCTGCGGCTGGGGACGCTGCGGCTGGGGACGCTGCGGCTGGGGATCCGGGGGCACGGGACGCTGACCTGGCAGGGGAGGCCCGGCGGGTGTGCCTGCGGCTGCTGACGCTCGCGCCCCGGAGCCGGGCGCAGCTGGCGGACGCGCTGCGCAAGCGGGGCATTCCCGGCGAGGTCGCCGACGATGTCCTCGGCCGGTTCACCGACGTGGGCCTGATCGACGACGCCGCGTTCGCCCGGGCCTGGGTCGAGTCGCGCCACCACGGGCGCGGGCTGTCCGGGCGGGCGCTGGCGAGCGAGCTGCGCAGGCGCGGCGTTGACGACGACCAGATCCGGGAGGCGGTGGACGAGCTCGGCCCGGACGCCGAGGCCCAGACCGCCCGGCGCCTGGTGACCGGCAAGCTCGCCGCCACCCGCGGCCTGCCGCCCGAGACGCGCGTCCGGCGGCTGGCGGGGATGCTGGCTCGCAAGGGGTACCCGGCCGGCCTGGCATTCCGCGTCATCCGCGAGGCCCTGGAGGCGGAAGGAGCCGACGTGGACATGGGCGATGAGCCGGACGAGGACCTGTCAGCCGAATTACCGCCGGCAGCTCGAAAAGCCACCATGAGGCCGGCTTCATTCCGTAACGGACAACGGGTAAAGAACTCGTTTATGCAGGTCAGGTAGTTACCCTAGGTAATTCTCGCTTGCCTCAAGGGTTGTCAGCTTGCTCAAAACGTTATAAACGCTTAACCTCTCGGCAGTGAGCGTTAACACGCGCTGTGCGGGTGCCGGCTTGAAGACAACGTGAGACGGGCAGTCGTCGCGGCCAACGTGGCTCGCGGCGCGGCGCAGGGACCTGCTGCGATGATCCCTCGCCGCCGCCAGGACGCCAGGGGGCCTCAGAGGCCCGGGTCGCCGCGAGGATGCGGGCCGGCGCCGGGAAGCGACGGACGAAAGGGATGCCCGTGAGTAGCGGAGTCACCTTCATGGTGGTGGGCCTGCTCGCCCTGGTCGTCGCGTTCGGCATGGTCTGGTACGTCCTGCGCCGCACGCAAGCCGGAGTCCGGGAGGCCGCCGAGGCGGCCGCCGCGCAGGCGAGCGCCGCGCATGATGAGCGCCGCACCGGGGCGGAAGCGCGGCCAGCCAGCGGGCCCCGGGAACAGGAGGCCCGGCCCGAGCTCACGCGCCCCGGGCAGGGCCGCCCGGAGCAGCTGGCGGAGGCGGAACGGCAGGCGCACGAGGCACGGCGAGCCCAGCAGGCGAGCGCCGAGCGGGAGGCGAGCGAGATCCGCGCTCGCGCCGCGGCCGAGGCGGAGGCCATCGTCAATCGGGCCGCCGAGCAGGCCGCGCTGGCCAAGGAAGCCGAGCGCCGGGCCGATCACGCCCGCCAGCAGGCCGAGCTCACCGAGCAGCGCGCGCGGCAAGCCGGACAGGACCGCGCCGAGGCCGAGCGGGAGATCCGGGCGGCCAAGGAGGAGATCCGCGAGCTGCGGGCCAGCCTGGAGCGCCGCGAGCAGCGGCTGGCGGACCGGGAGCACCGGCTAGACGACGAGCAGGGCCGCCTTGAGGCCCGCAAGTCGCAGGCCGCCGCGCGGGCCGAGGAGCTGGACCGCCGGGAGGCGGAGCTCGCCGCCCAGGATGTCCGGCACGGCCAGGAGCTCGCCCGCGTGGCCGGGCTCACCGCCGAGCAGGCCCGCAGCGAGCTCGTGGCGACCATCGAGAACCAGGCCAAGCGGGACGCGCAGGTAACGATCAGGGACATCGAGCACGCGGCCCGCAAGGAGGGCGACAAGCGCGCCCGCGAGATCGTCACCCTCGCGATCCAGCGGGTGGCGGCCGAGCAGACCAGCGAGTCGGTCGTCAGCGTCCTGCACCTGCCCGCCGACGAGATGAAGGGCCGGATCATCGGCCGCGAGGGCCGCAACATCCGCGCGTTCGAGTCCGTCACCGGCGTCAACCTCATCATTGACGACACGCCCGAGGCCGTCCTGCTGTCGTGCTTCGACCCGGTCCGGCGGGAGATAGCGCGGCTCACGCTGCAACGGCTGATCGCCGACGGCCGGATCCAGCCGCAGCGCATCGAGGAGGCCTACGAGCAGGGCAAGCGCGAGATCGGCCAGCTCTGCAAGCGGTCGGGGGAGGACGCCGTGGCCCAGCTCGGGATCACCGGCATGCACCCCGAGCTGGTGGACCTGCTCGGCCGCCTGCGCTACCGCACCTCCTACGGGCAGAACGTCCTGGCCCACCTGGTGGAGTCGGCCCGCATCGCCGGGATGATGGCCAGCGAGCTCCAGCTGGACCCGCTGCTGCTGCGGCGGTGCGCGGTGCTGCACGACATCGGCAAGGCCCTCACCCATGAGGTGGAGGGCAGCCACGCGCTGATCGGGGCGGACGTCGCCCGCAAGTACGGGGAGTCCGGCGACGTGGTGCACGCGATCGAGGCGCACCACAACGAGGTCGAGCCCCGCACCATCGAGGCGGTGCTGACCCAGGCGGCCGACTCCATCAGCGGCGGCCGCCCCGGCGCCCGGCGCGAGTCGCTCGAGCTGTACGTCAAGCGCCTGGAGCGCCTGGAGGAGATCGCCCGGTCGCACGAGGGCGTCGAGAAGGTCTTCGCCATGCAGGCGGGCCGCGAGATCCGGATCATGGTCAAGCCGGAGGCCGTCGACGACATCCAGTCGCAGGTCATCGCGCGCGACATCGCCAAGCAGGTCGAGGAGGACCTTACTTACCCCGGCCAGATCCGCGTCACCGTCGTCCGCGAGTCCCGGGCCATCGAGTTCGCCCGCTAGCAGTCACGGCGCCCAGCGCCGCCGAGCCGGGATTCCGGCCCTTCCATACCTAGGTACCTGAGTAGTAAGCCAGATCAATGCACAGGTATCTGACCTAATTGCGCCGGTCGTGCTGGCGCCTTGCCCGGCAACTGGCGAACCACCAGCAAATATGCATCTATACCTGTAGATGCGCATCATGCGACTCCGGGGACCCTCCTGCCGGCCGCCCTGGGCACCTGGCTCACCCGCAGCCGGCGCCGGGCGCGCGGGGCCACCGGACCGGGCGGGAGCGTGGGCCGACCAGACGATGCCGCTGCCGCTGGCCCAGGCGGCCGACGGCAACGGCCATGGCAGCACCGCCACGCGCGATGACCTGCTCGGCCCTGACCACGCGAGCATCCTCCCGATGGGGCCGGTCCCGGCTCGCCCCGGCTCCGGCCCCCGGGGCGGCCAGGGGCCGCTGCTGGGGCTGGAGACCCGCGCCCTGTCCGCGTGGTTCGGCTCGCACAAGGTCCTGGAGCGGGTGTCGCTGAGCATGGGCGCGGGCGAGGTCACCGCGCTGATCGGGCCGTCCGGCTGCGGCAAGTCGACCTTCCTGCGGATCCTCAACCGGATGCACGAGATGGTCCGGGGGGCGGCGCTGGCGGGCGAGGTGCTGCTCGGCGGGGAGGACGTCTACCATGCGTCCCAGCGCGCCCAGGACGTGCGCAAGCGCATCGGGATGGTCTTCCAGAAGCCGAACCCGTTCCCCGCCATGTCGGTCTACGACAACGTGGCGAGCGGGCTCAAGCTGGCCGGGATCAGGGTGCGCGACAAGGACGCGCTGGTGGAGGCGAGCCTGCGCCGGGCCGGGCTGTGGGGCGAGATGCACCGCCCGCTCGCTGGCGGTCTCGCCCGACGTCCTGCTGATGGACGAGCCGTGCTCGGCCCTCGACCCGACGTCCACCCGCCGGGTCGAGGAAACGGTCAGCGAGCTGCGCGGCCAGGTGACGGTGGTGATCGTGACCCACAACATGCAGCAGGCCCAGCGGGTCTCCGGCCACTGCGCGTTCTTCCTGGCCACCGACAAGACCCCGGGCCACATCGTGGAGTCCGGTCCCACCCGCGAGCTGTTCGAGAGCCCGGCCGACCCGCGCACCGCCGACTACGTCAACGGCCGGTTCGGCTAAGCCCTCCGGCGGCTCAGGGTTTCCGGCGGCTCAGGGCTCCAGCTTGACCGGCGGCACGCCGGGCGGCTCGAACCCCATCACCTGGCCGTAGAACGCCAGCTCGGCCTCCAGGGCGGCGATGATGGACTCCGCCCGGCGGAAGCCGTGCGACTCGCCCGCGAACGCGATGTAGGCGTGCGGGATGCCGTGCGCGGCCAGGTCACGGGCGATCGACTCCGCCTGCGGCGGGGGCACGATCGGGTCGTCGAGCCCCTGCAGCAGCAGGACGGGGCAGGTCCCGGGCCCGACGTGCCCGAGCGGGGACCGCTCGTCGTACAGCGCCGCCGCCTCCGGCAGCGGCCCCACCAGCCCGTCGAGGTAGCGGGACTCGAAGTCGTGGGTGATGTGCACGAACTGCTTCAGGTCCGAGACCCCGAAGTAGGACGCCCCGGCCGCGAACACCGGCTCCCGCGGCGTGCCGTCGGCGGCGGTTAGCCCGCTGGTGACCGAGGCGAGCACCGTCCAGCCGCCGGCCGACCCGCCCCGGATGCCCAGCCGCGCCCGGTCCGCCTCGCCGCCGGCCGCCAGGGCCAGGGCCGCGTTCATGGCGTCGGTGACGTCCACCAGGCCCCACTGGCCCTTGAGGCGCTCGCGGTAGGCCCGGCCGTACCCGGTCGACCCGCCGTAGTTCACGTCGATCACGCCGATGCCGCGGCTGGTGAAGTAGGCCTTCTCCAGGTCCAGCAGCGGCAGCACGTGCGAGGTCGGCCCGCCGTGGATCCACACCAGGTAGGGCGGCCGTTCCCCCTCCGGGGCGATCGCGTCCGGCGACGTGGGCGGGTACACCAGCGCGTGGACGACCGGCTCCCCGGCCGCCGCCGTCAGTTCTACCTGGCGCGGGACGGGCAGGTAGTCCGGCCGGGTGCTGCTCTCCTCCTGGCGCAGGACTTCCCACTTTTCACGGGCCCGGGCGTCGGCCCGGACGACGGCCATCGGCGTCGACGGCCCGCCCGCGACCCCGGCGATGACCTGGCCGCCCACCGCGATGCCGGAGAAGCCGAACGTCCGGTAGCCGCCGCCGGCCTCCTCCAGCGCGCCGGTGGCCGGGTCGAGGATGGCCAGCCGCGTCTCCCCGACGCCGTGCAGCGTCGCCAGCCGCCCGTCG
>DATBEM010000060.1:0-55298 GCA_036276115.1 Trebonia sp.
GCGGGTCAGCCGCCGCGCGATCCGGCACATCACCAAGATCGCCAGCGTCCCGAAGAACGCCGACGCCACCCGCCACCCGAACGGGTTCAGCCCGAACAGCCACTCCCCCACCGCGATCAGGTACTTGCCCACCTCCGGCTGGACCACGTACTCGCCGCAGCCGTTGCCGGAGCAGGCGGCGAAGATGTTGGTGTGCCCGGACAGCATGAGCTGGTTGGCGTAGTTCAGGGAGCTCGGGTACTTGGCCGGGTTGGCGACCGCGTTCCACTCGACCCCGTGCTTGAGGATCGACCACGCGTCCTTGACGTAGTAGGTCTCGTCGAAGATGACGGCGTGCGGGGCCGATAGCCTGTAGAAGCGCATGACGCCGGCGAACGCGGTGATGAGGAGCGGGCCGATCCAGCCCCACAGCCGGTCGGCCGGCATCGGCGACACCAGCCGGTCCCTGATGGCCGCGATCCGGTCCGCCCGGTCAGCGTCCGGGTCGCGCGGCCGGGCCGCCTCCTGGTCGCTATCAGGGCCAGGCGCTTCGTAGCTGGCAGCCTGGTAGCTGGCAGCCTCGTAGCCGCCATCGCTGGAATTACCGGCACCGGTGCCGTCACTGGCGGTGCGCGGGAGGCCAGCAGGGTCTTCCATGGCCGGGTCGCCGGCAGTCGTCGCGGTCATCAAACGTCATCGTATGTGGAGGGAAGCGTGATGGGGAGCCGACACGAAGGTACTGGCATCTCCCCGGGGGACGACCCCCCGTACCCCCCAGGGCATGCCCGCCGGAAAGGCGAGCACATCGGACAATCCGGGCGAGCCCCCGGCACCCTGATCCTCGCCGCGGTGCCGATTGGCCGCCCCGAGGACGCCTCCGCCCGGCTGGCGGCTGAGCTCGCGCGGGCCGATGTGGTGGCGGCCGAGGACACCCGCCGCGTGCGCCGCCTCGCGGCCGACCTGAACGTGCAGATCGCCGGGCGGGTGGTGTCGTACTACGACGTGATCGAGGCCAAGCGGGCGCAGGAACTAGTGGCTGAGCTCGCGGGCGGCAAGGACGTGCTCGTCGTGACCGACGCCGGGATGCCCGGCGTCAGCGACCCCGGCTACCGGGTCGTCGTGGCCGCGGTGGCGGCCGGGATCACCGTGACCGCGATCCCGGGGGCGTCGGCGCTGACGACCGCGCTGGCCGTGTCAGGGCTGCCGTCGGACCGGTTCTGCTTCGAGGGCTTCCCGCCCCGGGGCGGCGGGGAGCGGGGCACCCGGTTCGCTGAGCTGGCGGCCGACCCGCGCACCCAGGTCTTCTTCGAGTCACCCCGGCGGCTGCACGTCACCCTGGCCGAGCTCGCCCGGTCGCACGGGCCGGACCGGGCGGCCGTCGTCTGCCGGGAGCTCACGAAGGTCCACGAGGAGATCCGCCGGGGAACGCTGGGCGAGCTCGCGCGGTGGGCCGAGCCGGCCGGGGCAGCCGGGGAGCACGGCGTCCGCGGCGAGATAACGCTAGTCGTGGCCGGAATTGGCCTCGCGGCCGCCAAGGCCGCCGCGCGCGACGCCGCCCGGGAGGCCCGCCGGGCCGCCCGCTTCGCCGACCGGGCCGTTCGCCGCGCCAGCGCCGGCGCCGACGGAGCCGGCCTCGACGGAGCCGGGCCCGACGGGACTGGCCCCGTCGGCGGCTGAGCCGTCCGGGGCGTCCGGGTCAGCCGCCGGGTCAGCCGCCGGGTCAGCGGCGGACTGCGGGTCGCGGCCAAGCGCGGTTCCGGGCCGGGTAAGGGTCCCGAAGGCGAGGACCAGGGCCAGGCAGCCGAAGGGGACGGCGGTGGTGACGTACCGGTAGTCGAACTGGGCGGTGGCGGCCGGGGCGACGATCAGGGCGAGCGAGCTCGCCCAGGCCAGCAGCGCGCCCAGCCAGGGCCCGCGCCGGCGCCGGGCCACCAGCGCCACCAGCCCGGCCAGCAGGATCAGCCCGTAGACGGTGCCGGGTAGCCAGAAGTAGCGCTGGTAGATGCGCATCACGCCCGCGTACGGCTCCGACACCTGGGTCAGCGGGTCGCCCTGGACGTAGTCGGCGGCGCTGTTCGGGCGCCCGTTGACCGGCGACGACGGGATGTTCAGCGAGTGATAGCCGAATAGGTACTCGTTGTAGGTGGCGGCGTTGGGGAACACGGCCCGCGGCCACGTGAACGCCCGCACGGTGTCATCGAAGGTCACGCGGGCGTAGTCGAGCGGCTGGGCCTCGATCGCCTTGACCGCGAACTGCTGCGCGAGCTTGTCCGGCAGGGCGCTGAACTTGGGCGGCGGGTAGCGGTCGAGCGGGCTGGCCGGGGTCCAGATGTAGGCCTGGGCGATGGGCCGCTGGTCCGGCGGCACCGCCGTGCACAGGGTCGTCAGCTGCGGCGTCAGCGACATCTGGGAGCAGTCGGCGAACGTCATGACCCGCGAGTACAGGAAGACCCCGGTCGAGGTGTTCATCGCGAACTGGCCGTGCTGGTGATCGTATAGCCCCTCGTAGGCGGCGACCGGGACGACGACCGCGACGCAGAACGCGGCCACGCCCGCCACCAGCCGGGACCAGGCCGCCCGGCTCCGGCGGCTCTCGCGGGTCCCCGGCCACAGCGCGATCACCAGGAACAGCCCGAAGACGGGGATCAGGGGCAGGCCAGTGGACCGGACGACGGCCGACACGCCGATGAGCAGCCCCGCCAGCAGGCACTTCCACCACGTGACGCGGGGCGTCCACAGCAGCACCGTCAGCGCCAGCATCGCCAGGAACAAGAACAGGGTGTCCGACAAGATCAGGTGCTCTAGCTGGATCTCGAACCCGTCGTACAGGACCGGCACCGTCATGAGGGCGGCCAGCCAGCCGGGGGCGCCGAAACGCCTGCGCGCGAGGGCGTAGATCATTACGCCGACCAGCACGCCCAGGGCGTGCTGGATGAAGGTGACGAGGGCGAAGCTGTGCAGCGGGAGCAGGGCGCGCAGGAACAGGGAGTAGCCCGAGACCCGGGCCGGGTCGGTGACCCCGGTGACCGCCGTCGAGATGTAGTCGAACGAGTCGTTGAAGTACGCCCACCAGCGATAGCCCAGCTCGGCGTCAAGGCGAAGGAGGACGGCGGGGAGCAAGACGGCCAGGAACAACTTATTGCCAGCCACCACGCGCCGAATCCGCGCAAGCAGTACCCTCAAGCCCGTATCCTCCTTGTGCCGGTGCCAGCCACCCGCCGGGTCGGGTGCGCCGTCTATACCGTAATAGGTGGACCGGCAGGGGGCAGGCCGATGCCCCTCAGTCATAGCAACTGGTTAACTAGTTATTGCGACTGGTTAAGGCCAGCTCAGAGGATAGCAGGGAGCAGCCGTGGAGCTCACCATCGTCATGCCGTGCCTCAACGAGGCGGAGACGGTAGCGACATGCGTCCACAAGGCTGTTGGCTTCCTGGCCGAATCGGGCATCGAGGGCGAGGTGGTCGTCGCCGACAACGGCAGCACCGACGGCAGCCAGAAGCTCGCCACCGACGCCGGCGCCCGGGTCGTCCCCATCAAGCACCGGGGCTACGGCAACGCGCTCATCGGCGGGATCACCGCCGCCCACGGCAAGTACGTCATCATGGGCGACGCCGACGACAGCTACGACTTCACCAGCCTCATGCCCTTTGTCGAGGAGCTCCGCAAGGGGTACGACCTGGTCATGGGCAACCGCTTCAAGGGCGGCATCGAGCCCGGGGCCATGCCGTCGCTGCACAAGTACCTGGGCAACCCGGTGCTGTCGTTCGTCGGCCGGGTGTTCTTCCCCAGCGCGATCGGCGACTTCCACTGCGGGCTGCGCGGCTTCAACCGCGAGAGCGCGCTCCAGCTGAACCTCCAGGCCACCGGCATGGAGTTCGCGAGCGAGATGGTCGTCAAGGCCACCTTGTGGGGGCAGAAGGTCACCGAGGTCCCGACCACGCTGAAGAAGGACGGGCGGTCCCGCCCGCCGCACCTGCGCTCGTGGCACGACGGCTGGCGGCACCTGCGGTTCCTGCTGCTGTTCAGCCCGCGCTGGCTGTTCTTCCTCCCCGGGGTGGTGCTGTTCCTGCTCGGCCTGGCAGCAGGAGCGGTCGTCGAGGCGGGCCCGTTCTCCATCGGCGACGTCACCTTCGACGTGGACACGCTCGTGGCCGCCAGCGCGGCGGTCGTGATCGGCTTCCAGGCGGTCTTGTTCTGGCTGTTCACCCGGGTCTACGCCGGCTCAGAGGGGTTCTTGCCGAAGGAACCGGGCGTGCAGAGCCTCCTCGGGCGGCTGTCGCTTGAGCGTGGCCTGCTGCTCGGGGTGCTCATCGGCCTCGCGGGCCTCGCGGGCGTCATCACCTCGGTTGTCACCTGGGGCGGCAGCGGCTTCCATAACCTGAACTACGAGCACGAGCTGCGGGTCATGATCCCCTCGGCGACCGCGCTGATCGTGAGCTGCCAGCTCGTCCTGGGCTCCTTCTTCCTGTCGATCCTCGGCATCAAGCAGACCCGGCACACCTCGGCCGGCGGCCCGGCCGAGGGCGAGGTTAATGAGAACGAGGAAGCGGCTACCGCCCGTTAGGCTGTAGGCATGTCATCCCCGTCTGCCCCGCGGCACATCCTCACCGCGCCGGCCTGGCCCTACGCGAACGGCCCCCGGCACATCGGCCACGTCTCCGGCTTCGCCCTGCCGAGCGACATGTTCAGCCGGTACCAGCGGATGGCGGGGAACAAGGTGCTGATGGTCTCCGGCACCGACGAGCACGGCACCCCGATCCAGGTGCAGGCGGACGCGGAGGGCGTCAGCGCCCGCGAGCTGGCCGACCGGTACAACCGCGTCATCGCCACCGACCTGGTCAACCTCGGGATGACCTACGACCTGTTCACCCGGACCACCACCCGCAACCACTACGCGGTCGTCCAGGAGATATTCACGACGCTGCTGCGCAACGGGTACATCTTCCCCAAGGTCACCCAGGGCGCGATCTCGCCGTCCACCGGGCGGACGCTGCCGGACCGCTACATTGAGGGCACCTGCCCGATCTGCGGCTACCCCAGTGCCCGGGGCGACCAGTGCGACAACTGCGGCAACCAGCTCGACCCGATCCAGCTGATCGACCCCAAGTCGCGCATCAACGGCGAGACCCCGCTGTTCGTCGAGCAGGAGCACTACTTCCTCGACCTGCCCGCGTTCACCGAGGTGCTGGGGTCGTGGCTGCAGTCCAAGTCCGGGCAGTGGCGGCCGAACGTGCTCAAGTTCTCGCTGAACCTGCTGAACGACCTGCAGCCGCGGGCGATCACCCGTGACCTTGACTGGGGCGTCCCGGTCCCGCTCGACGGCTGGCGCGACCGGCCCGACAAGCGCATCTACGTCTGGTTCGACGCGGTCATCGGCTACCTGTCGGCGTCGGTGGAGTGGGCCCGCCGGTCGGGCGACCCGGACGCCTGGCGGGCCTGGTGGAACGCCGGCGACGCCGAGGCGTACTACTTCATGGGCAAGGACAACATCGTCTTCCACTCCGAGATCTGGCCGGCGATGCTGTTCGGCTACTCCGGACTCGGTGCCGGCGGCGGCCAGCCCGGCCCGCTGGGGGCGCTGAACCGGCCGTCCGAGGTCGTCGCCAGCGAGTACCTGACGATGGAGGGCAAGAAGTTCTCCTCCTCTCGCCAGGTCGTCATCTACGTGCGCGACTTCCTGGAGCGCTACGACGTGGACGCGCTGCGGTACTACGTCGCGGCGGCCGGCCCGGAGACCCAGGACACCGACTTCACCTGGTCCGAGTTCGTGCGCCGCAACAACGACGAGCTCGTCGCGACCTGGGGCAACCTGGTCAACCGGGCGGTCTCGTTCGCCGCCAGCAACGTCGGGTCGATCCCCGAGGCCGGGGCGCTCACCGACGTCGACCACGGGCTGCTGGAAGGGTCGCGCAAGTCGTTCGCGGTCGTCGGCGAGCACCTGTCCCGGTCCCGGTTCAAGTTCGCGGTCACCGAGGCGATGCGCACCATCGCCGAGGCGAACAAGTACTTCTCCGAGCAGGAGCCGTGGAAGCTGCGCCAGTCCGACCCGGACCGGATGAAGACGATCCTGCACGTCACCCTGCAGGCGGTGGCCGACGCCAAGACGCTGCTGACGCCGTTCCTGCCGCGCTCGTCGCAGGCGGTCCACGAGATGCTGGGCGGCGCCGGCGAGTGGTCCGGCCAGCCGTCCCTGGTCGAGGTGGACGAGGAGGGCGGGCCTTCCTACCCGGTTATTACCGGCACCTACGACGCGACCCCGCGCTGGTCGTCGGTGCCGATCACGCCGGGCACGCCCCTGGCCAAGCCCACCCCGCTGTTCACCAAGCTGGACCCGTCCGTGATCGATGAGGAACTGGGCCGGCTGGGCGAGTAGATCCTCCCTTGATTTCCAGACAGAACGGAACCGAGTGACTCCCGCCGCCTTCCCGTCCACTGGCGCCGTCGGCCTGCCCGAACCGGGCGCGTTCGATAGCCATACCCACATGGACATCATGGACCTGCCGGTGGACGGGATCCTGGCGGCGGCGCGGGAGGCGGGCATCCGCCGGGTGGTCAACGCCGGGTGCGACCTGCCGTCCTCGCGCTGGGGAGTGGACTGCGCGCGAGAGTACGAGCCGGTCTACGCCGCGGTCGCCATCCACCCGAACTCCACCGCCGCGGCGGACGGCGACCGGGACGCGGTGCTGGCGGAGCTGGCCGAGCTGGCGGCCTCCCCGGAGGTGGTCGCCATCGGGGAGACCGGCCTGGACTACTACCGCGACCATGCCCCGCCCGCGGTCCAGCAGTGGTGGTTCCGCGCCCACATCGCGCTCGCCCGGCGCCTGGGGAAGGCGCTGATGATCCACGACCGCGACGCCCACGCGGACGTGCTGGCGATCTTGGAGGAGACCGGCCCGTGGCCGCCGGACTCGGTCATCTTCCACTGCTTCTCGGGGGACGCGGCGATGGCGGTCCGGTGCGCCTCGGCCGGGTACCTCATGAGCTTCGCGGGCAACGTCACCTTCAAGAACGCCTCCCCCCTGCGCGAGGCGGCCCTCGCGGCCTCGGCGTCGCTGCTGCTGACGGAGACCGACGCTCCCTACCTGACGCCGGTCCCGCACCGGGGCAAGCCGAACTCCCCGGCGATGACCGCCCACACGGTCCGCTTCCTGGCCGAGCTCAAGGGCATCCCGCTGGCCGACTTCTGCGCTGAGCTGCAGGCCACCGGCAAGCGCGTCTTCCGCTGGTGACCAGCCGCGCCCCGGCCGGGCCGGCCCGGCTGCTCGGGGCCGGGGACGTGCGGGCCATCGCCCGGCGGCTGGGAGTGCAGCCGACCAAGAAGCTCGGGCAGAACTTCGTGGTCGAGCCGGGCAGCGTCCGCCAGATCGCCGCCCTCGCGGGGCCGTTCGCGGCCGACGACGTGGTCCTGGAGGTGGGCCCGGGCCTCGGGTCGCTGACGCTCGCGCTCGTGGCGGACGCCATCCCGGCGGGCGCGCGGGTGGTCGCGGTCGAGATCGACCCGGTGCTGGCCGCGCACCTCCCGGCGACGATCGCCGAGCGCGCGCCCGGGCTCGCGCCGGACCGGGTCAGCGTGGTGCGGGCCGACGCGCTGGCGCTCGGGCCGGGAGACCTGCCGGCCCCGACCGTCCTGGCCGCGAACCTGCCCTACAACGTGGCCGTGCCGGTCGTGCTGCACCTGCTGGCCACGTTCCCGTCGGTCCGGCGCGGCGTCGTCATGGTCCAGGCGGAGGTCGCGGACCGCATGTGCGCGGGACCCGGCGGCCGGGTCTACGGGGTGCCGTCGGCCAAGCTGGCCTGGTACGCCCGCGCCCGCCCGGCCGGGACGGTACCGCGCAGCGTGTTCTGGCCCGTCCCCAACGTGGACTCCAAGCTGGTCGCCTTCACCCGCCACGAGCCCGCGGACGGCGAAGCCGCAGCCGCCGGGACGGACCGCGCGGCCGTGTTCGCGGTGATCGACGCGGCGTTCGGCCAGCGCCGCAAGACCTTGCGGGCCGCCCTCGCCACCTGGGCGGGCTCGCCCGCGGCGGCCGAGGCCGTGCTCCGGGCGGCCGGGGTCGACCCCGGCGCCCGGGGCGAGGCCCTCGGCATCGCCGAGTTCGCGGCCATCGCGGCGGCCGGTAGGCTGCTTGAATCGTGAACATCAGCGTCAGCGTGCGGGTTCCCGCCAAGATCAACCTCCAGCTCGCGGTCGGGCCGCTGCGCCCGGACGGCTACCACGACCTGGTGACGGTGTTCCATGCCGTCTCCCTCTATGACGAGGTCACCGTGGCCCCGGCCGGGGACGGGAACGACAGCGTGACCGTGGCCGGCGAGGGCGCCCCCGATGTCCCGGCTGATGCCGGCAACCTCGCGCTGCGGGCCGTGCGGGCGCTGCGGTCAGCCGTCGGCGAGCAGGGCGCGGACTGGGGCGGTCCGGTCCGGGTCGCCATCACCAAGCGGATCCCGGTCGCGGCCGGGATGGCGGGCGGCAGCGCCGACGCGGCGGCCGCGCTGGCCGCCTGCGACGAGCTCTGGCAGACGAGGCTGGGGCCGGCCGGGCTGGGCCGGGTCGCGGCCCAGGTCGGCAGCGATGTTCCCTTCTCGCTGCTCGGCGGCACCGCGATCGGCCGCGGCCGGGGCGAGCAGCTCACGCCGGCGGCGGCTGGCCCGGGGCAGTTCCACTGGGTGCTGGCCTACGCGGCCGGGTCGCTGTCCACCCCGCTGGTCTACAAGACGCTGGACCAGCTCCGCGCCGACGGCGAGGTCCCGGTGGCCGCCGCCGGGCTGAGCGAGGAGCTGATGGCCGCGCTGGCGGCGGGCGACGCGGCCCGGCTGGGAGCGGCGCTCAGCAACGACCTCCAGGCGCCCGCGCTGCACCTGTTCCCGGCCCTGCGCCAGACCCTGGCGGCCGGGCGCGCGCTCGGCGCGCTCGGCGGGCTGGTCTCCGGCTCCGGGCCGGCCTGCTTCTTCCTCGCCCGCGACGCGGCCCACGGGGCTGGCCTGGCGGACGCGCTGGCCGCGACGGGCGCCTGCCGCGCGGTCACGACCGCGGCCGGCCCGGCCGCGGGCGCGACCGTGCTCCCGACCGTGGCCTGAGGACTCAGGGGAATCGCATGGCGAACTTGATCAGCCTGGAGAAGGTGGCCAAGGCCTACGGGCCGCGGCCGCTGCTCGACGGCGTCTCCCTCGGGGTCGGCGAGGGGGACCGGATCGGCGTCGTCGGCCGCAACGGGGCCGGGAAGTCCACCCTGCTCGCCATCCTCGCCGGCCTGGCCGAGCCGGACTCGGGCCGGGCGGCGCGGGCCTCGGGCCTGCGCATCGGGTACCTGCGGCAGGCCGACGCGTTCACGGGGACCGTCGGCGAGAACGTCTTCGGCGACCTCGTGGCGGGCGGCGCGTGGGAGCGCGACCCGCGGGCGCGCTCGGTCGCGGCCGAGCTGCTGCCCGGCTTCGACCTGGACGCGGACGTGGCCCCGATGTCGGGCGGCGAGCGGCGGCGGATCGCCCTGGCGGCCCTGCTGGTCGCCGAGCAGGACGTGCTGCTGCTGGACGAGCCGACCAACCACCTGGACATCGAGGCGATCGACTGGCTCGCCCGGTACCTGCGCGACCGGGGGACCACCCTTGTCGTCGTGAGCCACGACCGGTGGCTGCTCGACACCGCGTGCGACCAGATGTGGGAGGTGGACGACGGCCAGGTGTACGCGCACGAGGGCGGCTACTCCGCCTACGTCCTGGCCCAGGCCGAGCGGCAGCGCACGGCCGAGGGCGACGAGACGCGCCGCCGCAACCTGGCCCGCAAGGAGCTGGCGTGGCTGCGGCGCGGGCCGCAGGCGCGCGGGACCAAGCCGAAGTTCCGGGTAGACGCGGCCAACGCGCTCATCGCGGCCGAGCCGCCCGCCCGGGAGACCGCCGAGCTGACCAAGATGGCGACCGCCCGGCTGGGCAAGACGGTCCTGGAGCTGGAGGACGTCTCGCTGTCGATCGCCGGGCGGACCCTGCTGGGCGACGTGACCTGGCGGATCGGCCCCGGCGACCGGATCGGGATCGTCGGCGTCAACGGGGCCGGCAAGACCTCGCTGCTGCGGCTGCTCGGGGATGAGGCGGACGCGGCTGAGCTCAAGGTGACCGGGCACGTCGTGCGGGGCAAGACGATCCGCGTCGGGCACCTGTCCCAGGAGCTCCTCGAGCTCGACCCGGGCAAGCGGGTCCGCGAGTCGGCCGAGGAAGTCCAGATGCGGATCATGGTCGGCAAGCGCGAGCTGTCGGCCGGCCAGCTGCTGGAGCGCCTCGGCTTCGTCGGGGACCGGCAGTGGACCCCGGTCGGGGACCTGTCGGGCGGCGAGCGCCGCCGGCTGCAGATGCTGCGGCTGCTCATGAACGAGCCGAACGTGCTGCTGCTGGACGAGCCGACCAACGACCTCGACATCGACATGCTGACCGAGTTGGAGGACATCCTCGACGGCTGGCCGGGAACCCTCGTCGTGGTCAGCCACGACCGGTACTTCCTGGAGCGGGCCTGCGACCACATCGTCGCGCTGCTGGGCGACGGCACGATCGCCTTCCTCGGCGGCGGGGTGGACGAGTACCTGCAGCGCTCCCGCGCCCGCCGGGCCGCCCTCGCCGCCCAGGCGGCGTCCGCCCGGGCCTCCGCGCGGGCCGGCTCCGCCGAGGCGGCCGCGCCCCTGCCCGCGCCCGCCAGCGGAACCGCCGGGGCCGCCGAGGCGGCGCGGCCCGCCCTGTCGGCGGCCGAGGAGCGGCTCGTCAAGAAGGAGCTCGCCCGGCTTGAGCGCCAGATCGACAAGCTGTCCGAGCGCGAGGAGAAGCTGCACGCCGACCTGGCCGCCAACGCGAGCGACTACGTGAAGCTGACCGCGCTCGGCGACCAGCTCCGCTCGGTCCAGGACGAGAAGTCCGCCCTCGAGGAGCGCTGGCTAGAGGCAGCGGCCGACCTCGGCTAGCTACCGGTCGTTGTCCATCGGGGCCAGGAGCGTGCGCAGCAGGGCGGCCAGGTCGGCCCGCTCACGGTCGCCGAGGCCCGCCAGCAGCGCGCGCTCGCCCTGCAGGAGGTCTTCCAGGGCGGCGTCCACCCGGGCCTGGCCCGCGTCGGTGAGGGTCACCAGGACGCCCCGGCGGTCGCGCGGGTCCGGCTCGCGGTGCACCAGGCCCGCCTCGGTCAGCCGGTCGATCCGGTTGGTCATCGTGCCCGAGGTCACCAGGGTCGCCCGCAGCAGCGCGCCCGGGGTCAGCTGGAACGGCGGCCCCACCCGGCGCAGCGCCGACAGCACGTCGAACTCCCACGTCTCCAGGTCGTGGCGGGCGAACGCGCTGCGGCGGGCGATGTCCAGGTGCCGGGCCAGCCGGGTGACGCGGCTGAGCACCTGCATGGGGCTGACGTCGAGGTCGGGCCGCTGCGCGTGCCATTGTGAGACTAGCTCGTCAACCTCGTCGCTCAGCTCGCCCATGGCCACAGCCTATCTCTTGACGTCAAGAAGCTTGATGACTAGGTTTATCTCGATATCAAGATTTATCGCAGCAGCATTCAAGACAGGAGGACTGGCATGTGGGACGCCGTGCAGTACCTACGGTACGGAGATGAGCGGGCGCGGCCCTTCCTCGACCTGATGGCGAGGATCGGGGCCGACGAGCCGGGCTACATCGTCGACCTTGGCTGCGGCCCCGGCAACCTGACCGCGCTGCTGGCCGAGCGCTGGCCCGGGGCCGAGGTGCACGGGATCGACAGCTCGCCTGAGATGGTCGACGCGGCGCAGGCCGCCGTCCCGACGCTGCGGTTCGACCTGGGCGACGTGCGGGACTGGGAGCCGGAGCGCGTCCCGGACGTGATCACCTGCAATGCGGTCCTGCAGTGGATCCCGGATCATCACGACCTCGTCGCGGGCTGGGCCGGCCTGCTCCCGCCCGGGGGCTGGCTCGCCTTCCAGCTGCCGGGCAACTTCGACTCCCCGGCCCACGCGGTCGTGCGCGCGATGGCGGGCGAGCCGCGCTGGCGATCGCTGCTGGCCGGCGCGGAGCTGAACCGCCAGGCGGGCGACCCGGGGGAGTACGTGGAACTGCTCGCCCGGCCCGGGTACGACGTCGACGCCTGGGAGACCACGTACCAGCACATCCTGCCGGGCGATGACCCCGTCCTGGGCTGGACCCGGGGCACGACCCTGCGGCCGGTGCTCGCCGCCCTCGACGAGGAGCAGGCGGGCGGCTTCATCGCCGAGTACGCGGGGCGCATCCGGGGCGCGTACCGGCGCGGGAAGACCGGGACCATCTTCCCGTTCCGCCGGGTCTTCGCGGTGGTCCGCCGGCGCTAGGAGCCGCCCGCGGACGCTATTCAGGCTTTTCCTATTGCTTTAATAGGAAACCGATGGCATCATCGTTACTGTGCAACCAACCATCGAATCGCAGGAGCCCCAGGGGCTCATCGCCCCGGAGGCGCCCCGGGCCCTGACCCGGGAAGAGCTCGCCGCCGAGGTGCGGCGCCTGGCCGGGCACCCGGCCCAGTGGGTCGCCCGGGTCCGGCTCGACGCCGAGGGCCGCTGGTACGAGCAGATCCACGTGGACGACACCTACGAGCTGTGGCTCATCAGCTGGCTGCCCGGGCACTCGACCGGCTTCCACGATCACGGCGGCGCGAACGGCGCGTTCAGCGTGGTGTGGGGCACCCTGGATGAGTGCGTGGTGCGCCACGAGGCCGGCCGGGTGGCCGAAGCCACGGTGGGCCAGGTGACGCACGGGGTGGTACGGGACTTCGGGCCGCACTACATTCACGATGTGCGCAACACCTCAGACGACACGGTGGCGGTCAGCATCCACGCTTACTCGCCGCCGCTTACCGCCATGACCAGGTACGACCTCGCCCCCGGGGGGCTCGTGCCCGCCACCACCGAGACCTCGGAGGACTGGTGACCGGCCTGGCCCGGCCGGCCGGGGCACGGTCGATCGAGGAGATCCTCGCCGCCGCCCGCGACCGCTTGACCCGGGTCACCCCGCGCGCGGCCCAGGCCGAGATAGCCAGGCCAGGCGGGGACGACGTGGTGCTGGTCGACATCCGGCCGGCGTCACAGCGGGCGGCCGAGGGCGAGGTCCCCGGGTCGTGGGTCATCGAGCGCAACCACCTGGAATGGCGGCTCGACCCGGCCAGCGACGCCCGGCTGCCCTGGGTGACGGGCTACGACCACCGGATCATCGTCATCTGCCAGGAGGGGTATACCTCAAGCCTGGCCGCCGCCGCCCTGCTCGACCTCGGCCTGCACCGCTCGACCGACGTCATCGGCGGGTACCGGGAGTGGGCCGCCCAGGCGCTGCCCACGGCGCCCGCTTCGGACCAGGCGACCCTGGTCGCGGCGGGCGCCGTCCACGCGGGCTGAAGCTCCCGGCGGGAACTGGCCACCGCGCGCCGGCGGCCAGCGAGCCGGCCGTCCCCTGAAGGGCCAGCGCTGGCGGTTAGCTCCCCTGGCCGCTGGCGGCCGGGCTGGTGATGTTGGGGCCGAGGCCGGCCAGGCCCTCCCAGGCCAGGTCGATCAGGTTCGCGGCGACGATCTCCAGCTTGGGCTTGCGCGCGTCGAGCCACCACTGGCCGGTGAAGGCCACCATGCCCACCATCATCTGGGAGTACATCGCGGCCAGCTTCGGGTCCTTGCCGCGCGAGCGCAGGAAGTCGGCCATGATGTACTCGACCTGGCCGGCGATGTCGGACAGGAGCGTGCCGTAGGTGCCGCCCCCGGATACTGGATTGGAGTCCCGCACCAGGATCCGGAAGCCATCGGAGTTCTCGTCGATGTAGCGCAGCAGCCCGACGGCGGCGGCCTCGAACTTGACCTTGCTGTGATCGCCGTCAAGGAACTCGGTGGTCGCCGACAGCAGGCGCTCGACCTCCCGGTCGACCACCACCGCGTACAGGCCTTCCTTGCCGCCGAAGTGCTCGTACACCACCGGCTTGGAGACGCCGGCCTGAGCGGCGATCTCCTCGATGGAGGTGCCCTCGAACCCCCGTTCCGCGAACAGCCGCCGCCCGATGTCGAGCAGTTGCTGCCGGCGCTCCTTCCCGGTCATGCGCTTCTTGATTGATCGAGAGGGGGATTCAGTCACCGGTTCATCATGTCCGCTACGCCGCCCGCTTGTCAGCGTGCTGAGCGGCCTTTATTGACTTTTCACCGCTCGCGGAGCCCCTGGCGGCATTCCGGGCAGTGCTCCTGGCGGCGGCTTGCTTGGTCATCGACCCGAGCGTGCGGGTCGCCGTCGCCGGGCGCTTGGTCCCCAGGCGCTCCTCGTCCGGCCAGCGCACGTCGTACGCCCAGCCGAGCTTCTCGAAGATCCAGATCGCGCGGGCACTGGAGTCCACCTGGCCGCGCAGCGCGCCGTGGCGGGCGCAGGTCGGGTCGGCGTGGTGCAGGTTGTGCCAGGACTCGCCGAAGGACAAGATGGCCAGCCAGGAGACGTTGCGCGACTTGTCGCGGGCGGCGAACTCCTCCTTGCCGAACACGTGGCAGACCGAGTTAATCGACCAGGTCACGTGGTGCAGGAGGGCGATGCGGACGAGGCTGGCCCAGAAGAAGGCAGTCAGCGCGCCATGCCAGGAAAGCCCCCACAGGCCGCCGGCCAGGGCCGGGGCCAGCAGCGAGATGGCGACCCAGCCGATGAAGAAGTCATCGACCTTGCGAATGCCGGAATCGGCGAGGAGGTCGGGGGAGAACTTCTCCTGCGAGGTCTTGTTCGGGTCGAACAGCCAGCCGACGTGGGCGAAGCACAGGCCCTTGAACAGCGCCCCCGCGCTGGTCCCGAAGCGCCACGGCGAGTGCGGGTCGCCTTCCTTGTCGGAGTACTTGTGGTGCCGGCGGTGGTCGCTCACCCAGGTGATGACCGGGCCCTCGATCGCCAGGCTGCCCGCGATCGCCAGCCCCGTCCGCAGCGCGCGGTTGGCCTTGAACGAGCTGTGGGTGAAGTAGCGGTGGTAGCCGACGGTGATGCCCATGCCGGACACGTAGTAGAAGACCAGCCCGATGACCACGTCGTGCCAGCCCAGGCCCCAGCCCCACGCGAACGGGATGGCGGCGAGGACGGCCAGGAACGGGATGCCCACGAAGAGGGCGAGCGCCACCTGCTGGACCGTGGTGGCCTTGTCTTCCTCAACGTCGGGTCTGGGCGCCGGGCGGGGCACCCGGGTCGGCGCCGCGGGCGCAGCCGGCGATGCGGTGGCCACCGAAGGCCGCGGTGGCAACGCGGTGCGCGGGTCAATGGAGGCGTCCGGGGTCGTGGGCATGATGCTCCTCTTCGTCAGGCCGCCGGGCGGGGAAGCCCTGTACGCTTACGTAACCGTAGCCTACGAGACCGTAGGTTAGGCAAGCCTCCAAGGTGAATTTCCGCAAATCACTGAGTGAAACATCGGCCTCGCATAGCGTGCCGTCTCACTATTTGAGACGTTTAAGGGGCTTGCCCAAACCCTGACACGCACGTCAGAGACGGTGCGGGCGTGATCGTGTCCAAAACTGTGCTGACCTGTTACCTGATCATCTGCCCGCGTGCGCCGCCGTAAACCGCGCCGGAGCCCCCCTCCCGGTAGAGTGTTGGCGGCTCGCCCGATCCCAGGTCGTCCAATCGGCAGGACATGCGGTTTTGGTCCGTAGAACGAGGGTTCGAATCCTTCCCTGGGAGCTCTTCTCGCGCCGCATCCCGTGGACCGTTTCCCTTGGGCCGTTCGACCGTGCCCGGAGCGGGACGGGGTAAGCCTTGCATTGTCCGGTGCGCCCGGCATTTCACGGACGGAACCGGAGGGACCCTCAACATGGCCTCGGCCCGGCCGTAAGTTATGGTTAGTTGAGGTTATGCAACTTATCGCCAGCGATTACTAGGAGTGGGGGGCGATTCACACATGACGGCCTCTTCGGATCCGGCCTCGACCTCGGCCGGAGCGCCGCCGCCAAAGCCGGCCCGGGTGCCCGGGCCGAACTACAAGTGGATAGCCCTGTCCAACACCACGCTCGGCGTGCTGATGGCGACGATCAACCAGTCGATCGTGCTGATCTCGCTGCCCAACATCTTCCACGGCATCAACCTGGACCCGCTCGCCCCCGGCAACACCAGCTACCTGCTGTGGATGTTCATGGGCTTCCTCGTCGTCACCGCGGTCCTGGTGGTCTCGTTCGGGCGCCTGGGCGACATGTACGGCCGGGTCCGCATGTACAACATGGGCTTCGCGGTCTTCAGCGTCGCGTCGGTCGCGCTCACGCTCACGTTCTTCAGCGGCTCGACCGCGGCCCTGTGGCTGATCGTCTGGCGGGTCGTGCAGGGCATCGGCGGCGCGTTCCTGTTCGCCAACTCCACCGCGATCCTCACCGACGCGTTCCCGGTGAACCAGCGGGGCACCGCGCTCGGCCTTAACTCCATCGCGGCCATCGCCGGGTCGTTCATCGGCCTCATCCTCGGCGGCCTGCTCGGGCCGATCAACTGGCACCTGGTCTTCCTCGTCTCCGCCCCGATCGGCGTCTTCGGCACCATCTGGGCCTACTACATGCTGCACGACACCGGCCAGCGCCGCCCCGCGCGGATGGACTGGTGGGGCAACATCTTGTTCGGCGTCGGCCTGATCTCGATCCTGGTCGCCATCACCTACGGCCTGCAGCCCTACGGCACCAGCGCGATGGGCTGGACCAACCCGGGCGTCATGGCGGGCATCGGCGGCGGGGTCATCCTGCTGGTCATCTTCGCCTTCGTCGAGCTGCGGGTGCCCGAGCCGCTGTTCCAGCTCTCGCTGTTCAAGATCCGCGCGTTCACCTACGGCAACCTCGCCAGCCTCCTGATGGCGATGAGCCGCGGCGGCATGCAGTTCATGCTCATCATCTGGCTCCAGGGCATCTGGCTGCCGCTGCACGGGTACAGCTACGAGGACACCCCGCTGTGGGCGGGCATCTACCTGATCCCGCTGACCATCGGCTTCCTGCTATCGGCTCCGCTGGCGGGGATCTTGTCCGACAAGATGGGCGCCAAGATGTTCACCATCGGCGGCCCGCTGCTGACGGCCCTGACCTTCCTGGCCCTGATCTTCCTGTCGACCAACTTCACCTACTGGCAGTTCGCCCTCCTCGTCGGGCTGAACGGCCTCGGGATGGGCCTGTTCGTCTCGCCGAACCGGGCCGAGATCATGAACGCGGTCCCGGCCGACGCCCGGGGCGCGGCCGGCGGCATGATCGCCACGTTCATGAACTCCGCGTCGGTCCTGTCGATCGGCATCTTCTTCTCGCTCATGGTGACCGGCCTGGCCAGCAGCCTGCCGAGGACCCTGTTCGGCGGGCTGACCGCCCAGGGCGTCCCGGCCGTCTCGGCCCACACGATCGCGAACCTGCCGCCGATCGGCGTCCTGTTCGCCGCGTTCCTCGGCTACAACCCGATGCAGCAGCTGCTCGGGCCGGTGCTGTCCCACCTCACCCCGGCCCACGCGGCCTACCTGACCGGGCGGCAGTTCTTCCCGAGCGTGATCACCTCGCCGTTCCACAGCGGCATCGGCATCGCCTTCGGCTTCGCCATCGGCTGCTGCGTGCTCGGCGCGGTCGCCTCCGCGATGACCGGCCACCAGATCAAGCCGGCCGAGCGCGAGTCGCTGGGCTCCGAGCTCGCCGCCGTCGCCGCCGAGTCGTCCGGCACCCAGCCGAGCGAGCTCGTCGTCCCCGACATGGTCACCGAAGACAAGGCCGCCCGGGACGTCTAGCGCCCGCGATGTCCTGCTTCGGGATGATTGGATGCCAGGGGAGGAGCCAGCCACTCTTGGGTATCCTGCCGGTTAGGGGCGGGTGAACACATCCGCGCCTTTCCCGCCCTGCCGTCCCGGGGGACCCGTCCCCGGGAGTGCTGGCGCGATATCCGAGGAGACCCTTGCGCGTGAGCGAAAGTCGCCCGGCCGCTGTCATCATCCTCGCCGCGGGCGAGGGAAGGCGCATGAAGTCGCGTACCCCGAAGGTGCTGCACTCGCTCTGCGGGCGCAGCATGCTCGGGCACGCGCTGGCAGCCGCCCGTGATCTGGACCCGGAACGACTCGTCGTCGTCGTCGGCCACGGCCGCGACCAGGTCGGCCCCGAGGTTACCGGGCTGGCCCCGGAGGCTGTCGTGGTGGTGCAGGAGCAGCAGCTCGGCACCGGGCACGCGGTGCGGATGGTGACCGAGGCCACCGGCGCGATCCGCGGCGTGGTCGTCGTCACCTACGGCGACATGCCGCTGCTGCGCAGCGAGACGCTGGGCGAGCTCACCCGCGCCCATCACGCCGGCGGCAACGCGGTGACCGTCCTGACCGCCATGACCGGCAACCCGGCCGGGTACGGCCGGATCGTGCGGGGCGCCGACGGCACCGTGCTCAAGATCGTCGAGGACGCCGACGCCACCCCGGCCGAGCAGGACATCCAGGAGATCAACTCCGGCTGCTACGCCTTCGACGGGGAGCTGCTGGCGGACGCCGTTAAGCGGATCCACACCGGTAACTCCCAGGGCCAGGAGTACCTGACCGACGTGCTGGGCATCCTGCGCGGCGACGGCCACCCGATCGGCAGCGTGGTCGCCGCCGACCCCGGCGAGATCCAGGGAGTCAACGACCGGGTCCAGCTCGCCGCCGCCCGCCGCGGGCTCAACGACCGGCTGCTAACCGGGCACATGCTCGGCGGCGCGACGATCTTCGACCCGGCGACCACCTGGGTCGACGTCGGCGTCACGATCGGCCCGGACGCCGAGATCGGCCCGAATACCCAGCTCCTGGGGGCGACCGCCATCGCCGGGGGCGCGCGGGTCGGCCCGAACTGCGTCCTGGAGGACACGGCCGTCGGGGCGGACGCCGTCATCCTGAACACCGTGAGCCGCCAGGCCAGCATCGGCGCGGGAGCGACCCTCGGGCCGAACGTGTACCTGCGCCCGCAGACGGTGATCGGCGACAACGCCCACATCGGCTGCCACGTCGAGCTGAAGAAGTCGACCGTCGGCCACGGCGCCAAGGTGCCGCACCTGACCTACGTCGGCGACGCGACCATCGGGGCGGGCGCCAACATCGGCGCGGGCACGATCTTCGCCAACTACGACGGCCAGCACAAGTCGCCCACCACTATTGGCGAGGACGTGTTCATCGGCAGCAACACCGTGCTCGTGGCCCCCGTCACCATCCACGACGGGGCCTACACGGCGGCGGGCTCGGTCATCTCGGCGGACGTCCACGCTGGGGACCTCGGCATCGCCCGCGGCCGCCAGCACAACTCCGAAGGCTGGGTCCTGCGCAATCGCGAGGGAACGCGAACGGCCCGGGCGGCCAGCCGGTCTCGTTCCGGGAAGCAAGAGCCAAAGGGAGAGTGACCCCCACATGTCCGGGATGACGGCACCGAGCCAGAAGAAGCTAATGCTGCTCGGGGGACGGGCATACCCGCAGCTGCTGAGCGAGGTCGCCTACTGCATGGGGATCGAGCCGGCCCCGGCGCGGCTGTATGACTTCGCCAATGGCGAGATCATGGTGCGCTTCCTGGAGTCGGTCCGCGGCTGCGACGCCTTCGTGCTGCAAAGTCACACCGCGCCGATAAACCAGTGGATCATGGAGCACCTGATCATGGTCGACGCGCTCAAGCGAGCCTCGGCCAAGCGGATCACGGTCGTGACGCCGTTCTTCGGGTACGCGCGCCAGGACAAGAAGAGCGCGGGCCGCGAGCCCATCTCGGCCCGGCTGGTCGCCGACCTGTTCGCCACCGCCGGGGCGGACCGGCTGATGGCCGTCGACCTCCACACGGCGCAGATCCAGGGCTTCTTCGACGGGCCGGTCGACCACCTGTTCGCGCTGCCGATCCTGGCCGACTACCTGGCCGCCAAGCTCAACGTCAACAACGTGACCGTGGTCGCGCCGGACGCCGGGCGGGTGCGGGTCTGCGAGCGGTGGACCGACCGGCTCGGCACCCCGCTGGCGATCATCCACAAGCGCCGCGACCCGCTCGTCGCCAACCAGGTCAAGGTCTTCGAGGTCGTGGGCCAGGTCCGCGGGCGTACCTGCATCCTGGTGGACGACATGATCGACACCGGCGGCACGATCACCAAGGCGGCCGACGCGCTGTTCGAGCAGGGCGCGGACCGGGTCATCGTGGCCGCCACCCACGGCGTCTTGTCCGGGCCGGCGGTGGACAACCTCAAGAACTCGCGGATCAGCGAGGTCGTCATCACCAACACGCTGCCGGTCCAGCAGGAGAAGCAGTTCGACAAGCTCACGGTGCTGTCGATCGCGCCGCTGATCGCCCGGGCGATCACCGAGGTCTTCAACGACGGGTCCGTGACCAGCCTCTTCGACGGGCAGAGCTAGCCCCTGCGGCCGGCCGGGCCAGCCTGGCCAGCCCGCCCCGTCCCGCCGTTCCCCGGATCGGCGGGACGGGGGGCCTTTGCCGTCGAGGCGCCCACCCGCCCCGGCGGCAAGCTTCGTCCGCTTGCTGCACGCCCGTCCCAGCCATGCTGTCTAGCCGTGCTGCCTGGCCGGCCCATGCCGGACGGTGCCCCCCTTGACCGTCCGGCACGAGCCAGGGTTCCGCCCCCTCCGGGTGCCTCCCCGCGCGCCGGCCCAGCCCGCCCCTCTCGGCCTTCGCGCCCCTGGCACCCGCTCTGCGGAACCACTACTGAGATTGCCAGGGGCCGGTTGAGCGCTGATTAACTGGCCCGGCGGGGCCGGCGGCCGCCGATTAAGCGGGGCCGCCGCCCTCGCCCCGCGGTCGACGGCCCGCAGTCGTACGGGTACAGTTCGGCCACATCGGTTTATCCCGGATTTACGACTCACCCTCCGCGTGATTGAGTAGATCCTGCCAACGCCCGCCGCGATCGCCCGAAGGAACCTCGCCTGATGCGCTTTCGCATCCTTGGCCCGCTAGAGGTCTCGACTGACGGCACATGGCAGCAAGTCAGCGCCGAGAAGTGGCGCTCGCTGCTCGCGTGCCTGCTGCTGCGGGCCGGCCAGGTGGTCCCGACCGACGTCCTGGCGGACGAGCTCTACGGGGGCGAGCCCCCGGCCCGGGCCAAGAACCTCGTCAGCATCTACGTCCTGCGGCTACGGCGGCTGCTGGGTGACCCCGACGGCCGGATGCTCGCCTTCCGGGCGCCCGGGTACGTGCTCAACATCGCGCCCGGCGACCTCGACGCGGCCCGCTTCGGGTCCCTCGTGAGCGACGGGCGGCGGTCCCTGGCCGAGGGCGACGCGGTCCGCGCCGCGGCCCTGCTCTCGGCCGCCCTCGGCCTGTGGCGCGGGTCGTTCCTGGCGGACGTCCCGCAGACGCCGTTGATCGCCTCCCACGCCGAGCGCATGGCCGAGCAGCGCCTCGCCGCCGTTGAGCTCTGGGCACAGGCGGCCATCGAAGCCGACCACCAGGATGAGGTCATCCCCGAGCTGCGCGGGCTGGTCGGGGAGAATCCGCTCCGCGAGGGGCTGTGGGCGCTGCTCCTGCGCGCCCTGGACGCGGCCGGGCGGCGGGCGGAGGCGCTGGACGCCTACGCGCAGGCCCGCTCGGTCCTGGCCGACGAGCTCGGCGTGGATCCCGGGCCCGAGTTGCAGCGGCTCTACCGCGACCTGCTCGCGGCGGACGCCGCCAGCCCGGCCAGCCCCGGGGACGCGCCGCCGGGTGGCCCCGCCAGCGCGGCCGGGAGCATCGTGATGGGCAGCTACACCAGCCCGAGCGCCGTGCGGGATCCGCTCCCGGCTCCGGCGGCCGGCCCGCCTGCCCCCGCCAGGGCGCCCGGGCCGGGCGCGTCCGCCCCGCCCGCCCGGCCATCCACCCCGGCCGCCGCGGCGCGGCCGCCCGCCCCGGCCGATTCGGCGGTGCCGCGGCCCACGCAGCTGCCGGCCGACATCGGCGACTTCACCGGCCGCGAGGACCACGTTGAGCACCTGTGCGACATGCTGACGGGGGGCGCGAGCACCCGGAGCCCGGGCGCGGTGCCGATCGCCTTCGTCGCCGGGGCCGGGGGCCTGGGCAAGACCACGCTCGCGGTCCACGCCGCGCACAAGGTGCGGGACCAGTTCCCGGACGGGCAGCTCTACGTCGACCTGCTCGGCGCGACCGCCCAGCCGCTGCCCCCGGGCGATGTCCTCGCCCGGTTCCTGCGCGAGCTCGGGGTGGAGGGCGACCGGGTCCCGGCCGGGGACGAGGAGCGGGCTGCCCTGTACCGCACCCGGCTGACCGGGCGGCGGGTCCTGGTCCTGCTCGACAACGCCCGCGATACCGCGCAGGTCCGCCCGCTGCTGCCGGGGAGCGCTTCCTGCGCGGTGCTGGTGACGACCCGCAACCGCACGGCCGACCTGGCCAGCACCCGCTTCGTGGACCTCAACGTGCTCGACGACGACGAGGCCCTCGCGCTGTTCAGCCGCATCCTCGGCGACGAGCGCCCGATGGCCGAGCCCGAGGCGACCGCCGAGGTGCTGGAGGCCTGCGCCGGGCTGCCGCTGGCGATCCGGATCTGCGCCGCCCGGCTGGCCGCCCGCAGCCACTGGCGGATCGCGACGATGGCGGGCCGGCTGCGTGACGTGCGCCGCCGGCTCGATGAGCTGAAGCTCGGGGACCTCGCCGTCCGGGCCAGCTTCGCGGTCAGCTACGACAGCCTTCAGCTCCAGCCGGGCGCGCGCCTGGACCCCGCGCGCGTGTTCCGCCTGCTGGGCATGTGGCAGGGGCCGTCGATCAGCCTGCCGGCCGCGGTCGCGCTGACGGGCGCCGCGCCCGGCGATGAGGACGCGCTCGCCGACGTCCTGGAGGCGCTGGTCGACGCGCACCTCCTGGAGTCGCCCGAGGCCGAGCGCTACCGGCTCCATGACCTGCTCCGGGTCTACGCGACCGAGCGCGCCATGGCGCAGGAGCCCCCCTCAGAGCGGCGGGCGGCGGTGGAGCGGGTCCTGAACTGGTACCTGGCCGCCGCCGACGCCGCGGCGGCCGTCAACTCGCCGCACCGGTACCACCTGCCCGTGGACGGCCTCGGCGATGTCCGGCCGCTGTCCTTCCTCAGCGCCGAGGAGTCGCTCGCCTGGTACGACCTGGAGCGGGCCAACCTCGTCGCGGCGACCCGGCAGGCGGCGAGCGAGCGCCTGGACCAGCTCGCCTGGCAGCTGCCGGCGGCGCTGTTCCCGGTGTTCAACCGGCGGGGCAACTGGGCGGACTGCGCCGCCACCCACCGCGTGGCCCTGGACTGCGCCCGCGCCACCGGCAACCGGCAGGCCGAGGGATGGGTCAGGCACAACCTCGGCCTCGCGCTCGCGCGCATGCGGGACAAGGAGGGGCTGCGCTACCTGGAGGACGCGCTCGCGATCCGGCGGGAGATCTCCGACACCGCCGGCGAGGTCCAGGCCGCCCTCAACATCGCCGATGCCTACTACCAGCTGGAAGGGCCGCAGGTGGCCCTGAAGTACATGGTGGCGGGCCTGGAGGTGGTGCGCGAGACCGGCCGGTCCACCCGCTACGCGTCCGCGCTCAACAACCTGGGCGAGGTCTACCTGGAGCTCGGGCGCCTTGAGGAGGCGGCCGGGTGCTTCACTGAGGCCGCCGCCGTGGTCCGCGACCTCGGCGAGTCCTACGTCGAAGGGCACGCGATGCACAACCTGGGGCGCGCCTACCTCGGCATGCAGCGGCTAGCGGACGCGCGGGACGCCATCGCCGTCGCCATCTCCATCCACCAGTCCACCGGTGACCGGGGTGGCGAGGGCGTCGCGCTGAAGTTCCTGGGCCAGGTGCAGCGGGCCCTGGCCGATGACGCCCGCGCCCGCCAGTCGTGGCTGGCCGCGCTCGCGATCTTCACCAGCCTCGGGGACGCCGCGCAAGCGGCGGAAGTCGAGGCCGGCCTGACCGCCCTTTCCCTTTAGCGACACTTATGTTTACTTGCCTGATTCTGGGCGATAGTGGTGCTACTTTCCGACCTAAGTGCTGACGGATGCCGCGGGCCCGGGCGGGCAATGGGTCCACGGCCGGAGACATCGTGAGGTAGCAAATGGGGACTGAGGAAGTACCGGAGACGGTCGTGGCCGAGGGCGCGGAGGCCCCGCGGACCGTCGTCGCGGAGACCGTCGTCGCGGAGACCGTCGTGGCCGAGGGCCACAAGGCCAGCCCGGAGACGGTCGTGGCCGAGGGGCCAGCTGGCCCGGAGACCGTGGTGGCGGAGACCGTGGTGGCCGAGGAGCGGCCGAACACGGTGGTCGCGGAGTAGCACGGCGCCGTTGGCGTGCGGGTGCGGAACGTTCGCATCCGCACGCTCGTCGTTTGTCGGCTAGACTGCGGGGCGCACTATACATGAGGCTTATCAAGGAGACACGCCGTGCCTGAGGTCCGTATTCAGGCCGAGCTCCGTTCGGAGTTCGGCAAGGGGGCTGCCCGCCGCACCCGCCGGGAAGGTCGCGTGCCCGCCGTCATTTACGGGCACGGTGCCGACGCCCGCCACCTCTCGCTGCCGGAGCACGAGCTCATGCTCGCGCTGAAGACCCCGAACGCGCTGCTGCGCATCGAGGGGCTCGGCCGCCCTGAGCTCGCCCTGCCGAAGGCGGTCCAGCGGCACGCGATCAAGGGCATCATCGAGCACGTGGACCTCATCGAGGTCAAGCAGGGCGAGAAGGTGACCGTTGAAATCGCGGTCCGCCTTGTCGGTGACGTCTTCCCCGGCGGGCTGCTCGACCAGCAGCTGGTCGCCATCTCGATCGAGGCCGAGGCGACGCACATCCCCGACGGGATCGACGTGGACATCGAGGGCATGGAGGTCGGGACCGCGGTGCACGCCCGGGACCTGGAGCTCCCCGAGGGCTCCATCCTCCAGACCGACCCCGAGGCCCTGGTCTTCCACGTGGTCGAGCCGGCCTCCGAGATCGCCGCCGACGCCGAGGAGGGCGGGACCGCCGGGGACGCGGCGCCGGCTCCCGTCGCGCCCGCTGCCGCTGAGTAGGCAGCCGCGCGGCGAGGACGAGGAAGCGTCCGCCAGCTAGATGGACGGGCGCTGGATCATTGTCGGCCTCGGTAACCCGGGGCCGGAGTACGCCAGCACCCGGCACAACGCCGGGCAGATGGTGATAGCGCTGCTCGCCGAGCGGATGAGCGCCCGCTTCAAGGCGCACCGCACTCGCTGCGAGATAGCGGAAGGCCGCCTGGCCGGGCAACTGGTGACGGTTGCCCGGCCCCGGTCGTACATGAACCTGTCCGGCGGGCCGGTCGGGGCGCTGGCCGCCTTCTACAAGCTGCCCGCCGCGCGCGTTATCGTCGTCCACGACGAGCTCGACGTCCCGTTCGGCGCCGTCCGGCTGAAGCTGGGCGGCGGCGACAACGGCCACAACGGGCTGCGGTCCATCACCGCCGCCCTCGGCACCCGTGACTATTACCGGGTGCGCTTCGGCATCGGCCGCCCGCCGGGCCGGATGGACCCGGCCGCGTACGTCCTCAAGGAGTTCAGCGCCGCCGAGCGCAAAGAGCTCCCGATCGAGGTCGACCGGTGCGCCGACGCGGTCGAGGCCCTCCTCACCAAGGGCCTGGCCGCCGCCCAGAACGACTTTCACGTCGATCCCGTCTAGGGCGCTCCTCGGAAGCTAGCGCCGCGCGCCGTCGCGCCGGCCCCGCCGTGGGTTGCCGCGCAGGTTGCGCCGCCGTGCTGTCGTGCCGTCGTGCCGTCGTGTTCAACCACAAAGCCGTGCGGGGAGTAGCGGGGGGCGGCCGGGGGTTGTCATATTGGATGTGCGCGAAGGGAGTTACTGGTGGCGTCGGATGACCACGCGCTAGCACGCGAGCTGGCGGAGGAAGCGGGACAATTGCTCCTGGGGTTGCGGGAGCAGGCCTTCGCGGCCGGCACCGGCCCCGACGAGCTTCGCAAGGCGGGCGACCGGCAGTCGCACGAGCTCATCGCCGAGCGCCTCGCGGCCCGTCGCCCGGCCGACGCGCTGCTGTCGGAGGAGGGCGTGGACGACAAGGCGCGCCTTTCGGCCGACCGGGCGTGGATTGTCGACCCGCTCGACGGCACCCGGGAGTTCGGCCTTGCGGGCCGCAGCGACTGGGCGGTGCACGTCGCCCTGTGGGAGCGCGCCCGCGGCGGGCTCACCGCCGGGACGGTCGCGCTGCCCGCGCAGGGCCGGGTGCTGTCCACTCCGGAGCCGGGCCCCCGCCCGGGCGAGGGGCACCAGCCGCTGCGGCTGGTGGTCAGCCAGAGCCGGGCACCGCAGCTCGTGAGGGACGTCGCCGCCCGCGTCGGGGCCGAGCTGGTGCCTTACGGGTCGGCCGGGGCGAAGGTCGCCACGGTGGTGTTCGGCGAGACGGACGCCTACCTGCACGCCGGCGGGTTCTACGAGTGGGACACCGCCGCGCCGGTGGCGGTCGCCGTCGCCGCCGGGTTCCATGTCTCGCGCGTCGACGGCAGTCCGGTGGCCTACAACCGGGAGGACCCGCTGCTGCCAGATATCCTGGTCTGCCGGCCGGCAATAGCGGCTCAGCTATTGGAAGCGATTCGGGAAGTCACGCATGAGAACTGATTACCTACTGTCACAGCTGGACGTGCTCGAGGCCGAGTCGATCCACATCTTCCGCGAGGTGGCCGCCGAGTTCGAGCGGCCCGCGCTGCTGTTCTCCGGCGGCAAGGACTCCATCGTCATGCTGGCGCTGGCGGAGCGAGCGTTCCGCCCGGCCCACATCCCCTTCCCGGTCGTGCACATCGACACGGGCCACAACTTCGCCGAGGTGCTCGACTTCCGGGACCGCCGGGCGGCTGAGCTCGGCGTCCGGCTCGTGGTCGGCTCGGTCCAGCAGTCGATCGACGAGGGCAAGGCGGTCGAGGAGACCGGCCGGTGGGCGAGCCGGAACCGGCTGCAGACCGTTACCCTGCTCGACACGATCGAGGAGCACCGCTACGACGCGCTGTTCGGGGGGGCTCGCCGGGACGAGGAGAAGGCCCGGGCCAAGGAGCGGGTGTTCTCCTTCCGCGACGAGTTCGGCCAGTGGGACCCGAAGAACCAGCGGCCCGAGCTGTGGAACCTGTACAACACGCGGATCCGGCGCGGCGAGCACCTGCGCGTCTTCCCGCTGTCCAACTGGACCGAGCTGGACATCTGGGCGTACATCGAGCGCGAGGAGCTGGAGATTCCCGCCATCTACTTCGCGCACGAGCGGGAGGTCTTCGAGCGCGACGGCATCCTGCTGGCCGACAACCAGTTCGTCACCCGCGGTGACGACGAGCCGCTGTTCAGCACCTCCGTCCGGTACCGCACCGTGGGCGACATGACCTGCACCGGCGCGGTCGCCTCGACGGCGCAGACCGTGCCGGAGGTGATCGCCGAGATCGCGGCCACCCGGATCACCGAGCGCGGGCAGACCCGCGCCGATGACCGGGCCAGCGAGGCGGCGATGGAAGACCGCAAGCGTGAGGGGTACTTCTAAGAATGACAACGCCCACCGAAGCCCCGCGCACGGACATCCTGCGGTTCGCCACCGCCGGCTCGGTCGATGACGGCAAGTCCACCCTTATCGGGCGGCTGCTGTACGACTCGAAGTCGATCTTCGAGGACCAGCTGGAAGCCGTCGAGCGGACGTCCCGGGACCGCGGCGAGGAGACGACCAACCTGGCGCTGCTCACCGACGGCCTGCGGGCCGAGCGCGAGCAGGGCATCACGATCGACGTGGCGTACCGCTACTTCGCGACCCCGCGGCGCAAGTTCATCATCGCCGACACCCCGGGCCACATCCAGTACACCCGCAACATGGTCACCGGGGCGTCCACCGCCGACCTGGCCGTCATCTTGGTCGACGCGCGCAACGGCCTGACCGAGCAGTCCCGCCGGCACGCCTTCCTGACCACGCTGCTGCGGGTTCCGCACCTGGTGCTCGCGGTCAACAAGATGGACCTGGTCGACTACAGCCGCGAGGTCTTCGAGCAGATCTGCGCCGAGTTCTCCCGGTTCGCCACCAAGCTGGAGATCGGCGACCTCACCTTCATCCCGATCTCGGCCCTGGACGGCGACAACGTAGTCGAGCGGTCGGCGAACATGCCCTGGTACGACGGGCCGTCGCTGCTGCACCACCTGGAGCACGTGCACATCGCGTCCGACCGGAACCTGATCGACGTCCGCTTCCCGGTCCAGTACGTGATCCGGCCGCACAAGTCCACCGACCCCGAGCTGCACGATTACCGCGGCTACGCCGGGCAGGTGGCGGGCGGCGTCCTCAAGCCCGGCGACGAGGTGCTGCACCTGCCGTCCGGCTTCGCGACCAGGGTCAAGGGCATCGAGGTGGCCGGGCGGCCGGTGGCCGAGGCGTTCCCGCCCATGTCGGTGACGGTGCTGCTGGACGACGACGTGGACATCTCGCGCGGTGACCTCATCTGCCGCCCGCACAACCGGCCGGCCGCCGCCCAGGACATCGAGGGCATGGTCTGCTGGATGAGCGCCGACCGGCCGCTCGCGCCCCGGTCGCGGCTGATCGTCAAGCACACCACCAGGACCGTCAAGGGCATCGTGACCGACCTGCACTACCGGATCGACGTCAACACCCTGCACCGGGACGAGTCGGCGGGCCAGCTCGGGCTGAACGAGATCGGCCGCATCCGGCTGCGGCTCACCCAGCCGGTGTTCGCGGACCCGTACTCGCGCAACCGGCAGACTGGTGGCCTGATTCTGATCGATGAGGCCACCAATGCCACAGTAGGCACGGTCATGGTCACAGAGGCGCACTAGAGTCGCCTTTGTGGTGACAAAGTTCCATGACCTGGATGAGTATGTAACCCTCCCGCGCCTGGGCGGCCTCGTGGCATCGCCCGATGGCACCTGGCTGGCGGCGAGCGTGCAGACGCTCGCCGCCGACCGCAAGAAGTTCGCCTCCGCCATCTGGCGGATCGATGCCACCGGCGGCCTGGCCCGGCGGCTCACCCGCTCCGCCGAAGGGGAGGGCGGCCCGCGGTTCCTGCCCGACGGCTCCCTGCTGTTCATCTCCCGGCGCCCCGCCCCCGACCGCGAGAACGACGAGAGCGGCAAGCCGGCCCTGTGGCTGCTGCCAGCTGGCGGCGGTGAGGCGCGGCTGGTGGCGACGCTGCCCGGCGGCATCGCGGCCGTCGAGGCGGGCGCGGGCGGCCAGGTCGTGGTCGCAGCGCCGGTCCTGGACGCGACCTCGGCCGCGGCCGAGGACGGCGAGACCGCGGCCACGGCCGACGCCCGGCTGCGCCAGGGCCGCGAGAAGGCCGGGGTCAGCGCGATCTTGCACGAGTCAGGGCCGGTGCGGTTCTGGGACGCCGACCTCGGCCCCGACGACTTGCGGCTGTTCGCCATCGGCGAGGCCGCTGTGCTGGACGGTCCCGTTGGGCCCGGCTCAGGCCCGGGCGAAGCCGGAGCCAATGCCGGCGAGCCGCGGGACCTCACGCCCGACGTGGCGCACTCGTTCATCGAGCAGACGTTCGCGGTCAGCCCGGACGGCGCCCTCGTGGCCACCAACTGGTACCGCTGGCTGGGCAGCACCTGGCAGGCCGACCTGCTAATGATTGACATCGCGACTGGCCAGCGGCGGGTGCTGCTGTCCGATCCCGAGGCCGACTACTCCGGTCCGGCCTTCGCCCCCGACGGGAAGTCGCTGGTCGCCGCGCGTTACCGGCACGCCACGGCGGACAAGGCGGCCGACGTCCGGCTGGTCCACCTCGATCTTGGCGCGGGTGGCGCGGAGCGCGACCTCCTGCCCGGGTTCGACCGGCGGCCGGCCGACCCGCGCTGGGATCCCGAGGGCCGCTTCATTTACTTCGTCGCCGATGACCAGGGCCGCCGGCCCGTGTACCGGGCCGAAGTCAGTACCGGCCAGGTCACCCGCGTCACCAGTGACGACGGGCACTACGGGGAGCTCAGCCTCTCGCCCGACGGCACCTTGCTCTACGCCCTGCGCGACACCGTGGCCGAGCCCCCCACTCCGGTCAGGATCGACGCCGTCACCGGCGCGTTCGAGCGGCTGCCCGCGCCCGGCCAGCTGCCCGAGGTGACCGGCCGCCTGGAGGAGGTGGAGGTCGTCGCCGACGACGGCCAGCCGATCCGGAGCTGGCTGGTGCTGCCCGAGGGCGCCAGCGCCCAGCAGCCGGCCCCGCTGCTGCTCTGGGTCCACGGCGGGCCCGAAAGCAGCTGGAACTCCTGGCAGTGGCGGTGGAACCCGTGGCTGATGGCGGCGCGCGGCTACGCCGTCCTGCTCCCCGATCCGGCCCTGTCCACCGGCTACGGCCTCGACTTCATCCAGCGGGGCCACCGCGTCTGGGGCACGCGAGCGTTCGCGGACCTGATCGCGGCCACTGACGCGGTCGTGGCCCGCGATGACATCGACGGGTCGCGGACCGCCATGATGGGCGGCTCCTACGGCGGATACATGGCGAACTGGATCGCCGGGCACACCGACCGCTTCAAGGCGATCGTGACCCACGCCTCATTGTGGGCGCTGGACCAGATGATGGCCACGACCGACGTGCCCGCCGACTTCTACGCCCAGTTCGGCGAGCCGGGACTGGTCGAGTCCAACACCCCGCACACCTCGGTCGAGAAGATCACCACCCCGATGCTGGTCATCCACGGCGACAAGGACTACCGGGTCCCGGTCGGCGAGGCCCTGCGCCTGTGGTGGGACCTGCAGCTGCACGGGAAGACGGCTAAGTTCCTGTACTTCCCCGACGAGGGCCACTGGATCGTCAAGCCCGGCAACGTGAAGGCCTGGTACGAGACCGTCCTGGCCTTCCTGGACCAGCACGTCCTCGGCGGCCCCTGGCGGCGGCCGGACCTGCTCTAGGCTCGACCGTCAGGGCGGGGCGGGCACCCAGTAGGTTGGGCGCATGACGCGCGCTGACCTTGACAAGAAGCCTGGCGAGGTGTCGGCGATGTTCGATGCCCTCGCCCCGCGGTACGACCTGATGAACGACATCTTGTCGATGGGGCAGGTCCGGCTGTGGCGTCAGGCGGTCAAGCGCATCCTGGGCGCGCTGCCGGGGGAGAAGGTGCTGGACCTCGCGGCGGGCACCGGGACCAGTTCGGTGACCATCGCGACCTCGGGCGCGGACTGCGTCGCCTGCGACTTCTCCTTCGGCATGCTGAGCGCGGGCAAGGAACGGCTCGGCGGAAAGGGAGCATCGGCCGCCGCGGGGGAAGGCCGCGGACGCGTGGCGTTCGCGGCCGGCGACGCCATGCGCCTGCCGTTCAAGGACGAGTCCTTTGACGCGGTAACGATTTCATTCGGATTGCGTAACGTCCATGGGACTCAGGCCGCCCTGGAGGAGATGTACCGGGTCACCCGCCCCGGCGGCCGGCTAGTGGTCTGCGAGTTCAGCCGGATCACGGTCCCGCCCGTCGATATGCTGTACCGGCGCTACCTGACCGGCGTCTTGCCCGCCGTCGCCCGGCGCGTGGCCCGCAATCCCGTGGCCTACCAGTACCTGGCTGAGTCGATCACCGACTGGCCCGTGCAGCGGGAGCTGGCTGCGGTCATCCGGGCCGCGGGCTGGTCGTCGGTACGGTGGCGCAACCTGAGCCTCGGTGCCGTGGCCATCCACGTGGGGCGTAAGGTGCCGGCC
This sequence comes from Trebonia sp., assembly GCA_036276115.1. Lineage (GTDB taxonomy): Bacteria > Actinomycetota > Actinomycetes > Streptosporangiales > Streptosporangiaceae > Trebonia. The sequence goes on from DATBEM010000060.1 coordinate 31,477, forward strand.
CGCCTCGGCTAGGGGCAGCCCGCCTGAACTCCATGGACGCACCGGGAATAAACTGATGGCAAAGAATTTGTGAAGCGCTTCACAAGAGGCGCCAAGCTCGACCCACCCAACTTGACCAGCAGCGACCCTGGGACCGAAACGTGAGCAACCAAGGCACGCCAGCGGATGACGCCGACGTCATCGTCGTAGGCGCCGGGCCGTCCGGTGCCACGACGGCGTACTACCTGGCGCAGGCCGGCGTCAACGTCCTGCTCCTGGAGAAGGCCCGCTTCCCCCGGGAGAAGGTCTGCGGCGACGGCCTCACCCCGCGCGCCGTCAAGGCCCTCGTCGCCATGGGCGTGGACACCAGCCCCGAGGCGGGCTGGCTGCGCAACCGGGGCCTGCGCGTCATCGGCGCCGGCCAGCGGCTGGAACTGGACTGGCCCGACCTGGGCGCCTTCCCCGGCTACGGCCTGGTGCGCCCCCGGGCCGACTTCGACGAGATCCTCGCTCGCCGGGCCCAGGCCGCGGGCGCGAAGCTCCTGGAAGAGGTCACCGTCACCGGTCCCGTCCTGGATGACCGCACTGGCCAGATCGTGGGCGTCACCGCCAAGGCCGGCCCGACCGCGGATGCCGGGCAGGACGCGGGCGACGGCACCCGGACCTACCGCGCCCGCACCGTGGTGGCCGCCGACGGCAACTCCAGCCGCCTGTCGATCGCGATGGGCCTGCACAAGCGGGACGACCGCCCGATCGGCGTGGCCGTCCGGACCTACTACCGCAGCCCGCGCCATGAGGACGACTACCTGGAGTCCTGGCTTGACCTGTGGGACGGGGACAAGCTACTGCCCGGCTACGGGTGGATCTTCGGCATGGGCGACGGCACCTCCAACGTCGGGCTCGGCCTGCTGAACACCTCCAAGGCGTTCGGCAACACGGACTACCGGGAGCTCCTGCGGCGCTGGCTGCGGGGCATGCCCGAGGAATGGGGCTTCACCGAGGAGAACCGGACCGAGCCGGTGCGCGGGGCGGCGCTGCCGATGGGCTTCAACCGGACCCCGGCCTACTACAAGGGCCTGCTGCTGGCGGGCGACGCGGCCGGGATGGTCAACCCGTTCAACGGCGAGGGGATCGCCTACGCCATGGAGTGCGGGGAGATCCTCGCGCGGGTGATCTCCCAGGCCCTGGCGCGGCCGACCGCGCAGCAGCGCGAGCGCGTCCTGGCGAGCTACCCGGAGGCCCTGCGCGACGCCTACGGCGGTTACTATGCCCTCGGCCGGCTATTCGTGCAGCTCATCGGCCGCCCGGACCTGATGCGGTACGCCACCAAGCGCGGCATGAGCAGGCCCGCCCTGATGCGCTTCGCCCTGAAGCTGCTGGCGAACCTGTCCGAGCCGCGCGGCGGGGACGCCTCGGACCGGGTGATCAGCGCCCTGACCCGGCTCGCGCCCAACCCTCCCGCGGTTCCCCGGGGGACGACCTCCAGACCCCCGATTCGAGGTTGAAACTCATGCTGCCTAGGATCTTTCCGAAACCACAGGAAGGGGGCGTAAAACGGTGAGGCTTTACATACCGATCCTCGTGCTCGCCGTGCTCGCTCTGGGCTTCGCCGGCGTGTCCGTCGCCGCTGGCACCTTCATGGGGCCCAAGCGGTGGAACAAGGCGAAGCTGGAAGCCTACGAGTGCGGCATCGAGCCCACCCCGCTGCCGCTGGGCGGCGGGAAGATCCCGGTCAAGTACTACCTGACCGCGATGCTGTTCATCGTCTTCGACATCGAGATCGTCTTCCTTTACCCGTGGGCGGTGACCTTCGACAAGCTCGGGTCCTTCGGCCTGATCGAGATGGTCGCCTTCGTACTTACGGTGCTGATCGCGTACGCCTATGTCTGGCGGCGCGGCGGCCTGGAATGGGATTAGCAGCGATGGGCATTGAAGAGAAGCTTCCCGCGGGCATCTTGCTGACCTCGGTCGAGAAGCTGGCCGGCTGGGCGCGGGCGCGCTCGGTGTGGCCGGCCACGTTCGGCCTGGCCTGCTGTGCGATCGAGATGATGCAGACCGGCGGCCCGCGCCACGACATGGCCCGGTTCGGCATGGAGAAGACGGGGTCCACCCCCCGCGAGGCCGACCTGATGATCGTGGCCGGCCGGGTCAGCCAGAAGATGGCGCCCGTCCTGCGCCAGATCTACGACCAGATGCCCGAGCCCAAGTGGGTCATCTCGATGGGCGTCTGCGCGTCGTCGGGCGGCATGTTCAACAACTACGCGATCGTCCAGGGCGTCGACCACATCGTCCCGGTCGACATCTACCTGCCGGGCTGCCCGCCCCGGCCGGAGATGCTGCTCGACGCGATCTTCAAGCTGCACGACAAGATCCTCAACATGAAGCTGGGCCCGAACCGCGAAGCCGAGATCACCGAGCTCGAGCAGGCCCGGCTGAGCATGCGGCCGCTGCACGTGACGGTGGGCGCCGCCGACCAGGGGAGCGAACTGTGACCACGCCTCCGGGCCCGCAGGCTGACGGCAACCCGCCCGCCGAGGCGGGCGGCGACGCGGCCGCGGCGGACCAGCGGCCGGAGAACCTGCCGGAGAGGCTCGGCGCCCAGCGCCTGGCCGCCCCGGTCGTCCGCACCGGCATGTTCGGCGCGCACGGCTCGCCGGACACCTCCGGCTACGGTGGCCTGCGGGTCCACAAGCCGCTGGCGCCCTCGACCGCGCGCCCGTACGGCGGCTACTTCGACGCCGTCGCCGACGCCCTCGAGGCGGCCCTCACCGGTGGCGGCATCGCGCCCGGCGAGGCGATCGAGCGGGTCGTCGTCGAGCATGGCGAGGTCACCTTCTTCGTGCGCCGCGAGCACCTGTCCAGCGTGGCCGGGCACTTCCTGCACGATCCCGCCCTGCGGTTCGAGATCTTCTCCGGGGTGTCCGGGGTGCACTACCCCGATGAGGCCGGCCGCGAGCTGAGCGCCGTCTACCACCTGGCGTCGATCACCCACAACCGCCGGGTGCGGCTGGAGGTCCGGGCGCCCGACGCCGACCCGCACATCCCGTCGGTGACCGCGACCTACCCGGCCGCCAACTGGCACGAGCGGGAGACCTGGGACTTCTTCGGGATCGTCTTCGACGGGCACCCGGCCCTGACCCGGATCGAGATGCCTGATGACTGGCTCGGGCACCCGCAGCGCAAGGACTACCCGCTCGGCGGCATTCCCGTCGAGTACCGCGGCACCAAGGTGCCGCCGCCGGACGAAAGAAGGTCGTACTACTCATGAGCACCACTCATGTGACCGGTGCCGCGACCGAGGCCGACGAGACGACGGGGCGCGTCTATGACGTCGCGGGCGAGGACTGGGACTCCGTCATCCTCGGCGACGAGGACCGCACGACGGCCGAGCAGATCGTCGTCAACATGGGCCCGCAGCACCCGTCCACCCACGGCGTGCTCCGGCTGATCCTCACGCTGGAGGGCGAGACGGTCGCCGACGCGCGGGCGTCGATCGGCTACCTGCACACCGGCATCGAGAAGTCCATGGAGTACCGCACCTGGACGCAGGGCACCACGTTCATCACGCGGGCCGACTACCTGATGCCGCTGTACAACGAGATCGCGTACTGCATGTCGGTCGAGCGGCTGCTCGGCGTCGAGGACAAGATCCCCGAGCGGGCCACGCTGATCCGGGTGCTGCTGCTTGAGCTGAACCGGATCTCCTCCCACCTCGGCGGCCTCGGGCCGTTCGGCATGGAGCTCGGCGCGACCACGATCTTCCTGCAGGGCCTGCGGATGCGCGAGAACATCCTGGACCTGTTCGAGCTGATCACCGGCCTGCGGATGAACCACGCGTTCATCCGCCCGGGCGGCGTGGCCCAGGACGTGACGCCGGGCCACCTCGAGGCCATCCGGGACTTCCTGAAGAAGGCCCCCAAGTGGGTGAAGGACCTGCGGACGCTGATTGACGCGAACCCGGTCTTCATCGCCCGCACCAAGGGCATCGCCTACCTGGACCTGCAGGGCTGCATGGCCCTGGGGGTGACCGGCCCGATGCTGCGGGCGACCGGGCTGCCCTGGGACCTGCGCAAGTCCCAGCCGTGCCTCGGCTACGAGACCTTCGACTTCGAGGTGCCGACGACTGACACCTGCGACGCCTACGGCCGCTACCTGGTCCGGGTCGAGGAGATCAACCAGTCGCTGCGGATCGTGGCGCAGGCGGTCGACCGGCTCGCGGCCCGCGACTCGGTCAAGGACGACCCCTGGCTCATCCAGGACGCCAAGATCGGCTGGCCCGCCCGGCTGTCGCTCGGCCCGGACGGCATGGGGCCGTCCCCCGAGCACATCGCGCACATCATGGGCCAGTCCATGGAGGGCCTGATCCACCACTTCAAGCTGGTGACCGAGGGCTTCCGGGTCCCGGCCGGGCAGGCGTACGTGCCGATCGAGTCGCCCAAGGGCGAGATCGGCTGCCACGTCGTCAGCGACGGCGGCACCCGCCCGTACCGCGCGCACCTGCGCGACCCCTCGTTCCACCACATGCAGGCAGTGGCGGTGCTGTGCGAGGGCGGCAACCTCGCGGACGTGATCCCGGCGATCGCGTCGATTGACCCGGTGATCGGAGGCGTGGACAGGTAATGCCGTTCAGTGAGGAAACGCTGGCCCGGCTCAAGGCGGACGCCGCCGAGATTACCGGCCGGTACCCCAAGGCGCGCTCGGCCCTGCTGCCGCTGCTGTACCTGGTGCAGTCAGAGGAGGGCTACGTCTCCCCCCAGGGGATCCGCTTCTGCGCGGAGGTGCTCGGGATCACCGACACCGAGGTGCGCGGCGTCGCGACCTTCTACACCATGTACAAGCACGAGCCGGCCGCCGAGTACCAGGTCGGGGTGTGCACGAACACCACCTGCGCGATCATGGGCGGCGACCAGATCTACGAGGAGCTGGCCGGGCACGTCGCCGGCCCCGAGGCCGGAGCGCACGACGGTGCCGGGGGCGACGGGCACCACGACATCAAGTCCCCGGACGGCAAGGTCGCCGTTGAGCGGCTGGAGTGCAACGCCGCCTGCGACTACGCGCCGGTGATCATGGTCAACTGGGAGTTCTTCGACAACCAGACCCCCGCCAGCGCCAAGCAGCTCGTGGACGACCTGCGGGCGGGCGCTGACGTCACCCCGACCCGGGGGCCGTCCCGGCTGTGCACCTGGAAGCAGGCCAACCGGATCCTGGCCGGCTTCGGCGACGGCCAGGCGGCCGACGGCCCGTCGGCCGGCCCGGCGAGCCTCGTCGGGCTGAAGCTGGCCAAGGAGCGGGGCTGGAAGGCCCCCGAGCCCTCCGGGGGGACCGCGAAGTGACTGACACCCTGACACCGGTCCTCACCGCCAACTGGGACCAGCCGGACTCGTTCACCCGGGCCGGGTACGAGCGCACCGGCGGGTACACGGCGATCCGCACCGCCCTGGCGATGGAGCCCGACGGCGTCATCAAGACCGTCAAGGACTCGGTGCTGCGCGGCCGCGGCGGGGCGGGCTTCCCGACCGGCCTGAAGTGGGGCTTCATCCCGCAAGGGGACGGCAAGCCGCATTACCTGACGGTCAACGCCGACGAGTCCGAGCCGGGCACGTGCAAGGACATCCCGCTGATGATGGCCAACCCGCACGTGCTCATCGAGGGCATCATCATCACGTGCTTCGCGATCCGCGCGGGGCACGCGTTCATCTACGTGCGCGGCGAGGTCCTGCACGTCATCCGGCGGCTGCAGCTCGCGGTGGCCGAGGCGTACGAGGCGGGCTACCTCGGCACCGACATCCTCGGCAGCGGCTTCGACCTCGACGTGGTGGTCCACGCCGGGGCCGGGGCCTACATCTGCGGCGAGGAGACGGCCCTGCTGACCAGCCTTGAGGGCTACCGGGGGCTGCCGCGCAACCGGCCGCCGTTTCCCGCCGTCGAGGGCCTGTACGCCTGCCCGACCGTCATCAACAACGTCGAGTCGATCTCCAGCGTCCCGTCGATCATCAGCAACGGGCCAGACTGGTTCTCCGGCCTCGGCTCGGAGAAGTCCAACGGCTACGGCATCTTCTCGCTGTCGGGCCACGTGAAGAACCCCGGCCAGTACGAGGCGCCGCTCGGGATCACCCTGCGCGAGCTGATCGACCTGGCGGGCGGCATGCTGCGGCCCGGGCACCAGCTGAAGTTCTGGACCCCGGGCGGGTCGTCCACCCCGCTGCTGACCCACGAGCACCTGGACGTCCCGCTGGACTTCGAGGGCGTGGGCGCGGCCGGGTCGATGCTCGGCACCCGCGCGCTCCAGCTGTTCGACGACACCACCTGCGTGCTGCGGGCGGCGCTGCGCTGGACGGAGTTCTACCAGCACGAGTCGTGCGGCAAGTGCACCCCCTGCCGCGAGGGCACCTACTGGCTGACCCACATGATCCAGCGGCTGGAGAACGGCCAGGGCACCGAGGAAGACCTCGACAAGCTGAACGACATCGGGGCCAACATCATCGGGCGGGCGTTCTGCGCGCTCGGGGACGCTGCCCCGGCCCCGATCATGTCTGCCATCCAGTACTTCCGCGACGAGATCATCGCGCACCAGAAGAATGGCGGCTGCATGTTCGACCCGAAGGCATCGACAGCATGGGCAGGTAACTGAGCGCCATGACCGTGACAACAACCGGTACCGTCACGCTCACGATTGACGGCCTTCAGGTCTCGGTCCCGAAGGGCACCCTGGTCATCCGGGCGGCGGAGCTGCTCGGCGTCCAGATCCCGCGGTTCTGCGACCACCCGCTGCTCGACCCGATCGGCGCCTGCCGCCAGTGCCTGGTGGAGGTGGAGGGCCAGCGCAAGCCGCTGGCCTCCTGCACCACCATCTGCACCGAGGGCATGGTGGTCAAGACGCAGCTCACCTCCGCCGTCGCCGACAAGGCGCAGCACGGGGTGATGGAGTTCCTGCTCATCAACCACCCGCTCGACTGCCCGATGTGCGACAAGGGCGGCGAGTGCCCGCTGCAGAACCAGGCCATGTCCAACGGCCAGGGCGAGACGCGGTTCACCGAGCCCAAGCGCGAGTTCGACAAGCCGGTGCCGATCTCGACCGAGGTGCTGCTGGACCGCGAGCGCTGCATCTCCTGCACCCGGTGCGTCCGGACCAGCGAGGAGATCGCGGGCGACGCCTTCATCGACTTCCTCGACCGTGGCCCCAAGCAGTTCATCGGCACCGCCGAGGGCCAGCCGTTCAACTCCTACTTCTCCGGCAACACGGTGCAGGTCTGCCCGGTGGGTGCGCTGACCGGCGCGCAGTACCGGTTCAAGTCCCGCCCGTTCGACCTCGTGTCCACCGACACCGTCTGCGAGCACTGCGCGGCCGGCTGCCGGCAGCGCACCGACCGCCGCCGCGGCACCGTCTTGCGGCGCCTGGCCGGGAACGCGCCCGAGGTCAACGAGGAGTGGAACTGCGACAAGGGCCGGTGGGCGTTCTACTACGCCACCCAGCCCGACCGGCTGACCACGCCGCTGGTCCGCGACGAGCGCGGCGCGCTGCGCCCCGCCTCCTGGAGCGAGGCGTTCACCGCCGCCGCCCAGGGCCTGCTCGCGGCCCGGGCCGACCAGGGCGTCGCCGTCCTGGCCGGCGGCCGCCTCACCCTGGAGGACTCCTACGCGCACGCGAAGTTCGCGCGGGTCGCCCTCGACACCAACGACATCGACATGCGCGCCCGCCCGCACTCGGCCGAGGAGGAGCAGTTCCTCGCCGCCCGGGTGGCCGGGCGCGGCATCACCGTCAGCTACGCGGACCTGGACGCGGCCCCGGCCGTCCTGCTGGCCGGCTTCGAGCCGGAGGACGAGTCCCCGATCGTCTTCCTGCGGCTGCGCAAGGCGGCCCGCAAGACGGGCTTGCTGGTCTTCTCCGTCGCCGCCCTCGCCTCGCCGGGGCTGGTGAAGGTGAACGGCACCCTGCTCGCGACCGCCCCGGGCGCGGAGCCGGCGGCCCTCACCGCGCTCGCCGCGGCTGGCTCGCCTGACTTTTCCGACACGGACCCGGACTCGGTCACGTGGAGTGCCGGGGCTGCGGCCCTGGCCCAGCCGGGCGCGGTGATCCTCGTGGGCGAGCGGCTCGCGGAGGTGCCGGGCGCCCTCGCGGCGGCCGTGCGGCTCGCGGAAGCGACCGGCGCCAAGCTCGGCTGGGTTCCCCGCCGGGCGGGCGAGCGGGGCGCGGTCGAGGCGGGCGCGCTGCCGGGCCTGCTGCCGGCCGGCCGCCCGGTCATCAGCCCCCAGGCGCGGGCCGAGGTGGCGCGGGCCTGGAACAAGGCGGCGCTGCCGACGACCCCGGGCCGGGACACCACCGGCATCCTGGCCGCCGCCGAGCGCCGCGAGCTGTCGGGCCTGGTCGTCGCCGGGGTCGACCCGGCCGACCTGCCGGACCCGGCGGCGGCGCTGCGGGCGCTGGACGCCACGCCGTTCATCGTCAGCCTGGAGCTGCGGGCGAGCGCGGTGACCGACCGGGCCGACGTGGTCTTCCCGGTCGCCGCGGTCGCCGAGAAGGCCGGGACTTATCTGAACTGGGAGGGCCGGGGCGGGACGTTCGCGGCGGCCCTGCCGGTGCCCGCCGTCCGCGACGACCTGTACGTCCTCGCCGCGATCGCCGACGAGATGGACGTGCACCTGGGCCTGCCCGACGTGGTGGCCGCCCGGGCGGAACTGGCGGCCCTTGGCGCCTGGAAGGGCGGGCACCCGCTCGCCCCGGCGGTGCTGCCGCCGGCCTCGGCCGGAGGCGAGGACGGCACGACCGTCCGCCTCGCGACCTGGCACCAGCTGCTCGACAGCGGCCGGATGCAAGATGGCGAGCCGTTCCTGGCGGGCACCGCCCGCCCGGTCGTGGCGCGGGTCTCGCGCGCCACCGCCGAGGCGGCCGGGCTCGCGGACGGCGACAAGGTGACCGTCGCCTCGGCGGCGGGATCGGTGACCGTGCCCGTCGCGGTGACGGTCATGGCGGACGGAGTGGTCTGGCTGCCGGCGAACAGCCCCGGCAGCGCGGTCCGCGCTGACCTGGTCGCCGGGCACGGCAGCCGGGTGACCTTGAGGAGGCCCGAATAATGAGCACCGGAGTGCTCGCAGCGGACCCGACGCTGAGCGACTTCAACCAGCTCATCTGGTGGCTGGTCCTGCTCAAGGTCGGCATCGTCTTCGTGTTCCTGCTGCTGACCACGATCTTCATGTTCTGGTTCGAGCGGCGGGTCATCGGCCGGATGCAGAACCGGCCCGGGCCCAACCGGGCCGGGCCGTGGGGCCTGCTGCAGCCAGTCGCGGACGCCCTGAAGCTGCCGCTGAAGGAGGACATCGTCCCCACCGGGGTCGACAAGCTGGTCTTCGTCATCGCGCCGATGCTCACCGCCGCGCCGGCCTTCATCAGCTTCGCCGTCATCCCGTGGGGCCCCGAGGTCTCGATCTTCCACCACCGGACCCCGCTACAGGTCGCTGACCTGCCGGTCGCGGTGCTGGTGGTGCTGGCGATGAGCTCGATCGGCGTCTACGGCATCGTCCTGGCCGGCTGGGCGTCGCGTGGCCCGTACTCGCTGCTGGGCGCGCTGCGCTCGACCGCCCAGGTCATCAGCTACGAGATCGCCATGGGCCTGTCGATGGTGGCGGTCTTCCTGTACGCCGGGTCGCTGTCCACCAGCGCCATCGTCAGCGCCCAGCAGCACTTCTGGTACTTCTGGCTGCTGCCGGTCTCCTTCGTCATCTACATCATCACGATGGTGGGAGAGACGAACCGGATCCCGTTCGACCTGCCCGAGGGCGAAGGCGAGATCGTCGCCGGGCACATGACCGAGTACTCGTCGATGAAGTTCGCGATGTTCTTCCTCGCCGAGTACATCAACATGACCACGCTGTCGGCGCTGGCCACCACGATGTTCCTCGGCGGCTGGCGGGCCCCGTGGCCGCTGTCCACGCTCTGGGCCGGGTTCAACGAGAACTGGTGGCCGGTCCTCTGGTTCGTGATCAAGGTCTTCATCCTGCTGTTCGGCTACGTCTGGCTGCGGGGCACGCTGCCCCGGACCCGGTACGACCAGCTGATGGCGCTCGGCTGGAAGATCCTGATCCCGCTGTCGATCGTCTGGATCCTGCTCATCGCGACGATCCGGGCCTGGAAGAACGACGGCGCCACGTCCGCCGTCGTCGGCGTCGCGATCCTCGTCCTGATCCTGATCATCATCCTGGTCACGATCTGGGACAACGCGGCCCAGCGGCGCTCGGCCTCGCTCGCCCCGGAACCGCCCGCGCCCGACGGCGAGGACGGCCTGCCCCAGGTCGAGGGCTACCCGGTCCCGCCGATGGACCGGCCGCACTACCACGGGCTGCAACTGGAAAGCCAGGCTGGCGCTCCCCTCTCCCAGGTCGGCGCCGACCCAGCCAGCACTGCCAAGGAGGTCACCGGTGCTTGACTTCCTCAACCCCGTTAAGGGGTTCGGGGTCACCTTCACGGAGATGTTCAAGAAGGTCGACACCGTCATGTACCCGGAGGAGAAGCGGCCGACCGCGCCCCGGTTCCACGGTCACCACCAGCTCAACCGCTGGCCCGACGGCCTGGAGAAGTGCATCGGGTGCGAGCTGTGCGCCTGGGCCTGCCCGGCCGACGCGATCTACGTCGAGGGGCGCGACAACAGCGAGGACGAGCGGTACTCACCAGGCGAGCGCTACGGGCACGTCTACCAGATCAACTACCTGCGCTGCATCCTGTGCGGGCTGTGCATCGAGGCGTGCCCCACCCGGGCGCTGACGATGACCAACGAGTTCGAGATCGCCGACGACAGCCGGGAGAGCCTGATCTGGACCAAGGAGCAGCTGCTGCTCCCGCTCCAGCCGGGCATGGACGCGCCGCCGCACCCGATGCTGCCCGGCTACGACGAGAAGTCCTACTACCGCCTAGGCGGGGCCGGGGTGGTCGGCAACCAGATCGAGGGGCGGAAGTGATAGGCCACGTGGTCGCCGCCGGCGGCGGCACTAATCTCGACGCGGACTGGAGCGTTGCGTTCTGGTGGGTCCTGGCGTTCGTCGCCGTGGGCGCCGCCGTCGCCATGATCTGCGTCAGGCAGGCCGTGCACTGCGCGCTGCTGCTCGCGGTGGTGATGCTCGTCCTGTCGGCGATGTACGCGATGCAGGGCGCCCCGTTCCTGGCGTTCGTCCAGGTCATCGTCTACACCGGCGCGGTGCTGATGCTGTTCCTGTTCGTCATGATGCTGATCGGCGTCAGCTCGGCCGACTCGCTGGTGGAGACGATCAGGGGCCAGCGGCTGTTCGCCGGCCTGGCCGGCGCCGGACTGGTGACCCTGCTGATCATCGGCATCGGGCACGCGGCGATCGGCTCCGCGCCCAAGCCGGGCACCGCCCAGGGCGCGGATAACCTGACCGGCCTGGCCAAGCTGATCTTCACCACCTACGTGTTCCCGTTCGAGGCGACCAGCGCCCTGCTGATCACCGCCGCCCTCGGCGCGATGGTCCTGGCGCACCGCGAGCGGACCTCGCCCAAGCCGACCCAGCGGGACGTGGCCAGGCGCCGCGTCGGCAGCGGGCAGGTCATGCCCGAGCCGCCGCCCGGCGTCTACGCCCTGCACGACGCGGTCGACATGCCCGCGCTCCTGCCGGACGGCACCACTACCTCCCGCTCGGTGTCCAAGGCCCTGGTCCAGCGTGACCTCGGCCTGGGCCGGGACGGGCAGGCACGGGCCCGCGAAGACCTGGAGATCGAGGCCGGAACGACCGGGAGTGACGACGACTCATGAGTCCTGCCCATTACATCTTCTTGTCGGTCGTCTTGTTCGCGATCGGCGCGGTCGGCGTGCTCGTGCGCCGCAACGCGATCGTGGTCTTCATGTGCATTGAGCTGATGCTGAATGCCTGCAACCTGGCATTCGTGGCGTTCGCCCGGATGCAGGGCAACCTGGACGGGCAGGTGGTGGCCTTCTTCGTGATGGTCGTGGCCGCCGCCGAGGTTGTCGTGGGGCTGGCGATCCTGATGGCCATCTACCGTGCTCGCCGCTCCGCCTCGGTGGACGACGCGAACCTTCTCAAGTACTAAGGGGATTGTTGCGATGTCGACGATTGCTGCTACCGGCGTGTTCCGCGCCTCGTGGCTGCTGCTCGCGTTCCCCGTTTTCGGCGCCGCGGTGCTGCTCATCGGCGGGCGGCGCACCGACAAGTGGGGACACCTGCTCGCCGTCTTGATGTCGCTGGCATCCTTCGTTTACGGCGCGATCGCGTTCTTCAGCATGCTGGGCAAGACGACCCGCAGCGAGGACCTGCACATGTTCTCCTGGGTCCCGGTCGCCGGGTTCCAGGCGAACATCGGGATCCTGCTGGACCCGCTGTCGATCAGCTTCGTCTTGCTGATCACCGGCGTCGGGTCGCTGATCCACATTTACTCAATCGGCTACATGGCCCACGACGCCGACCGGCGGCGGTTCTTCAGCTACCTGAACCTGTTCATCGCGGCGATGCTGCTGCTGGTGCTGTCGGACAACTACCTGGGCCTGTACGCCGGCTGGGAGGGCGTGGGCCTCGCCTCCTACCTGCTGATCGGGTTCTGGCAGTTCAAGCCGGCCCCGCCGGTCGCGGCGAAGAAGGCGTTCATCGCCAACCGGGTCGGCGACTTCGGCCTGTCGGTCGCGATCATGCTGATGTTCGCCGAGTTCGGGACGTTCAACTTCGGGCCGGTGTTCGGCGCGGCTCACGGCAACTCCGGCGGGACCGGGGTCACCACCGCCCTCGGCCTGCTGCTCCTGCTCGGCGCGTGCGGCAAGTCGGCCCAGGTCCCGCTGCAGTCCTGGCTGCTGGACGCGATGGAGGGCCCGACCCCGGTGTCGGCCCTGATCCACGCGGCCACGATGGTCACCGCCGGCGTCTACCTGATCGTCCGGTCCAACCCGATCTTCAACGACTCGCCCACCGCCCAGCTCGCGGTCACCGTCGTCGGCGCGGTGACGCTGCTGTTCGGGGCGGTCATCGGGTGCGCCAAGGACGACATCAAGAAGGCCCTCGCCGGGTCCACGATGTCGCAGATCGGCTACATGACCCTCGGCGCGGGCCTCGGCCCGGCCGGGTACGTGTTCGCGATCGCCCACCTGCTCGCGCACGGCTTCTTCAAGGCCGGGCTGTTCCTCGGGGCGGGGTCGGTCATGCACGGCATGGACGACGAGGTCAGCATGCGCCGCTATGGCGCGCTGCGCAAGTTCCTGCCCTGGACCTTCGGGACGTTCGGCCTCGGGTACCTGGCGATCATCGGCATCCCGCCGTTCTCCGGGTTCTTCACCAAGGACGGCATCATCGACGCGGCCTGGGACAAGGGCGGCACGTCGGGCTACATCCTCGCCGCGTGCGCCATCCTCGGCGCCGGCATCACCGCGTTCTACATGACCCGGGTGATGCTGATGACCTGGTTCGGCGCCAAGCGCTGGGAAGAGGGCGGCGAGATCACCGGCGGCCACGAGCCGCGCACCGGCCAGGCCGAGTCGGAGACGCGGCACTCCGCCCCGCACCCGCACGAGTCGCCCTGGGTGATGGTGATCCCGATGGTGCTGCTGGCCATCGGCTCGGTCGGCGCCGGCGCGTTCCTCATCATCGACAGCCGGTTCTCGGACTTCCTGGCCCCGGTCGTCGGCTCCCCGCCGTCCTCGCACGGCATCTGGTCCACGGCCGGCATCATCGCCCTGGTGCTCGCGGTGGCCGGCGTTGGCATCGCCTGGTTCATGTACGGGCGGATCCCGGTCCCCTCGCTCGCCCCCCGGGGAACGATCTTTACCCGGGCGGCGCGGGCGGACCTCGGCGGCGACGCCTTCAACGAGTCCGTGCTCATGCGGCCCGGCCAGTGGCTGACCCGGCTGTCGGTCTTCTTCGACAACCGGGGGATCGACGGACTGGTGAACACGATCGCGGCGACCATCGGCGGTTCCTCCGGGCGGCTGCGCAGGGTGCAGACCGGCTACGCGCGCTCGTACGCGCTGTCCATGCTCATCGGCGCCGTGCTCCTGGTGGCCGGCCTACTCGTGGTGAGGCTGTAGATGAACGGCTTTCCCTGGCTGACCGTCGCGGGCGCGATCCCGCTGCTGGGCGCGATCGTCATCGCGTTCGTGCCATCGAGGCCGGCCGACAGCGCGCCGGGTGACGTGGCGGCGCGCAACCGGCTGCCGAAGCTCCTCGCGCTGCTGTTCTCGACCGTGACCCTGGTGTGGGTCATCGTGATGGCGACCCGGTTCCACACCGGCGGCCCGCAGTACCAGCTCCGGGAGCAGTACTCCTGGATCCCGCAGTTCGGGGTGCACTTCGCCCTCGGGGTCGACGGCATCGCGCTGGTCCTCGTCGGGATGACCGCGGTCCTGCAGCCGCTCGTCATCCTCGCGTCGTGGAACGACGTGGACAAGCTGGGCAAGCCGGTCAAGAACTACTTCGCGCTGATGATGCTCCTGGAGACCTTCACCATCGGGGTGTTCGAGGCGACCGACGTCTTCCTGTTCTACGTGTTCTTCGAGGCCATGCTGATCCCGATGTACTTCATGATCGGGTCCTACGGCGTCGGGGCCAGGCAGTACGCGGCGGTCAAGTTCCTGCTCTACAGCCTCCTGGGCGGCCTGCTGATGCTGGTCGCGGTCATCGCCCTGTACGTGTACGCCGGGCAGTCGGCCGCCACCGGGCACCACGGCACGTTCCTCATCCAGTCGCTGCTGCAGGTGACGCTGTCGCCCGAGGCGCAGAAGTGGATGTTCCTCGCCTTCTTCATCGCCTTCGCGATCAAGGCCCCGCTGTGGCCGTTCCACACCTGGCTGCCCGACGCGACCGCGTCCGCCCAGCCCGGCACGGCGGTGCTCATGCTCGGCGTGATGGACAAGGTCGGCACGTTCGGGATGCTGCGCTACTGCCTGGAGCTGTTCCCGGCCGGGGCGCGCTACTTCACTGACCTGATCCTCGTCCTCGCGGTGATCAGCGTCCTGTATGGCGCGATCGTGGCGATCGGGCAGAAGTCGCTCAAGCGCCTCATCGGTTACACGTCGATCTCCCACTTCGGCTTCATCGTGCTGGGCATCTTCGCGTTCACCACCCAGGGCCAGTCCGGCGCGACGCTCTACATGGTCAACCACGGGTTCGCCACCGGCGCCCTGTTCCTGCTGGCCGGGTTCCTGATCGCGCGGCGCGGATCGGACCGCATCGAGGACTTCGGCGGCGTCCAGAAGCTCATGCCGGTCTTCGCGGGCCTGTTCCTCATCTCCGGGCTCGCGGGGCTGTCCCTGCCGGGCCTGTCCACCTTCGTCAGCGAGTTCCTGGTGCTGGTGGGCACGTTCGACCGGTACAAGGTGCCGGCGGTGATCGCCACCGCGGGCATCATCCTCGCCGCGATCTACATCCTGTGGATGTACCAGCGCACCATGAACGGACCGACCCCCGACGCGGTGGCCGCCGACCTCACCGGCCGCGACCTGCGGCCGCGGGAGCTGCTGGCCGTCGTCCCGCTGGTCGCGCTGATCATCGCGATGGGCGTCTACCCCAAGCCGGTGCTCGACGTGATCAACCCGGCGGTGAAGTCCACCATGTCGCAGATTCACGTCAGTGATCCGGTCCCGGCCCACCCGGCGACCGCCCAGAATGGAGTCCAGCCGTGAGCCTCGCTGTCGCCAGCACGGTGGCCAGCGCCGCTGCCACGCCCGTACCGGGGGCGATCCCGGCCCCGAGCATCGAGTACAGCCAGCTCGCGCCGATGCTCGTCGTCTTCGGTGCGGCCGTCGTCGGGGTGCTGGTAGAGGCGTTCGTGCCGCGGCCGCTGCGCCGGGGCGTGCACCTGGTGATCACGTTCGCCAGCCTCGCCGCCGCCTTCGTGTGGACCTGCGTGATCGCCACGTCGAGCACGCTGTTCGCCAAGGGGTCGGCCGGGCACGTCGCCGCGATGGGCGCGGTCGCGGTTGACCGGCCCACGCTGTTCATCCAGGGCACGATCCTGGTGCTCGCCTTCGTCTCGGTCCTCCTGATCGCCGACTCCTCACAGGACGTGTCCGTGTTCGCGGGGCAGGCGGCGGCGCCGCCCGGGTCGCCCGAGGAGCGCGAGGGCCTGCTGGCCGGCCTGGTCCACACCGAGGTCTACCCGCTGGTCCTGTTCGCGATCGGCGGCATGCTGCTGTTCCCGGCGTCGGACGACCTGCTGACGATGTTCATCGCCCTGGAGGTGCTGTCCCTCCCGCTGTACCTGCTGTGCGGCCTGGCCCGGCGCCGCCGGCTCCTGTCGCACGAGGCGGCGGTCAAGTACTTCCTCCCGGTGCCTTCTCCTCGGCGTTCTTCCTGTTCGGCGTGGCGATGCTGTACGGCTTCTCCGGCTCGGTGTCGCTGGCGACGATCTCCTCGGCGGCGGCGACCAACACCGGCAGCGACACCCTCCTCATCGCGGGCATCGCCCTGACCGGCGTCGGCCTGCTGTTCAAGGTCGGCGCGGTGCCGTTCCAGAGCTGGAAGCCGGACGTCTACCAGGGCGCTCCCACCCCGGTGACCGCGCTGATGGCCTCCTGCACGGTGGTGTCCGCCTTCGGGGCGCTGCTGCGGGTGTTCTACGTGGCCTTCGGCACCCTGACCTGGGACTGGCGGCCGGCCATGTGGGTCGTGGCGATCCTCACCATGGTCGTCGGCGCGGTCATCGCGATCACCCAGACCGACGTGAAGCGGCTGCTCGCCTACTCCTCGATCGCCCACGCCGGGTTCATCCTCACCGCCGTGATCGCCGCCTCGACCGCCGGGCTGTCCAGCTCGCTGTTCTACCTGGCCTCCTACGGCATCACCACGATCGGCGCGTTCGCGGTCATCACCCTGGTCCGCGACCCGGGCGGCGAGGCATCCCACCTGTCGCGCTGGGCCGGGCTCGGCAAGCGCTCGCCGCTGGTGGCCGGGATCTTCGCGCTGTTCCTTCTCGGCTTCGCCGGCATCCCGCTGACCAGCGGCTTCACCGGGAAGTTCGCGGTCTTCCAGGCCGCCATCGGCGGCGGGGCGCTGCCGCTGGTCATCGTCGGCGTCGTGTCGTCGGCGATCGCGGCGTTCTTCTACGTCCGCGTCATCGTCTTGATGTTCTTCAGCGAGCCGGTGCCGGACGGTCCCCAGGTCGTGGTGCCGAGCGTCTACACCGGGACCGCCGTCGCGGTCGGCGCCCTGGCGACCATCGTCCTCGGCATCGTCCCCGGCCCGGTGCTGGACCTGGCCAACCACGCGGCCAACCAGTTGTTCGTCCGGTAGGGCGCCGACTGAACGCCATGTGCCGTGCGTGCCTCCTACCCTCCGCCGGGAGGGCGGGAGGCATGTCTCGTTATGCTGGTGTGTTGTTCATGCAGCCAACTTCATGGAGCTTTCGTGACCATCGCCGTACCCGTTGAATTCGCCGACGCGGCGCTCACGGCGGAGATAACCGACGACCTGGCCGCGGTTGAGGCGGCGCTGCGCGAGACAACGTTCGGCGGGGACGCGATGTTCAGCGAGGTCTCCCAGCGCATGATGGAGGCCGGCGGCAAGCGCTTCCGGGCCATGCTGGTGCTGCTGGCGGCCCGGTTCGGCGATTTCCGGGACAAGCGCATCGTGCCCGCCGCGGTCGCGATCGAGCTCACCCACCTGGCGACGCTGTTCCACGACGACGTCATGGATGAGGCATCCATCCGGCGCGGGTCACCGTCGGCCAACGCGCTGTTCGGGAACTCGGTCGCCATCCTGGCCGGGGACTTCCTGTTCGCCCGGGCGTCCAGGATCCTGGCCGACCTCGGGCCGGAGGCGGTGCGGATCCAGGCCGAGACGTTCTCCCGGCTGGTGGACGGCCAGCTCGCCGAGACCACCGGCGTCCGCCCGGGGGGCGACCCGCTCGCCCACTACATGCGGGTCATCGATGACAAGACCGGGTCGCTGATCGCCACCTCGGGCCGGTTCGGGGCAATGTTCGCCGGCGCCCCGGGGCCGCTGGTGGACCAGATCGCGGAAGCCTCCATGCGGATCGGCGTCGCCTGGCAGCTCACCGACGACCTGATCGACGTCGCCGCGACCTCCGAGGAGTCGGGCAAGTCGCCCGGCACCGACCTGCGCCAGGGGGTCCGCTCGCTGCCCGTCCTGTACGCGCTGCGGTCCACCTCGGCCGACCCGGCCGAGGTGCGCCTGCGCTCGCTGCTGGAGCTCGGCGAGCTGACTGATCCGGGTCTTCATGCCGAGGCCCTGGCACTGCTGCGCGAGTCCCCGGCCATGGACGAGGCCCGGTCCACCGTCCGCGCGTGGATCGACCGCGCCCACGCGATCGTGCAGGGGCTGCCCGGCCTCCCGGCCCGGGAGGCATTCGAGTCCCTGTGCGCCTTCGTCACCAACCGCACCGGCTGAGAGACTCAAGGAGGGGTCAATGAGCATCTTCGGTTCCCGGAAGACGCGGATGGTGACCAGCGCGAACGCCCTGCCTGGCCGCGACGCCCCGCTGCCCGTCCCCGCTCACCATGAGGTGCTGGAAACCCCGCTGGCGGGCCCGTACCCCGAAGATAGCGAGGTGGCCGAGTTCGCGCTGGGCTGCTTCTGGGGCGAGGAGCAGGCCTTCTGGAAGGTGCCTGGCGTCTACACCACGGCGGTCGGCTATGAGGGCGGCTTCACTCCTAACCCGACCTACGAGGAGGTCTGCAGCGGGCAGACCGGGCACGCCGAGACCGTCCGGGTCGTCTTCGACCCGGCCAAGGCGAGCTACGCCCAGCTCCTGAAGGTCTTCTGGGAGTCCCATGACCCGACCCAGGGCATGCGCCAGGGCAACGATGTCGGCTCCCAGTACCGGTCCGTGATCTTCTACCACGGCGATGCCCAGCGGGCGGCGGCCGAGCAGTCCAAGGCCGACTTCCAGAAGAAGCTAGCCGAGGCAGGCTACGGCGCGATCACCACCGAGATCGCCGGTGCCCCCGAGTTCTACCTCGCCGAGGACTACCACCAGCAGTACCTGCACAAGGTCCCGCACGGCTACTGCCCTGACCACAGCACCGGCGTGAGCTGCCCGGTCGGCATCCTCAAGGCCGACTAGCAAGGCGCAGCCCCGCACCACCACGTGATGCGGGGCCGCCGGGCCTGATCCGGAAGGCCGCTAGTTGCCGACCTGCCAGGTGTCGTTGCCGGCCAGGAGCTTGCTCAGGTCGCCGGGGCCGCCGGCCTGGGCCTGGGCCATCTGGGCCGCCATCAGGGAGTCGTAGGACGGGCGCTCGACCGAGCGGAAGACGCCGATCGGGGTGTGCGAGAAGTCGCCGTTGTCCAGCCGGGACAAGGCGAACGCGTACGACGGGTCCTCGCGGGTGGCGTCGTGGACGACCAGGGACTCGGCTGGCACCGCGGCGGTGTCGACCTCCTGGAGGGTCCCGTACGGGCCGTAGGTGAGGCCCTTGGAGCCGCCGGGGCCGAACGTGACCGGCTCGCCGTGCGCCAGCCGGATCAGGCCGGGCGCCTGCGGCTCCTTGATCGGGGCGAAGGCGTCGTCATTGAAGATCGGGCAGTTCTGGAAGATCTCGATGAACGCCGTGCCCTGGTGGTCAGCCGCCGCCGTCATGACCGACTGCAGGTGCTTGCGGTCGGAGTCGACCGAGCGGGCCACGAACGACGCCTCCGCGCCGAGCGCCAGCGACAGCGGGCTGAACGGGTAGTCCAGCGAGCCGAACGGCGTCGACTTGGTGATCTTGCCCTGCTCCGACGTCGGCGAGTACTGGCCCTTGGTCAGGCCGTAGATCCGGTTGTTGAACAGCAGGATCTTGATGTTGACGTTGCGGCGCAGCGCGTGGATGAGGTGGTTGCCGCCGATCGACAGCGCGTCCCCGTCGCCCGTGATCACCCAGACCGACAGGTCCGGCCGGGACGACGCGAGGCCCGACGCGATCGCCGGGGCGCGGCCGTGGATCGAGTGCATCCCGTAGCTGTTGACGTAGTACGGCAGCCGGGACGAGCAGCCGATGCCGGAGACGACGACGATGTTCTCCCGCGGGACCTCCAGGGTCGGCAGGAAGGACTGGAACGCCGCCAGGATCGCGTAGTCACCGCAGCCGGGGCACCAGCGGACCTCCTGGTCGGACTTGAAGTCCTTGGTGGCCAGGCCCGTCGCCTTGGGCACCAGCTCCAGGGAGTGGAGCCGGTGCCCGTTTCCGTTGGACAGTGCCTCAGGCATTTCCGATCACTTCCTCAATGGCGCTGGCGAGCTCGGCCGCCTGGAACGGCAGGCCGCGGACCCGGTTGTAGGAGATGACGTCAACCAGGAAGCGGCCCCGCAGCAGCAGGGCGAGCTGGCCCAGGTTGATCTCCGGGACCAGCACCTTGTCGTAGCGCCGCAGCACCTCGCCCAGGTTCGCCGGGAAGGGGTTGAGGTGGCGCAGGTGGGCCTGGGCGACCTTGTGGCCGGCCAGGCGGGAGCGGCGGACTGCCGCCCCGATCGAGCCGTAGGTCCCGCCCCAGCCGAGGACCAGGACGGACGCGTCGCCGTCGGGGTCGTCCACCTCCAGGTCGGGCACCGCGATGCCGTCGATCTTGGCCTGGCGGGTGCGCACCATGAGGTCGTGGTTGTCGGGGTCGTAGGAGATCGCCCCGCTGCCGTCGGCCTTCTCGATGCCGCCAATGCGGTGCTCCAGGCCCGGCGTGCCGGGGATCGCCCACGGCCGCGCCAGCGTCTCGGGGTTGCGCTTGAAGGGCAGGAACTCGCCGGTCGCGTCAGTGTCGGTCGACGCGGTGGCGAAGTCGAACGCCTCGCTCAGGTCCGGCAGCGACGCCACGTCGGGGATCCGCCATGGCTCCGAGCCGTTGGCCAGGTACCCGTCCGACAGCAGCATGACCGGGGTCCGGTAGGTCACCGCGATGCGGGCCGCCTCGATGGCCGCGTGGAAGCAGTCGCTCGGGGACGCCGCCGCCACCACCGGGATGGGGGACTCGCCGTTGCGGCCGTACAGGGCCAGCAGCAGGTCCGCCTGCTCGGTCTTGGTCGGCATGCCGGTGGACGGGCCCGCCCGCTGCACGTCCACGACGATCAGCGGGAGCTCGGTGGCGACCGCGAGGCCGACCGTCTCCATCTTGAGGATGATGCCGGGACCGGAGCTGGTGGTCACCGCCAGCGCGCCGCCGAATGCTGCCCCCAGGGCCGAGCCGACCGCGCTGATCTCGTCCTCCGCCTGGAACGTGCGGACGCCGAACTTCTTGTGCTTGGCCAGCTCGTGCAGGATGTCCGAGGCGGGGGTGATCGGGTAGGACCCGAGGAACAGCGGCAGCTTCGTCAGCTGGCCCGCCGCGACCAGGCCGTAGGCGAGGGCCGTGTTGCCGGTGATGTTCCGGTAGTGGCCGGGCGCCAGGGCGGCCGGCTTGACCTCGTAGCGGACCGAGAAGGCCTCAGTGGTCTCGCCGAAGTTCCAGCCCGCCTGGAAGGCCGTCACGTTGGCCTTGTAGATCTCGGGCTTCTTGCCGAACTTGGCCTCGAGGAAGCTCAGCGTGCCCTCGGCCGGCCGCCCGTACAGCCACGACAGCATGCCCAGGGCGAACATGTTCTTTGACCGCTCGGCGTCCTTGCGGCTGAGGGACTGGGCCTCCAGCGCCTTGACCGTCAGGCTGGTCAGCGGCACCGCGTGCACGTGCCAGGCGGTCAGCTCGCCGGTCTCGAGCGGGTTCTTCTCGTAGCCAACCTTCTGCAGGTTCCGCTTAGTGAACTCATCGGTGTTGACAATGAGGTCCGTCCCGTGCGGCAGGTCCTTCAGGTTCGCCTTCAGCGCCGCCGGGTTCATCGCCACCAGGACGTCCGGCGCGTCGCCCGGCGTCAGGATGTCGTGGTCCGCGAAGTGCAGCTGGAAGCTGCTTACCCCGGGCAGCGTGCCGGCGGGGGCGCGGATCTCGGCCGGGAAGTTCGGCAGCGTCGACAGGTCGTTGCCGAAGACAGCCGTCTCCTGCGTGAACCGGTCCCCCGTGAGCTGCATGCCGTCGCCAGAGTCGCCGGCGAACCGAATGATAACGTGGTCAAGCTCCTGGACCTGCTTGGTCACAGCGCAAAGCCTCCTCCGAACGCCGGGCCGGTTAGTCGGCCGGCAACCACCCCCGTACCGAAGGCAAGGGGCGCGAGTCAAAGCGTGTTTAATTCTATGGCGCTACGGGAATTGTGCGTGCCGCGCGGGCAGTGTGGCCATCGCCACGTTGCGCTTTCCCCGGAGCGGTGCTGAGCTCGCTCGCATGGTTCGACCCCCCCGCTAGCGAACGCTCTACTGCCAGCAGAAGTTCCCCCGCCGGGCCGCCATCTCGCCGCCTGAGCCCGGTCGCCAGCCCGCCCGCGGGTACGGAACCTGTGGCGCCGCTGGGCCGTTAGACGAGGTGAACGGTAAGAATACCCGACCGGGACGCGAGGAGGGGACGTGGGTTTTCGCTGGCTCCGGACCGCCGCGCTGGCCGCGTTCATGTGCTCGCTGGCCCTCATCGCGGGCTACGCGATCGCTGGCCCCCTCGGGGTGGGCGCCGCCTGGTCCATAGTCCTCGTCAGCGCTTCGCTGGTCTTCCTGTTCACCGAGCGGGCTGTCCTGACGGCCGTTCGCGCTCGCCCGGTGGGCGAAGTCGAGCACCCGGAGCTGTACCAGCTCGTGCGAGACCTCTCGACCGCGGCCCGGCTGCCGATGCCCCGCCTGTTCATCAGCCCGGCGGTGCAGCCCAACGCGCTCGCGGTCGGCCAGAGCGCCCGCTCGGTGTCCCTGTGCCTCACCGAGGGCCTGCTCCGGTCGCTGTCGCCCGCGGAGCTAAGGGCCGTCCTCGCCCACGAGCTCGCCCACGTCGCCCGGGGCGACATCGCCGGCTCGTCGTGGTGCGCGGGCTTCGCGGCCCTGCTGTCATTGATCCGCTTGCGGCCCGTGGCCGCCCTGGTGCTGCGCTGGGGCGCGCCCACGTCCCGGGAGTACGGGGCCGACGCCTGCGGGGCGCTGCTGACCGGGGACCCGATGGCCCTGGCGAGCGCACTGCGGAAGATCGACGTCTGCGCGGCCTCGCTCCCGCTGCCGCCCTCCGGGGGCCTGGCCGCGTCCGGCCACCTGATGATCGCCCACCCCTTCCCGGACGAGGGCTACGGCCGCCTGTTCCTCACCCACCCCCCGGTCGGGGAGCGCGTCCGGCGGCTGGAAGCCCTGGCCGGCTACCCCCGCTGAGTAGCCCGGCTGAGTCGCGAGCACGTGAGATGTCCGCTATTCTTTCGTCTGCCGTCGCAGACACGACGGTGTACGGCAGGTTGCCCGAGTGGCCAAAGGGAGCGGTCTGTAAAACCGTCGGCTCAGCCTACGTTGGTTCGAATCCATCACCTGCCACAGCCTGGGAAAACAGCCCCTGAACTGCGCTTACGCGGTCAGGGGCTGTTGCCGTCCTCAGGGCAGGCGTAGGCAGTCGGATGCCACTGGAGGCAGGTGCCGGCCGCTGGTCGTGGGATATTTGTGGGATGAACGCAGTCGCGTTTCCCCAGGTCGGCATTGCCTTCCGGGGCTGCGGGGGGATGGCCATCTCTGATAGTCGGCGACCGTGCGGTGTCAGTCGGACGGAGCCTTGGGCGTGGGTGACGCCTCCGAGGGATGACCTGGGGGCCGCGCGTATACAACGAACGCTTGAGATTTCACCGGGCGCCCGGGGCGAGTCCAATACGCTTCTGGGGCTTGACTGATCCTCTCAGCGCGGCAACCGAAACCGGCTCTGGGCCCTCATCGGAAGGTGACCTCAGCAGTGACACGCGCCAGGTCGCGCAGGGGGCGCCTTGATCTACCAGGGCGTCAGCCGGGGGCGCGTGCGCATTCGCCGGGACGCCCGCCCGGGTGAGGCTCCGCTCAGGTGATGCCAGCCGGGGAGCAGGTGGCATACCGGTC